>CAZJWK010000039.1:0-21338 GCA_964549595.1 uncultured Sphingobacteriales bacterium | reverse complement strand
CAAAGGCTTTTGATCCACCCCCTTAGAACGGGTCAAAAAATTCAATCAAAGGGTGTATTTTCTTTTGAGCAGTAAAAAGAAAAGGACATTGATAACACGAATTAAAATTAATTTTTAGAAAGGGATCCCATTATAGAAGAACGGAACAGATTCAGAGGCTTTGAATACTGATAGGGGGGACAGATCAGGAATTCTGAGATTTTTAAAGGCTTATCACCAATTACCTACCTAATAAAGGTTTAAGATTGCCATGATGAAATCGAGATTTATCCTTCTAATTAATTTAAAATCCAGTTCAAGCGCTTCCCATGCAGTTCTGATAGCTGTATTAACGAGAAATCGCTTTGTTAAATGCGACCACTTTATCAGGTTTCCCCACCACGTAAAGGATATCACCTTTTTGAATTTGAATTTCCCCGTGTAGCTCAAAATAGTATTGATGCTCACGTTTTATGCCTACTACGTTGACCTTAAAGTCTTCCCTAATCCGGGTTTCCTTCAAAGGTGTATTGACAATGTCCTTTGCGGCATATTCTACCTTTAAAGCCACTATTTCCACTTCGGGTAAAGCCAGGTTGTATTTGGGCGGTTCACTCGTATAAGAAGGGCTACTTCTTAACAGCTCGTAGCGATCCGATCGAATGGACCGGGTAAACTCCTCGATTTCCTGCATTGGGATCAAGTATTTGGTCATAACCCGGTTGAAAATTTCGATGGAAGTTTCAAATTCTTCAGGAATAACTTCATCAGCCCCTAAGTTGATGTTTTCCTCCATTTCTTTGACAAATCGTGTACGGACAATCAAGTGTATCGTTTTACTTAGTTGCCGGATATTGCTTATGATCCGCTTAGTAGCGGCGGGGTCTGATATGGCTACGACAGCCACCCTGGCTTTTTGAACGATTAGGTGCTCCAGCACATTTAAGTGATTGGCATCTCCGTAATAAATCGGTTCCCCTTTGGCTTTTTCATTGTGAACGGTTTCGGCATTGAGTTCCAGGATCACGTAGGGTATATTGGCCTGTTTAGCAGCCTTCGCCACATTGCGGCCATTAATGCCAAATCCGATTATGATGAGATGGTCTTCCAGGTTTTCATATTCTGAAGCTTTGTCAACGGTATTACCTCCGGAAATCTGGATGTTTTTCATAACCTTACCCGGCCATTTCGCCGACAAAATGATATAAGCTATCCGATCCCCAAATTTGATGACAAAAGGGGTTAAAGCCATGGTCAGGATGGAAATGGAAAGAAAATACTGATAAGTATCGCCGGCTATTAATTGGTACTCGAGGCCTGTTTTTGAAAGGATAAAAGCAAACTCACCCACCTGGAACAAGGAAAGCCCAACCAAAATAAAAGTGCGCGGCGGATAACGAAGAAGCCAAGCGGCAAGCGTTGCTAAAGCTCCTTTCAAAAGAAAAACAATAATAGTCAATAAAAGGATTACCGGAATATGGTTAATAAGAAAACCAATATCCAGTAACATACCAATGGAGACAAAAAATATGCTGGTAAAAATTTCGCGGAAGGGTAAAATATTGCCGGTTGCCTGGTGGCTGTAATCGGATTCCGAAATACATAACCCGGCCATAAAAGCCCCCAGAGCTAATGAAAGCCCCAGGGTATTGGTTAACCAGGCCACAGCAAAACAAATCACGACAATTGTTAAAATGAAAAGTTCGCTGCTTTTGGTCTTAGCGACCTGGTAAAGCAATTGAGGAACAAGGGTTCGGGCACTTATTAAAATGAAAATAATCAACCCGGCCCCCTTTAGTAATAATAACAGGATGGCTTGCAAAACATTATTGGATTCCCCGGCAAGTATCGGGGTAAAGAGCATCATGGGAACCACAATAACATCCTGGAATATAAGAACAGCAAGGGTGATATTTCCATGTGGACTATTAATTTCTCCCCTGTCCTGTAAAAGTTTCAGCACAATAGCAGTGCTACTCAAGGAAAACAGAAAACCCAGGAAAATGGCTTGATTTAAAGGATAGTCCAATTCATAAGCAATGAATGACGCTACTGCAGTCGTCAAACCAACTTGCAATCCCCCACCGAAGATCACGGCATTTTTAATCCTGATCAAGCTTTTAAGGGAAAACTCCATACCAATCACAAAAAGCAGCAAAATAACACCGATTTCAGCCAGTACTTCCACTTCATGGGAAGCCTTTACGAGGGATAAGCCATGGGGTCCTGCTAAAACTCCGGTAAATAGAAATCCCAGGATATTTGGTAAATTCAGTTTCCTGAATCCCAGAATAACCAATACAGAAAGGCCTAAAATGATTACAATATCGGTGAGTAGAGGGATTTCCATACAACAAAACTAAGTTTAAACCGAGATTAAGCCACGGGATTCACTCAATGAAAAAAATCTCATTCATGCCATTTTTTGATTCCCCGATAAAAGTTTTATTTTTCGAAAAGTTGTGACGTGGACAAATTCCACACCACCACAAACAGTAATATTGCATTTTTTAAAAATGTCCCCTAAGGGTAAGGTAAATATTCCTACCCGGCGCCACAATCCCGGATGAATAAGGCCGATACCGCTTGTCCAGTATATTCTCCACACCAACATTGAGGCTTAGGCTCTCATTAAACTCGTAACCAGCCCTAAAATTAAGGGTATACCAGCCCGGGGAATAAGGCTCTTTGTCTTTAGTTAACGCATACATGTGCAACTTATCTTGTTCAGATGGGCTCAGTTGGGAATTGGGGAGCTTTCTATTGAATTTGGCAAAGCAATCCAATTTGAGCCCGCTTTTTTCATAAATTAAGTGACCGGCTCCAAACGGTGGTGCCACATGCCTTATGGGTTCCCCGTTATCGGTTTCACCTTCAATCTGCGTATATTTAGCCTTTATCTTTAAAGAAGGGGTAATGGCAGCCCTAAAAGAGATGCTACCTCCATAAATATCCGAACCGGCTGCATTCTGGATAGAAATCGGCTGGCTCTTAACCCCGTCATAAATAATAGAATCTCCACCTGTAGGACGCCTGACCATGGCATCAGTGACCAATGTATAAAAACCGTTTACCGCGATACGGGCCTTATCCCTGAAATGTTTGACAATGCCCAGGTCTCCGTTATAGGTATATTCCGGAGATAGGTTGTCATTAGGAACCACTACGCTACCGGGTTCAGAATCAAACACTTTACCGACATCATCGATATTGGGTGCCCGGAAACCGGATGAAGCATTCAGCTTAAACCGCCAGGAATCATCTGGTTTATACACCAAACCCACATTCCCGTTTAAAGCCCCTGTATTCAGGTTGATCTTCCGGAAGTCAAAGTCGTAATATTCCAAATTTTCCGTAAGATCCGCATTAAGAGCCACTCTTGTATACCGGGCACCCACATTGATCGTCCATTGTTTATTAAAGTCATGGACCAAACGACCATAAGCCGCATAAGTTTGGTAATCCGAACCATCCGGGTACCTGGTGGCCGTAGGTTTTGTGGCACCATTCTCCACATTCTCCAGCCTGGCATCCGAATGCACATAGTTGTAAACACCTTGTAAACCATAAAACAATCGGGTATTTTCCGAGAAGGTTTTCCGCAAATCCAGGTTTGAAGTGTATATGTCAACCTGTTCCTGACGGTGACGCAAGGATACTTCTCGATAACCCCTGTCATGACGGCTTTCCTTATAAAATTGCTGAGCAAGGGTCAGTTTGGCTTCGTCATAAAGGGCAGTTTCCCTGCTATGCTTCACCTTAAGGTTATTCATCATCCAAATTTGGGGACCATAATACCAAGTAGCATTTTTGAAAGGCCCTGAAAGCCGGGGCTTGCGCTGAATCAAACGATCATACCGAGGGATCTCGGAAGTTCGGGAATAATGAAAGCCATATTTGAAATCCCAATGATCGTTCGACTTAAAACGGACTTTTTGCATAAGGAAATATTCACTGAAACCAGAAGGCTTTTGCACATTGGGATCCTCATTTTCCAGTGTCACATCCTCCCCCTTGATCCGCCTAACAAAGCTATCCCGCTTGAAAGAAGAGTGGCCTTGGGTTCCCATTTTCAAATCTTCGAAATCAGAATAGGTGGCACTGGTAAAGAAACCCCACTTTTCCGTGCCAATATTGATTTCGGCATGGCCTGTATTTTCATTATTGGCCGTGGCAAAACGCGTCATTAGGCTCCCATTTACCCGAACATCATTAGTTTTTGCCAGTTCGGGTTCTTTTGTATGGAAAGCCATAACACCTCCAAGCGCATCACTGCCATAGATAACAGAACCCGGGCCAAAAATTACTTCAGACCGTTCGATCGCATGGGGGTCAATATTGATTACATTTTGAAGATTACCACCCCGAAATATGGCATTGTTCATCCGAACGCCATCAACTGTTAATAAAACTGATTTGGTGGCAAACCCCCTGATCATGGGGCTGCCTCCTCCAAGCTGGCTCTTCTGGACAAAGACTTCGTTGGAAGCATCCAGTAAGTCAGCCGAAGTTTGCGGGTTATCAAACGCCACTTCTTCTTCCGTGATCGGACGTATTTTGTTAGGAATGTTTGCTCTTCTTTGCTCCCAGCGGCTACCTGAAATCACAACCTCCTCAAGGTTCATTAGCCGCTCACTGAGCATCACCTTGAAATCCTGATTAGCCAATTCACTGAAGGCTATTTTAACCGGGAAATAGGATGAATGCTTAAACGTAAGGGTGTCACCCCGGCTAAAAGCTTCCAGGCTTGCCTTGCCCTGGTCATTGGTGAAAGTGGATTCTTCCTGGTCAAGATTGACAATATTGACATCGCCAACAGGGCGTTGATTAGATTTTTTCAGCACCTGAACTTCCTGGGCATTAAGCAAAAGACCCCATGAAATCATCGACAATAACAGGATAATAAGCTTTTTGGAAAGCATTTAAATTCCTTTTAATTCATTCCACAATAAATAGTCAAAACAGAATCTTTCATTAAAAGGAATTCAAAACTGGTGGGGGCTTTTCTACACTCAGGTAAGTATCAAAAAGGTCGTTTAAATAAGGTATTGAAAAAAAACAAGGAGGGCTTTTTTTATCGACCTTAAGGGGGTTAACCGGCTGGGCCTGGGTTATCACCAATTTAAACCAGCCCAAAAGCCCCAAATCTTGTTGTTTTGTTGCATTATCTTGATTTTGCTTAACATTAGCCGCCCATTTTTGCAGCTTTTCTTCCTCATGATCCCGTTTAACCAGAAACTGAACGGAATCTTCCTTATGGGTTTTTTTTACGACATCATACATGCCCCCTTTATACGCAAACTCCTTTTTCTCCTCCCATTCCAGCCCAACTTTTTCATTCCTGAGCCTTTCCTTTGCAAAGGTTAAAACCTCAAGCGTCTCTTCATCGTATTGGCCATATTTTTCAAGTATCAGGTGTTTTTGATAATAATGCTGGTTCATACCCCAATAGAGCAACCAATAGCCGCCAGTATTAAATACAAAAGCAACCAATAATAAAAAGCTAAAAGCTTGTAAAATAGTAACCTTATGGAAAAGCTGTTTAAACATATTCTTAGATCCTGAAAAAATGGGCAAAACCAGAACTCCGTTTATTCTTGATAACATCCCAAAAAAAACACCAAAATGGTTCATTCCATTTGATAAATATTCCTGGTGGCACAAAAAGGCTACAACGTAAAGGTTTTAATCATAAAAGCCACCAAATAACTTATTCAGACAACCCTTAAGTTTAATGGAACGTTTTTTGTTAATCAAATTTTTTGATTCATTAAATGCTAAATGCAATTGATGAATCAATCCCGTGAAACGGATGTTATTTTCGAAAATCAAAAAAAACCAAGAAAAACTTACTTATGAAACCAAAACCGCTCATAATTCTGGGTAGCTTCATCATTCTGGCTGGCATAATTTATTTTGCCCAAAACGGTAAAAATCAAGCCAACGATACCAACAATCAAACCACCAAGGTTTCCGAAAGCAAATCAGGTATAACCGCGGAACCGAAAAGGGGAATTCAATTCTTTGAGGGCAGTTGGAAAGACGCTAAAGAAAAAGCCCAAAAAACGGGTAAGCCGATTTTTGTCGATGCTTTTGCCACTTGGTGTGGGCCCTGTAAAGTCATGAGCCGCAGGGTTTTTACCAGAAAAAAGGTAGGTGAATTCTATAATAAGCATTTCATCAATTTTAAGTTTGACATGGAAAAAGGGAAAGGTAGAAAGTTTAAGAAAGATTATCGGGTTAAAGCTTATCCTACTTTAATTTATTTTGATGATGAAATGGAGGTGGTCCATCGGAAAAGAGGAGCCATCGGGCCTAAAGGACTTATTAAGTTGGGTAAAAAGGCATTGAATAAAATGGAAGATCAATAATCCTTAATTTACAAAATCTTAGTTAGCTTATACCATTCCTTAGGCGGTTACTGATAAACCGGTTCATTAATACTTAATTGCAGGTTACGAGACAACCATTCATCGTAAGGAATTAGGTCATCCGACTTTTTTTCTGTTTTGCGGTATTTTTTAATAAAATCAGTAGCAAGTTTCTGAAGGTATTGGTTATTGGCTGCATCCTCAGATTCATCTTTTACAATTTCATCAAAGACCGCAAAAAAATTCTGTTCCTTCACATAATCCTCTTTTTGCAATTCTTCCCCATAATTTTTTTTGAATTGATCTGTTTTATAATCCAGTACATCCATATCCTGGTCCTCGAAAGTTATCATCAGATCCACTAATTGGGTTTTAAGTTGAAACCCTTGTTCAAGTTCAGAGAAACTTTTGTGAATAAATAACTCCTGAAGACAATTCAATGCTTTGTTGATCCGGCCGGAATAATAATAAAGTAAGGCGGGATTGAGCAATGTGAGAACGGGATATTCATCTTCAGTAATACTTGTTTCATTGTTTTTAATGTATTCCACCAAGGATAATCCCTTTTGGGGATCAATATTCATGTAATTGATCAATAAACCATTATAGTAAACCACCAAGTACTTTTGGTAAAATTGATTTTTGTACTTTTTCATTTCCGCTTCCAACCACTCCACATTTTGCAAGGAATTTTGGTATTCTCCCAGTTTATAATAGGCATTTATCAAGTAAGCCAACATCCTTAACTTCACTTCATGGTTTTCTTTAGTAAACCAATTGTTTTTCTCAAATTTTTCATAAGTCTGCTCCACATAAGTAGCCAGATTGGAATAATCCTGATTCTGGATCATTATACTGCTTATGGCCTGGTAGAGCTTTAATTGGTTGTTCCGGTTTTGCAAAAGGTCCTTATCCCTGGAAAATTCATTAATGGTTTGCTGCAACATACTCAGCACACCCCTGGCCCTTCTCCCTAAGTTATAGGACCTGTGAATCCTGTATTTAATAGTAGCGATCAATTCATCCAGTTTATCGATCTTATGCAATTTCTCCTCATACTTTTTTTTGGCTTCAATATAAGGCTCCGGATTAATTTCCATATACTGTTGAGAGAGGTCAATGATCTGACGATAAATCTGGATCAAGGACTTATAGTCCTTGTTTTTCTTGGCCAATTTATCAGACTTATCCAGGTATTGGAAAGCCAGTTGAGGATACTGCCTTTGCTCAAACTTCCTGGCTAGTTCTCTTAATTGTTGAGTGCGTAAAGCAGAATCCTTACCTGCATGGAGGAAAAAAAGACTCTTATTGATATCCTCATGCACCTTATTTTTTAGGCGGTAAAATGCGTTTTTCTGGTCTTTCCCAAAAAGCTCTAAAGTAATATGATCCTCAGAATAGTCAGGCCTTTGACGGTAAAGGTCAAAAAGTCTCAGATCCTTACGGTTTTTATCCGAATGCGAGCGGAAGGTAATCACTTTGTAATTTTTGACTTCCTCCTTTGTTAAAGCCTGAATGACATCCTTGAGAATATTCATGTTGTTTTTTTGACCATGTAAGTTAAACCAAAAATTTCTTTTTTTAAGCCTGCAAAAACAATTTAATTTGCAAAAATAAAGTTAAAAAAGCTAACAAAATCCCAAAAAATATCAATATGAAAACCCAAAGGTACTTTTTCATAACCCTGATTCTTATTGGATTAAGCTTTTTTTCTAATGGGCAGGGCCGATTTGGGCTTGAGGTAGATAGTCTTAACAATAGCTACCCATTGGGTAAGTTAGATAGTTTTCAAATTAAGGTTTTTAATAAATCCACTCAGGATACCATTTATCGTGATTTTCATGTCACCTTTTACAACACTAACACCGGAGCAAGTGGTGTTTTTAGTGATACCGTTACAAAAATTGTCCCTCCTCAGGATACCGTACGTCCTGATGCCATTTTCAGGGCCACTGGAAATTTGGCCAATGTAGGCATAAATACGTTTCGTTTTAAGGGTGAGCTTCTTTCAGGCTTTGTGCCTTCGGATACCATAAGGAAATCCGTTAACATTACAGACACCGTTAATAACCCGCTAAAGGTAGATTTAAACCCGGATGATTCATTATCAACCATGTTAGAAGATACTTTCCGCATGGGGGATGTAGATTCTTTTAAAGTGGGTTTAATCAATAAGGGAAACGGCGTATTAGATACCCTTTTAAAGGTTAATTATAAAGCAGCTGATTCTTTAATGACAGGAGAAATAGTGGATTCCATTAACCTTAATTTACCAGTCGGTGATACCCTTACTACAAAAGGGTCCTTTATTGCAAACAGCGCTTATGTGCCGGGAGGTCCAAGTGGGGTCGCTATATGGCCTGAATTTATTGACCCCGGAACACCTGCCGGTGACACAGTCTTACACAATATTTATGTGATGGACACTACATCGGCTATTCCTGAAACGCCGAATAATTTTAAAACGGAAATTTACCCTAATCCCGCAAAGCAAACCATTCATATCGAAACCGGTGACCAGAAAAATATTTCCCATGTAAGCATTACCACTTTACAAGGTTCTCTTGTTCAATACCACGAGGACTTTGCGACAAAAATCCCAATACGCGGATTATCTCCCGGCACCTATCTTATGACCATTACTTTTAGAGACCAAAAGAAAATTCATAAAAAAATCATAAAAAGGCCTTGAGTTTCCTTTCTTACCGGAAAAAAGGTGTGTGGCTTTTTCCCTGCCCCGCCTTTTTTCTTTTTTCTAAAGTGCAACCCTTTTTTATTGGATAAATGGTTACATTTCCCCTAAAAAAACCCTATTCAATAGAAAAGGGTTTTTTTAAATGAAAGGGGGAAATGGTAGTGCTATTTCAAACAATCCTGCTTTGTCTGATTTTATTCCCACCCTTGGTAAAAAGCCAAGCTTGGCAAAATGTAGATTTTGAGCTTTGGGATACCACCCAACATTTTCATGAACCGGCCACCTGGTTTTCCAATAATACCCAGCTTATTCATAACCAAACCGAACCTTTGGTCCATCGAACCGGGAATTCAAAAAAGGGAAAATACGCCTTATTACTAAAAACAGCCACCGGAAATTCGAAAAAAGGAAAAGTATCATTATACCAAAAAAATTTTACCAACAGGGCTGGTGTCCCTTATAACCAAAGGCCGGATTCCATTTTCGGATTTGCTCAATACGGCATCCCCCCTGGCGACACGGCGGAGCTGAGGTTAACCTTTTACATAAATCAAAACCAAGACGGTAAGAACGTTTTGGGCCAGGTTTTGATTAAATTTTTTGATTCAGCCACAAATTACCATCGTTTTAGTGCTCCCATTCGTTGGTTTTCCCCATTTGATGATCCTGACACTTTATCCGGCCATATTATGGCGAGCAAGGGAGAAAAAAGCAATGGTTATTTCATGCTCGATAACCTCCATTTCAAAAAAAGGCAAAAGCTATTGCCCTTTCCCAATGGGAATTTTGAAAATTGGGAGCTTATTCAATCTGAGAACCCCAAACATTGGTTTTCCTTAAATACCCTCACTTTAAAATCCCCCGATCGGTTGATTGAAAAAACACATGAAAGCCATTCCGGGCAATACGGAGCCCTCTTAAAAAATGCCTTCACCTATCGGGAAAATTTGATAGGTTTCATGGAAAAACGCATTTCCCTTAAAAATGCTAAAGGCATACCCGATTCTTTAACCGGTTATTACCAATATTATCCACGGGGAAACGATTCCGCATTGGCAGGCTATGTCCTTTTGGATCACAAGCCAGGTAAAGGCCAAAGCACTTTGTTGAGATCAAACCTCCGAAAATTGGGGCCTTCAAGTACTTACAAAAATTTTACGCTGCCCATCCAGCACAATTTCGACCCCAAAGCAGATTCATTATACCTGCTTTTTTCAGCAGGTCATTTGAATGGGCTTATCCAGGGTACTAAGGATAGTAAGCTTTATTTGGACGGATTGTCCTGGCATTTTAGAGACCACTTATCAAACAGCGAAAAGGGAAACGATGATATAAAAATTTACCCTAATCCTGCAAGGAATTATTTGAATCTGAATTTTGAATCAAACACCCCCGAAAACCTTAAGTTATCTGATTGCAAGGGTCGCCTGGTGAAAAAAATCAACCTTAGCTCAAAGGCCATAAAAAGAGAAGGAACTTATTCAATACCCATTTATGACTTAGCACCAGGCACTTATTTTTTAAGAAGCGGTGAAAGGGTTGAAAAAATTGTCATCCAACCTTAATTCCAATAGCGCAAACTCCGGATAACCCTGCTAATAACTACGGCTTAAAATTTTCAAATTCCCGAAGCCCCGGTTTATATCAAAGCTTGGGGAAAAGCTGGTTAAAGCGATTATTGAATGTCAACCACCTTTTTAGTCCTGACTTCCCCATCATGAATCATTCGGATAAAATAAACGCCATTGCCGGATGATTTTACTTCAGGCTCAAAAAGGAATGAAAATCGGCCACTACTCTCATGATTCAATCGCTTTTGAGCAATTTTTTGGCCTTTGCTGTTGTGAATTAAAAATTCCACCTTACCCGCTTTTTGAAGCCTATACCAAATAGTTGTTTCCTTTTTAAAGGGATTCGGATACACCTTGAATGAATTCCGGGCTACTTCCGGTGCTTTTCCTACGCTTTGTACATCCACTTGTTTTGAGGATTGAGCCTTACACCCTTTATTGGTTTCTATGCTTAGTTGAACGGTATAGGAGCCATTTTCCCGATACCTGTGAGACACAACTGTTCCCTCAGCCGTGGAGTCATCACCGAAAGCCCACTTATAACTCTGATAAGAAGAATCTTCCGGCATAAATTTAAAGGTGCCCACACCGGTACGTTTAAAGTCGAAACTACTATTGGGTAAAGGATAAATGGTTTTGGTTTTCTGGGTTTTAGATTGACACCCTTTTCCGGAAGTTACTTTTACGGTAACAGGGTATTGCCCTGCTGAATCGTATTGAATACTTGGCTCTTTCTGGTCTGATGAATCTCCATTACCAAAGTACCATTTGTATTGTAAAGTCGTATTATCACCACTAAATGAGGTCGTATCATTAAATTGTATGGACTCATCCACACAATTACCACTTGATTCAAATCCTGCACGGGGGACCGGATTTATTGGTACCGTTTTATTGACGGAACTACTACAAGCCCCATTGTTAAAAATGGCCAATAATTCTACGGTGAAATCACCCGATTCATCAAATAAATACTTCGGATTCTTAATGTTAGCAAATGCATTGTTGTTGATCGACCATTTGTAATTACTGACTCCGGCGTCACCAGTATAATTAAAAGCAGTAGAATCTCCCAGGCATTCTTCCGTAAAGCTAAAGTCAGCCTTTGGTTCCGGATTGACCTTTACGTTTTGCATAGTAGTATCGGCACATTGATTAACGGAATCAGTAGCTTTAAGGGTTACGTCAAAATTATTCTGATTGTTAAATGCATGAACAGGGTTTTCTTGGTTGGAAGAATCCCCGTCCCCAAATTGCCAACCATAGGACAATCTATTTGAAGCCCCTCTAAAGCTGGTTTGGTTTTTAAATTCCACGTCAAGCCCTTTACATTGATTAATGTATATAAAATTCGGCACAGGAGTAGGATAAACGATAGAAGGTTTGGTTACTGAGTCCACACAACCTTTATCACTAATAGCGTTTAAGCCAACCTGAATGCTACCGGACGTATCATCAAATTGATACTGGAGGTCCTTTTGATTTATGGAATCCTTATCTTCTGCACGCCAGAAATAACTTATACCTGAGCCGCTAAATTGGGTTTTATTTGTAAAAGAAAAGGGAGTTCCCATACAGCCACTATCCGTAACAAAATCGGCTTTAGGAAGGGGGTTGACCTTTGTTTTTCTAACTTTTGAATCCACGCAACCAAACGGATCGGAAACTTTTAACCGGCCAGAGTATTCTCCGGTATCAGCAAACAAGTGAACGGGATTGGGACTTGTAAAACGGGCACCGTCACTCATTTTCCATTTATAGGATAATAATGAGTCCGCACCGTTGAAGGAAGTCATGTTATTAAATTTGACAGAGTCTCCATTGCAGGCTTCGGCTACAGAAAAATCCGCGTCTAATCGGGGGCTAACTTTTATGAACCTCACCGCTGTATCGGTACATCCATTAAAGTCAATGGTTGTTTTAAGTTTCAATGTTTCACCGTAGGTGGAAGAATCAATGATAATTTGAAACCATGCATTCTGACCAGCTGAAGGATTTTTATAAGAGGTATCGCTTGGCTTGCCACCCGAGAGAATTAAAAAGTCCCTGTTACTTATGGTCCATTCCTGTCCAAAATCAGCATTAGAATAATTCTCAGGGGATTCCATTTCATAGGTCAGGGTATCTCCTAAGCAAGCATGGTCAGGGTTGGATTTTGTTCCACCGCTATCTGAACCCTCGAAGGGAGCGCTTGTTTGGTATTTAAGCTTTTTGCCGGTTTTGAGTCTTACATAAGCAGGCTTCCTTTGACTTTTGCAACCCCCTTTAGTGGTTGAATTGGATTGCCAATTGCTTTGATTCAGGCCGGGATTTTGACTTCCGCAGTTACGCGGCAATCCGCATTTAAAGTCAGAAGCATCATTGTTATCACTTTTTCCGGTTCTTAAAAGGTTATCGTTACTACAAGAAGTAGCTCCAGCTCCTGTCCATTGGTTATTGATGGTTATGTTAAAGCCGTTTATCGTGACATTAAAGTTTTGAATATCACTTGAACTCCAGCCCCATGCCAGAAAATCAATTATATTACCTTGGTCATCTATGATGATTACCCAACCGGGATCTCCTTGATACCAACCAATATTGCTTCCCCAATTATTATCATGCTTGTAAAGGACAGAATCGCCGGGTATTTTCCCTAAACTCCATTTATCCGGATGTACATCATTGATATTGTTAACATCATCACCAATTGCTACCGTCCAATTATTGGCATTAATGGAAGTATTAGATAGATTTTGAATCTCAAGGGTATCACTTGACCTCAGGTTAATTTCTGTAATCTTTAGCCCCGGGCTTACAGGAGCAGTCTCGACATAAAAAGTGTCGGCTGTATTGATTGCACGGGTTTTAAACGTATCCTTTTTGGATAAGGGTTTATTGGATGAAAGGGAATCAAACCATTGAACCGATGTGGTATCTGAAGCGGTTTTAGCAGACAATGTAGCAGAAGAACCGGGGCATATCGTATCGCCTTTTACGGATTGGGGAGGTTTCGGAGTATTCTTGTTATTGATATTGAAATAACCGGTATCATTTTCAGGGAAACTATCTTTTGACCAGTTCGTCCAGGCTTTAATTTGATAAGTTTTGCCATCCTTGCTTAAATCGGCTTTCTGGTTAAATTGGTAATGAAAAGTGTCACCTACAGGCAATGTATCATTGATAGAATAATTAACCGTTGTATCAGATTTTTTATCAACCTGGTAGCCCAATTCTACCTTTGTATTCGGATAAATCGTGTCAAGCCCGCTATTTAAAGCCACGCCGGTAACCGTTTCTTTTTGAGATAAACTGCAGGCACTTTGGGGCTTAAACAAATCCGATAAGCTCAAATCCTTGGATTCAATCACTTTAAAGTCATCAATAAGAAGGTCATTGTCTGAAGGAGAAGAAGCCGTAGTGTGAAAGATAAACCGTACTTTCATATCACCGTTAATGGTATAATTATCCAGGTCAATAAATTTCTTGACCCACTCACTGCTATCATTGGCATAAACTATGACGCTATCACGCCAATTTTGGCCATCATAAAGCTCAACAATCAGGGTATTATTATCACCCGGATTATTGGTATTGTCACTAAATACCCAAAACTTAATACCAGGGTCGTCAAGATTTTTCAAACTAATACTGGGTGATTCCAAAACCGCTGTATCACTACTGTTATTACTGGAACCATCAACCCATGCATAATTACCGTTATTCCCCGTATGGTCACCAGCAGATGCTGCACCTTGGCTGGCTCCCGTACTAAAAACCCATTGTTCATTCCCGTAATTTTCCCAACAATCCGGAGTAGTGGTTGAATCAAAAGTTTCTTTAAAAGGCGTTGGTTGGGATTTACAATCCGTACGGAAACTAATGGGGCCTTCCTTTTTACTGGTATCGCCTGCTTTACACACTTCACTTACGTAAAATTCATACTCAGTATTTGAGGTCAAACCGGTTAAGGTAGAAAACGTATCCTTAACCACCTTTGAACTTCCTTTTGAAGGGTTAAAACCGGCCTGACCATATGTAATTTTCCATTGGGTACCACCACTATCTCCGGAAGTCCAGGACACTTTGGCGGAATCAGCGTAAAGATTTCTGACCTTCAAACTGGAAGGTTTCAGACAAGAAGGAATTTCTTCATATTGAAAATCGTCAAGGTAAATTTCACAGGAGCCATCGCCATGGGCAAAAGCCACATGGATATCATTGGAATCTATTTTGGAAGTATCATTCAAATCGACAATAAATTCCTGAAAAGAAGTACTAAGTTCGCTATTCTTTATCGTATCATAGGGCACATAAGTACCGGATTTGGAAGAATCACTCATTACCCCTATTAATAATTCCTCTGATGAGCCACACTCTAACATGGCTTTAAACCGAATGCGGTTATCTGAATCCGCCAGATCACTTAATTCCGGGGTTATTAACATGGCAGTATCTCCGGAAGTAATATCTCCATCATTGAATTCAACCGCGTTAGGGGATGAAGGAGGGTTCACAGTGACCGAGGAGTTATTATTGCTGCTGTTAGCCGATAATAAATCTCCCGAGTTATCAATTTCACTCCAACATAAAGGCAGATCGGGTACAGAAAGATTATCAAAATTTTCGGACAATGGGGCTTGTACACTTTCACATAAGGTGGTAAAAGTCCCAGGGCCTGCTTTATAGCTTGTATCGCCAGGGCCACATATTTCCCTAACGTAAAATTCATAGGAGGTACTTGCCATTAAATTGGTAAGCGTTGTAAAGGTATCTGAAACCACTTTGTTATTCCCTTTACTCGGATTGAATCCTGATTGGCCATAAATGACTTCCCATTGAGAACCTCCGCTATCTCCCGAAGTCCAGGAAACCTTGGCAGAATCCCCGTATCTATTTTCAACCTTTAAATTTTTAGGAGTACCACAACTCGGAATGTTTTCATAATTAAAATTGTCAATTAGAATTTCACAAGCTCCCACACCATGAGCCAAAGCCACATGGACATCATTAGAATCTATTTTGGAAGTGTCATCCAAATTAACCGTGAATTCCTGGAAAGAAGTGCTAAGTTCGCTATTCTTTATTGTATCATAGGGCACGTAAGTACCGGAATTCGATGAATCACTCATTACCCCTATTAACAATTCCTCTGATGAACCACACTCCAGCATGGCTTCAAAGCGAATCCTATTATCTCCAGTGGATAAATCAGAGAAGGAAGGGGAAATTAACATGGCCGTATCGCCCCCCGTGATATCCCCATCATTAAACTCAATCACGTTAGGAGATGATGGAGGATTAACCGTTACAGAGGAATTATTGTTGCTTGAAGTAGCTGTTAGTAAATCATCGTTTCCATTGTCAATTTCACTCCAACAAGCGGGAATATTGGGTACGGAAACACCATCAAAATATTCTGTAAAATTGGATGAATCAGGACACTGCCCTTTTACATTATGGCTTATTATAATGAAACAAGCAAAAATTAACAGTAGGAATGTTTTTTCCCTTACTCCAAATCCGAGGTTGTATAAATGATTAAAAACCATAAAATTATTTTTGATTGTCAATGATATATGGAGTTTTGCCTTCCATTTAATAATTCAAAATTTATAAACTTTTAAAGAAAAAACCAATTAAAAAACCGTTAATTATTAAACCCTCATGCATTGAAAGTTTCTGGAAATTGTTTAGCTCCCAAAAAAAAGGCCTGAATGATATCCATCCAGGCCTTTTCTATTCAGCTCTAATCAGCTTTTATTCAATTAAAGATTAATTGGCGGAAATTACTTCCTTATAATGGGTTTCATTTCCAATTTGAAGTTTAATGAGGTAAAGGTTTGAAGTATTACCGCTTGTAGGATTAAAGCGGAAAGAATACGTACCAGGGCTTTGTTCACTGAACCCTTTATCCACTACCTTACGACCTTTGGCGTCAAAAATCTGAATATCCACCGGAGCATTCTCTTCTATGGTATATTGAACCTTAGTGGAATGCTTAAAGGGATTGGGATAAGCCTTTAAGCTTCCCTTCTTAGTACTGGCTCCTTTCACACCCACTGTCGTAATGTCCACAGTTTTATTTGTTGTGGAATTACAACCAAAACGGTTCTCGGTATAAAGCTTGGCTGTGTAAGTATCATTGGAATCATAAGTGTGGACATAGGATTTTTGTTTGGTGGTAGTCAAACTATTATCACCAAATTTCAACCAGTATTTGACAAAACTGTTAAAGCTGGTATCTTTTGGGGTAAACCTCACTTTGCCAATGCCTAAATTTTCCACCTGAAAATCACTACCCGGTGTAGGATTGACACCTTTTTCCTTGGTAATATTTGCTTTACAATTATCGGAAGAGGATACATCCAGGCTAATGGAATAAATACCTTCTTCGCTAAAGACAAAAGCAGGATTTTCATCAGTGGACGAGCCTTGATTACCAAAATTCCAACTGTAGCTCAGATTGTTAAAATCCCCTTTAAAACTGGTATTATTGGTTAAATTAACCGTGTCGCCGGCACAAACGGGCCCCGATTTAAAGAAGGAAAAATCAGGCTCTGGTACCGGATTTACTTCAACCGTATCCGTTGTAGAAACCTGACATTTGCCCTGGTAAAAATCTACGGAAAGGTTAACCATGTATTGACCGGATTGGGAGTAAACATGGCTAACAGATGAACCTGTCAATGGAGCCGTATTATCACCAAACTTCCAATGATATGATTCACCGGTATTGGGATTCGGACCTGTATAGTCAAATTTGGTTTCTTGGCCTTTACAAACATTGGTGGCGCTAAATTGAGCCTGAGGTTGCGGTTTGACATCAATGGTTCTGGAAACATTATTGAAACAACCCGTAACTGTGCTCGTAGCCTTTAGTGAAACATTTTGGCTTCCGGCATTTGAAAAGTTATGAGTAGGATTTTTCTTAGTCTTGGTTTGACCCCCTAAATCCCATTCATAGGTAAGGTCATTCATATCTCCGACAAACCTTGCATCTCCTTTAAAATCAATCTCCTTGGGATTGCAAGTATTTTCATAACTCATAGAAGGGAACGGCTTCGGATGAATATCAATGGTGTCCATCTTGGCATCCATACAACCATCTCCGGTCGTTATTTCCAATTTGACCGCATACTGACCATTCGTATCGTAAGTATTTTTCGGGCTCGTTTTCGTTGAACTGCTATTATCCCCGAATTGCCAATCGTAATCTAAGGTAGAAGCCCCGTTTAACGAACTATTGTCAGTGAAAGTAATCTTTTCATCCTGGCAACCATTCTGGAAAATGAAATCTGCTTCGGGTTTCGGATATACCTGAGCCATTTTGCTTATCGTATCGGTGCAGCCCGATTCTGATTGAACCCTTAACTCTGACGGGTAATTTCCTGAACCGCCCGAGAAAATATGGCTTACATCCTTAGTCTTGTATTGGGTCCCATTTACATCCCAGGTGTAATCCAGAGAGCCAAAACCGGGAAATACCGTTTCGTTAGAAAATTCAACGGCCTTACCATCACAAGCGTTCTCTATACTATAATTCGCAATAGGTTGACCATTAATTTTAATTTCCCCCGTGGCGGTATCCTTACAACCGAAATTACTCATCGCAATTTGTTTCACCGTATATTGCCCTTCACTTTGGGGGAAGGCATATTTGGGATTGGCACCGCTGCGGAAATCACCGGTTCCAAAGTCGTAAGTATAATTCAACGAACCTTGACCCGAAAAATTGGCATTAGAGGTAAATTGGACCTTATTAAGGGCACAAGAAGAATCAGCCATAGTGAAACCTGCTTCTGGCAGTGGCCTTACATCCACTAATCCCTTGGCACTTTCACTTGGGCAAGTACTACCTGACGAATCAACCCTTTTTACCAGAAAAGTATCATAGGGTTGTTTTCCTACTTCCGGTGTGGAAGTGGCCACCGTGTCGGTATTAAATTTCCTTTCTTTTAATTTTCCAAAGCGATTGACATAAGGGTTATACCAATTGTAACTAACAGAACTTTTAGAGGAAGGATTCTTAACCATTAATTGAGCACTTTGATTAAGGCAGGCTGTATCCTGGGTGACTGAAGGCTTTGATGGCGAATATTCGTTGCGGAAAGTCATGTCATTGGTGTCATTCGCAGCAGCCTGATCTTTGGACCAATTTACCCAAGCCTTAATGTTATAAGTTTGGTTATCAGTCCCCGCATCCACTGTAGGGGAAAAGGTATGGGTCAAAACATCTCCCCGTTGAGCACCTATTTTCAATGTTTTGGTTTCTGTTACGGGCGCATTGTTGCCAAATTGATAAGTCACATCAAAACTGGTCCCTGAAGGCATAGGCTCAGAGCCATTTACTTTAATGGCTACTTTCACCTTTTCATTGGCTGTTAATTCACATTGGGTAGTCGGATTTTTAAAAGTATCTAAGGAGATGTCATTTTCCGGGGCTAATACCAAGGTATAATCCTCTGCTTCCCCTTGATTACTATAATTCCCACACCCATCAGAACAACTAATATACCCAAAATCATCACTCAAAACCCTTAGACGCTTGTCTCCGAAAGAAATGTTATTGGGTACTGTAAAAGTAAATTGTTCCTTTGACTCATAACTACTATTTTCAATACCAATATTTTCAGAGCAATCAAATCGGCCATCCTCGTTCCAATCAATCCAGGCAGCTTCTCCACTTCCACCATTTCCACCGCTGTTGTCAATAGTTACTGTGTACGTTTTGCCTTTTTCAATACCTGTGCTTAGGTTACTAAAATCTACATAGGACCCATTACAACCACTTTTGTTATTAATGGACCCTATGGCCACCCTAATGGTATAGGCATCTGCAAAACCACTACAGTTCGGGCTATTTGGAGAAATACCGCAATAAGTCTGTGCCTGCCCAAAATGGGGTAAAGCAAAAAGTAAGGCAAGAAAAGGAAATGTCATCCATTTAAGCCCTTGAGGGACTTTTCTTTCTCCTTTCCGATATTTTAGTAAAAATTGTTTCATAATCATGCTTTTTAATTTTTTAACAATAATTTTTAAAGCCCCACCCGGAGGGGCAGGGCTTTTCACATTTTATTCAACAATGATGGGCTTATTAAAGACCTCATCTTCCGTTTGAATCTTGAGTTGATACATGCCCTTGGCTTCATTGGTGAGATCCACTTGATAAGATCCACCCTTTGAATTTTGTTCGTTAGTAACCGTCTTCAACACTTTACCCTGTGCATTGACCACTTGCACTTCAAGATTCTGAGTTTCAGCCAATGTCAGGTCAAAGTTGAATTGACCCTCTGAAGGATTGGGATAAACATCCATGTTGATGCTTTCATTTTCGGCTTTGCCGGAATTCGGGACAATTTTAACACCACGGGTTTTCTTGGGAGATTTATTGCCTTCAGGATCAATGGCCTGATACACAATCTGGTAAATACCGTTTGGAAAGCCATTTTGAATGTATTGTGTCTTGTAAGAACCGGTAACCTTAACATCAATAGCCGAATCGGCAAAAAAGTTGTCATCCAATTCGTAAGTGACGCCCAGCGAATCCTGATACCTGGTCCACCTTGGTATGGTTGCAATTTGGGATCCTTTCAGGGTTAGGGTTGGAGCAATCCTATCCACCACTTGGACAGAAACATTGATGGAATTCTGGTTACCAGAACCATCTACATAGGTAAAGCGGGCATTAAAGAATCCAAGGGAGTCCGGGATACCATTCGGGAAATTGTTAAAGAAGGACCCGCCGGTCTTTAATTGTAGATTGCTCTTGGCGTAATAGTTATCGGAAACATTGAAGGGGAAGTCAAGTTTCGTTTCCACATCATGAGTGATAACCTCATTACTTGTATTGGAAAACTGCGGTGCTTCATTGTCTTCCACAACAACATCCCTTGTAATGGTTGTGACATTACCTGCCACATCTTCTGCCACATAAGTCAGCGTATACTTACCTATCTTGCTGGTATCCACGCTTCCATTAACAGTGACATCAACACTGTCGTAATAGTTATCGGTGGCAAAAATCCCTCTATCATTGTAGGAAGAATACACATCAATAAACACAACACTATCCCCGTTTAATTGGACTTCAGGCGCTTGCCTGTCCACTACCTGAATCAAACGTTCCTTTTTTGAAAGGTTGCCGATTCGGTCCACGGCAAAGTAATCACCTGTATAATCTCCTAAAATGGAAGTATTGACAGAAACATTCCTAAACGAGGTATCAACACCCACACAGTTATCAGTGGCAGTAAAACCCGGCTCACTGTACTGCCCAAATACAGGAATCTGGGTGGTATCATTTCCATTAAGGGTAATTTGCGGACCTTGGGCATCACGGGAAATGTCAAAAATCTGTCTTTTCATTCCCGTATTGCCGTTGGAATCAGTCACCTTGTAGGTTAGCGTATCAAAACCTGCGGATTGGGTATTCACGCTACCCATGACTTCAATCTGGCTGGTTAAATTCCCATCCACCAAATCATTAGCCATGGCACCGGTATCAGAAGGATCTAAAGAACCGCAAGCTTTTAACGAAACCGTATCGGGTCCCAATAGGGTGATCATAGGAGCGGTGACATCTTCTTTAATGGTCATATTGTAATCCTCATATTCCCCGCTAAAATTAGGTCCACACCCGTACATGGTTTTACCGGCCAGGTTGGAAGCTATTCTTAACCGGCTTGGACCAGCCTGGGCATTTGCAGGTATAGAAATGGTATCTTTATAAACAAGTCCGGA
>CAZJWK010000038.1:0-21781 GCA_964549595.1 uncultured Sphingobacteriales bacterium | reverse complement strand
CGAAGGCCCCATGTAAAACCACAGCACTAAATTTCCACAAAAAATGGGGTAGAACTAAAAAATTCAGGTTAGGGCCTTTTCTCGATAATTTTATTCAAACTTCATTTGCTGTTGTTTAAGCACTTCCTGAAAATGGTCCTGAAAATGCTTTTCCACACTTTTCAAAGACCATTCATGCAAGTCACATTTCCGTAGGTAGCAATGGAGTGCAGGTTTAGGATGTGAGCCGTAATCCGGAAAAATGTAAGAAAAAACAATCTGCACCTCTTTGTTTACATTTTCCAGAATACGTCCCATTCCCTTCTGAAATAAGCATTCCTGATGGTATAAGCTTTGGATCTGGCCGGCCGGAAAAACCAGCACCAGGTTATTGGGTTTATCCAGTAATCCGAGGGTATAATTTAAGGTTTTCAGCACATCTTTTCGGCCCTTATGAATGCCAAAAGCACCGGCCTTGCTAAAAATCGGGCGCTTAGCAAGCTCCTCCGCCAGCATCATCACGTGGAAGCGTTTCCGGAACAAATGCTGATTCAAATAATAATGCGTAAAGCCATCCCACCAGCTGAAATGATTGGCCAGGATCAAAACAGGTTTTTGGTAATCGATGGCAGTTTTTTCTTCTATTATAAAATCCCTGAAATGACGATTAATGAGGAAAGGGACCAACCAATCGATGATCTTGGTGCCAAACCAGGTATGATGGGCTTTGATCATGAATTGCTATTCTCATTATTACAACAAATCATAGGCCGGGTTACCCCTGAGATTTCACATTATTTCTCAAAACGTCAGCCAACCCTAAAAGGCAGACCTGAGACGAATAAAATCCTTTCTCTTAAAATCTTCCCCGATATGCCCATGAACCGCCATCAAGACGACAGATCTGCTTCGACCAACTCAGTGGCAATTTTAGCCGAAAGCAAGCAAAGTGGGATACCACCACCCGGATGCACCGTGCCACCACAAAAATAAAGGTTATTCACTTTTGTAGAAAAATTGGGATGACGCAGAAAAGCTGCTAACATGTTATTAGCGCTATTGCCATACAAAGCCCCCAGGTAGGCCCCTGTTTCGGCTTCCAGATCACGGGGGTCTCGTTTAGCTTCCAAAACGATCCGTTCACGGATTTCATACCCCGTGAGCCTTTCTATTTTCTGAATAATGCTTTTACGAGCATCGCAGATAATCTGGTCCCAATCCTGTCCATTATCCCAGGGGACATTGATCATCACATACCAGTTTTCGTGCTCCTCCGGAGCGTCTTCCGGATTCAGCCGGCTACTGATATAAATATAAACGGTCGGATCTTGCTGTAAAGTCATATGGTCAAAAATGGCTTCGAACTCAGAGCGGTAGTCTTTGGCAAACAGGATATTATGTAACCCCAGCTTCGGGAAGTGGCCTTTCACGCCCCAATAAAAAATAAGCGCAGAGGATGATTTGGGTTGATCCAGGAATCGTCTGGGCCAAATGTTACCGGGTAGCAGGTAGCGATAAGTAGCGTGTACATCAAGGTTACTGATCACTGTCTCTGCATATATTACCTCATCGTTACTTGTTTTTAATCCCTGAACGGCACCATTTGATACAATTAGCTTCTGAACCGGTTCCTGCCAGTGAAATACCACGCCCATATCCTCAGCCAATTGTACTAAGGCTTGAATGATCTGATACATGCCCCCTTCCGGGAAATAAGCCCCTACATTGTGCTCCAGGTGTGGAATGACATTAAAAGTGGCCGGTGTATGGTAGGGATTTGAGCCATTAAAGGTCGCGTACCGGTTAAAAAACTGCTGAACACGCTTATCCCTGAATTGTTTTTGGTTTGCGCCGGCCATGGTTCTGGTTGCCTCCAGCCGGTGAAGCTTCAGAAAGCGTTTTAATGTGGATTTTCGCCAATAGGTAGATTTTCTGTGCAGTGACTTTTCCAGGAAAACCGGCTTGGTAATATTATATTTTTCCGCACTTTTTTCCAGGAATGCTTCAATGTTGCTTACCGGTTCACCGGTGGCTTTATTCAGGGTTTCCGAAAGCCGGGCGCTATCAGTTCCCGGAGCCAGGTAAGTACCGTCTTCATAAAAATAAAAAGTGCCTTCCTTTAAAGCCCGGTAATTAAAATAGTCCCTTGGATTTTTCCCGGCACACCTGAATAAGTCATCAATCAAAGAAGGAAGCGTGAAAAGGGAGGGGCCGGTGTCAAAACGAAAGCCATCTGACCGCCATTCTCCGATCTTTCCGCCTGCAGAGGCTTGCTTTTCATAAACCCTTACCTCCCATCCCTGACTCCTTAAACGGATGCCGGCCGCCAAACCCCCGATACCAGCCCCAACCACAATGGCCCTGTTTTTAACCTCACCGTATTGTGCCAAATTTTTGCTTTTTAAAAAACAAATTAAGGGTTAATTGTTCAATGATTGTATCAATACCTACCCTTAATGGTTTTTTTGCCCAACAGTCCTAAGGCTTTTTAAAACCCCTTGGCTAAAGCCAAGGGCAAAAGAGATTCGAAATTTAACCCTGCCTTTTTTTATTCAAAATTCAATATAGTATTTTAGTCCGAAATAAGGTTCTACCTTAAATTTTGTAGAAATGTTTTTGAGAAGTTTTGATTTAGTAATAAAACCCCTGTTTATTTTGAGAACCTGTCATTGAGGGGTTCGCCAGTGCCCCTCTATTGAACCCTGATTAAGGAAAGCCTTGCAGTCAGTTGACTTCTGGAATCACCTTCTTGGTGATTTCCTAAATCGGGATAACTCGAACCAATGCCATTGATAAAAATGTTCCCATATTTATCAATGGCATGGTTTCGGTTTAATTTTTGATCCACCCCCTTAGAACGGGTCAAAAAATGCAATCAAAGGGTGCTTTTGTTTTGGTACTTTTGTTTTGTGCTGACCAAATAAAAGTACATTGAAAACAGGTAAAAAAGGAATTTTTAGAAAGCGTTGCTATTATAAATGAATGAGGCAGATTCAGAGGTTTTAAATAACGATAGGCGAACATATCTGTTTAAAAACAGGTCGGGAGTTTTGAATTTAGGGTCCACCAACCTGACGCATTTGGCCGGTTTACCTATTACCTTTGCAGGGAAAACCAACCTTATAATAACCTTATTCCATGAGTAAATACCAACAACGCGGGGTATCGGCTTCCAAAACAGAGGTTCATCAGGCCATTCAGCATTTGGATAAAGGCCTTTACCCCAATGCCTTTTGCAAGATTCTGCCGGACCATACCACTGGCGATGAGGATTATTGCACCGTCATGCATGCTGATACAGCAGGCACCAAAACGGCCCTGGCTTACCTTTATTGGCGGGAAACGGGTGATTTGTCCGTATGGCAGGGGATTACCCAGGATGCCATCGTCATGAATCTGGATGATTTGGCCTGTGTAGGGGTTACGAATAATATCATCCTTTCCAATACCATCGCCCGGAATAAAAACCTCATACCCGGTGAAGTCCTGGAATATTTGATTCAGGGTACTTCAAATTTCATCAACAAAATGGCGGGTTACGGCATCACCATTCACAATGCCGGTGGAGAAACCGCTGATGTAGGTGACATTGTAAGAACGGTGGATGTAGGATTTACGGCCTATGCTCGCGTCCCCCGTTCAGAAATAATCGTCAATGACATTCAGCCTGATGACGTGGTTGTAGGCCTGGCTTCTTTTGGACAGGCCGATTACGAAGAAACCTACAATAGCGGTATTGGAAGCAATGGGTTAACGATGGCACGGCATGAAGTCCTGAGCCATGACTATGCCAGGGAATTTCCCGAAACCTTTGATCCACATATTTGCGAGGACCTCGCTTATACGGGCAAACACCGGTTAACCGATGAAGTGGATAACCAGTATACGGTTGGCGAACTTTTGCTTTCCCCAACCCGGACCTATTTGCCTTTTTTAACAAACCTGTTCAGGGAACTTAAGCCTGAAATTCACGGCATTATTCACAATACCGGTGGCGGGCAGACCAAGGTGAAAAACTTTATCCAAAACCTGCATGTGGTCAAGGATAACTTGTTTGAGCCTCCGGAAGTTTTCCGTCTTATCCAGCAACAAACCGGAACAGACTGGCGCGAAATGTACCAGGATTTCAACATGGGCCACCGGTTAGAGATTTACTTGGATGAGCAGCATGCCCAAAAGGTAATTGACGTGGCGGGGGCATTCGGGATTGAGGCTAAGGTGATCGGTTATTGTGAAAGCATGGAAGGAGCACAGGTTACCGTTAAAGGAGATAAGGGGGCATTTAGCTACTGACCTGAAGTAAAGCCGGATTATTTAGTTAGGTTATTCCAATACGTTCTTTATGGCTTCCCTCAATTTATTGATCTCAAAGGGTTTCTCGATAAAATCATTGATCCCTGCTTGTTTGGCTTTTTCCTTGGTTTCTGTGTAAATATCCGCTGAAATGGCTACAATAGGCACTTTAGAAGAGGTGGCCCGGTTATCGTTTTGCCTTATGGCTTTGGCTACTTCGAACCCATTCATATCAGGCATGTGGATATCTAAGAGCACAATGTCAAAGGCTTCTTCCTACATAAGGGATAAGGCTTTCTCACCGGATTCGGCTTCACTTGTTTGGGCATTGATTTGTTTCAACAACCGGGTAGCCACTTTTCTATTGATCAGATTATCTTCTACCAATAAAGCTTTCTCCGGCCCTTCTGTTGTATCTTCTTTTTCAATAACCTGAGAATCTTTTTCCTCCTCCGATGCGGCTTCTTTGTCAATTTCAAAAGGGAGCTCTATATAAAAAGAAGTCCCTGAGCCTTCTTGACTTTCAAGCCAAATGCTGCCCCCTTGTTTTTGAACCAATTTATTGGTAATAGAAAGCCCAAGCCCGGTACCTTCATAGTTTCGAGCAATATTATTCTCCACTTGCTTAAAAGCATCAAAAATTTGCTCCTTTTTGTCTTTAGGTATGCCGATTCCGGTGTCTTCTGCAATTAATTGAAGTTTAACACCTTTTTCTGTTTTTTCCTTAAGGTTTATTTTCAAGCTGACATAACCTTCACTGGTGAATTTTAAGCCATTTGAGATTAGGTTATTTAAAATTTGCAATAAACGGTTTTGATCACCCTTTAAGTTATCAGGGACCTCAGGTGAAATAGATAGGTTAAGATCGAGGCCCTTTTCTTTAAATTTACGAGAAAAAGCCTGTCTAACTTTTTGAAGGACTTCCTGCAGGTTAAAGTAGTTTTTCTCGAAAGTGATTTCCCCGGATTCAATCTTAGAATGATCCAGAATATCATTAATAAGCGTCAATAACTGAGAAGCGGACTGATTGATGATGGTTAAATTTTCTTGATCCTTGCCGGGATCGTGTGTTTCATTTTCCATCACCTGGGTTATCCCCATAATGGCATTTAGCGGGGTCCGAAGTTCATGACTCATGGTCGAGAGGAAGTTGGATTTGGCCTCGGAGGCTTTTTCCGCATTGCTTTTGGCTTCGATTAACGCATTTTCTAATCGTTTATTTTCGGTGATATCCCGGGCAAAACATGATATGGCCACTACTTCTCCATAATCTATTACAGGCCTGAATGATAACTCAATATGCACGCCATAACCTTTCCCATAATATTTATCAAAACTATAACCTTGGTGATGCTCTACTACGGCATGGCTGGAAGATTCAATGTCATTGGCTATTTCCTTATCAACGGCTTTAAGCCCATTTATTAAATTCATGCCGCTATGGGGTGATACACCAATAAAATTGCTTATCCAATGCTCAAAAATTTTATTATAAGTAATGAGTGTAGTGTTTCGGTCGCATAACCAAATCGCTGCATCACTATTTTCTATGATATTCTGAAGGTTGTTGCTTTCATCATACAAGGCTTTTTCCACATCGTCACTTTCCTTAACGGTTTGGTCTATAATAAACCCAAAAGCAATAACCGCAAGACCAAGCCCTATCAGATTGCCATAGCTCTGTATAAAAGGCGCCGCTTCTAAAGATGGGAAAATCTGGAAACCACCAGACTTTAAAACATATAAAACCAAGAAAATAGTCAATTGGAGGATGAATACCGGTAGGTATTTAACTTTTTCAGAGCTTCTAAAAGTGGCAAACAGGGTAGCAATGACAGGAAAGAAAAAATAAATGATACCGAAATCCACAGATATACCTGAATAATAGCATAGGGCCAAAATAATCACAATTTGGTAATAATACCGGGCAAAAAAGAATTTACCTCTGTAATTAAACCATATTGTACTTAAGAAAAGCGCCATGAACAATATAGCGGGGATATAGAGCCGGTAATAATTGTAAAAGATGAAAATTAGGGTGAATATTAAAGCAAAAGAAAAGGCAATTAAGCTTAATTGATTAAGTAAGCGAATCTTTTTCTTAGCCCAGAATTTCCCTTTATCATAGTCTCCTAAGTCGGATATAAAATTAAAAGCGTTAAAAATTTGGTTTACCATACAATAACAAATACCCCTTAAGCAAAATTAAGAATAAATGGGAAAATGAGAAGTTGCTTTAAAATCCACGATTACAAAGATTTGCTAGAACCTAGCGCCTAAAACCTAGATATTAGACAAATTTGTCTAGGTTCTAACATCTAGGATCTAAAGTCTTTCAATAGTTTTTAAAGGATTTTCCGATTTTTGCACAATATTTTGAGCAACCTTGCTACCGATGTTTAACTATTTTTTATGAACCATCTCGTTACCGGCGGAACCGGCTTTTTAGGGGCTTACCTTCTGTATTACCTGCTTCAGGAGGGTAAAACCGTTAAGGCCTTAAAACGAAGTGATAGTTCTTTAGCCCATCTGATGCTGGTTTTTAGATATTTGGGTGAACAAGAAGGTTTAACCATAACCCGATCTGAAGAACTGGCTAAAGGCATTGAGTGGTATGATGCGGATTTACAGGATACTGAAAAACTTCGGTCGGCTTTGGCAGGCGTAGAAGTCATTTATCATTCAGCCGCCAAGGTTTCCTTCAATCCCCGGGAACGAGACGCCATCACCGCAACGAATGTCGAAGGAACCGCTAATTTGGTGAACCTGGCCATTGAGCAAGGGGTCTCTTATTTTTACCACATCAGTTCTGTTTCCAGCCTAAACAGACAACATAATCAATGGGTGGATGAACAAATGGGCCGTTTTCCGGAAAGTTTCCCTACGGTTTATGCAGAAAGCAAATTCCGCGGTGAGCGGGAAGTTTGGAGGGGGTTTGCCGAGGGGTTAGAAGGGCTCATCATAAATCCGGCTCTGATCATTGGTCCAGGCCATTGGGATCGTGGTGCCGGCTCACTTTTTAAACAGGTATATAAGGGAATGCCTTTTTATCCGCCCGGGAGCAATGCATATGTGGATGCCCGGGATGTGGTGGAATGTCTTTTCAAATTGAGGGACACTCCCTCTGCCTACAAAAATCGCTTCATCGTGGTCGGAGAAACGATTCCTATGAGGGACGTTATGACCTGGATAGCTGAAGGTTTTGGGGTAAAGAGGCCCCGATACAAAGCCAACCTTGCGATGAGCTTAAGTGTAGCCTATTGGGAAAGCTTAAAAAGCTTTTTAACAGGAAAACCCCCGCTTTTAACCCCTGACCTGGCACGTATGGGAACCAATACATTTTATTACGATACCTCGAAACTGCAAAGCCATATCAATCACACCTTCCGGTCTATTGAATCAAGCTTAAGAGAAACTTGCCAATTTATTCTTGAACACAACCTCCCTAAAAATGGTTAAGGAACTTCCAATGCCCATTTTGTTTTGATAAAATGGCATTCCATTTAATCCGGTAAAAAAATTATGGCAGATTTCAAGCTACACGCTTCTTATGAGCCCAAAGGCGATCAACCCCAGGCCATCGAGGAGTTAACAAAAGGCATTCAAAACGGAGAGCCCTATCAGGTTTTGCTGGGCGTAACCGGATCAGGTAAAACTTACACAATGGCCAATGTTATTGAGCGGCTCAACAAGCCTACGTTGGTCCTTACGCACAACAAAACTTTGACTGCCCAGTTATACGGAGAATTTCAACAATTTTTCCCCGAGAACGCCGTAGAATACTTTGTATCCTATTACGATTACTACCAGCCAGAGGCCTATATGCCGACCACTGACACCTACATTGAGAAAGAACTAAGCATTAATGATGAAATTGAAAGGCTGAGGTTAAGGGCTACTTCCGCTTTACTTTCCGGCAGAAGGGATGTGGTTATTGTCTCATCAGTTTCTTGTATCTACGGTATGGGGAATCCGGAAAGTTTTAAGCGGGTAACCGTTCCCCTGGAGGTGGGCCAGGAAATTTCCCGGAATAAATTGCTTTTCAAATTGGTTGAGGGATTATATTCCCGAAGCAAATCCAACTTAGAGCGTGGTGAATTCCGGGTTTCAGGGGATACATTGGAGATTTTTCCTCCTTATGCGGATGATTTTGCCTACCGGATCAGCTTCTGGGGTGATGAAATTGAGGAAATCAACTCCATTAACCCGGATACAGGTAAAACCATTGAAAACAGGGAAAGCGTCATGATCTTTCCCGCCAACCTGTTTGTCACCCCTCCGGAAACGCAGAAACAAGCCATCCAAGAAATTGAGGAAGATTTAGGGAAGCAAGTGGATTTCTTTAAATCACAGGGCTATGCTTTGGAGGCCAAACGCCTGGAGGAACGGGTGAATTACGACCTGGAAATGATCAGGGAATTAGGCTTTTGCTCCGGCATTGAGAATTATTCCCGTTATTTTGACCGCCGTAATCCCGGGGAACGTCCTTTTTGTTTACTGGATTATTTCCCGGACGATTACCTGATGTTCATTGATGAAAGCCATGTTACAACCCCGCAGGTACAAGGAATGTATGGAGGTGACCGGGCACGCAAAAACAAGTTGGTTGAATATGGTTTTCGCCTTCCTGCGGCTTTAGACAACAGACCACTGAATTTTCAGGAATTTGAAGATATGACCAATCAGGTGGTTTTTGTGAGTGCCACACCCGGAGATTACGAGTTGCAAAAGACGGAAGGGGTTTTTGTGGAACAAGTGGTTAGGCCTACTGGCTTACTTGATCCGGAAATCGAGATTAGGCCAGTCCAGAATCAGGTTGATGACCTTATGGCGGAAATTGATGAGAAAGTCCGAAACGGAGAGCGGGTATTGGTAACTACCCTGACTAAACGCATGGCAGAGGAATTAACGGATTACCTAACCCAATATAAAATCAATTGCCGTTACCTGCACTCCGATATCGATACCCTGGACCGGGTAGAAATTCTAAGGGATTTGCGCTTAGGCAATTTTGACGTTTTAATTGGTATCAACCTGCTCCGTGAAGGCTTAGACTTACCCGAAGTGACTTTAGTGGCTATACTGGATGCGGACAAGGAAGGCTATTTACGTTCTGAAACATCCCTTACCCAAACATCCGGCCGGGCAGCAAGAAATGTGAACGGAAAAGTGATCATGTATGCGGATAAAATCACCGACAGCATGCAGCGAACCATTGATGAAACCAACCGAAGGCGTAGAAAACAAATTGAATTCAACGAAAAACATGGCATAACCCCTGAGACTATTCAGCGTAGCCGTGAGCAAATCATTCAGCAAACCTCGATGGTTGATAATCGGAAGCCGGCAGATCCCTACCTCGATGCCGAACAACAAGAAGAAGTGACCAGCCAGGTAGCTGACCCGGTTGAGGAATACATGAGCAAGAGTCAGATGGAGAAGGCAATCAAAGATACCAAAAGTAAGATGCTTAAGGCGGCTCAGGAAACCAATTTCATGGAAGCTGCCAAGCTTAGGGATGAAATGTATGACCTCCAGGAAAAATACAAAGCCCGCTTTGGAGAAGAGGTAAAGTTGGAGTGAGTAAAACGGGGTTGGTGTTTCTGAATATCCCGGTTTGTTTTTGAATAAGTAATTATAAAAAATGGTAGTCTTTCAGGCAGTTTAATTTGGGTTGGTATTCTTAAAAAGAATGGAATTGCTGAGGGGAAACTCATGGATTGACCGGGTTGATTTGCCTTCCAGCCTGGATAAATCTTTTTTCTGGACGTAAAAAAAATCATTGTTCCTATTAAAGCCATCTTTTTTCACCTTTTTTAACCACTGATAATTCTTCGTGTTTCGGTAATAATTGATGGTAGGTTGAAAACGCCATGAGATACCCATGTCAATCTGCCGTTTTCGTGGTTCACCGGATAATCTTTGGTCTAAAAGTTTCAGCATGGTTTCGGTATTAGCATCATAACGCCAGTCCAGGTAGACTTTGGTGGTTTGAGACTTAAATGTATGTAAGGTCATTAAACCAGCAAAAGCGTATAGCAAGATTAACGTAAAAGGCCTCACCTTCTTAACCTTAACCCAAATGGACCCTAAACAGGCTATTGTAAAAATAAATAAGGGATAAAGAAACAATGCCGTACGGCTAATGAAGAATTTAGTATCCAATAGGTAATGGGCTACGGTAGCAATAAAAGCAATGAAGATCAATGCCAAGGTGCCAAAAGCCAAATATTCGAAAGATTTAGTAAATGGTGTTCGTTTTATAAATAAGGTAATCAAGGTAATAATTGCTCCTGCAGTGACAACAATGACAAACCATTCGGCTATTTGAATTGTAGGCAGAAAATAGGATTTTTCGTAGCGGATGGATTCAATGAGCGATATAACAGTATTTGACCAAAATCCTTCATTTCCACCTAAATAGAGTTGATTATTTTCCACCATTTTTCTAATGGGTACTAATAGCACATAAAGGATGGGAATAAGGGCTCCAATACTAACTTTGTTGTATTTGATGAATGATTTCTGGTTTGGGTAGGCAACCCAATAAATATTAGCAATAATTATAAGAGAAACTAAGTAATAAATCAAAGTAAAATTGCTTAACATGGCAAGGCATCCCAAAAATATGGCCCAGGCAAGATCTTTTTCTTTCTTTAAGTTTATATGCTTAGAAAAGAAAAAAACACTCCCTGTCATAAAAGCTATGGCCAGTCCGTAACCCCTTGCCAGTGCAAAGAAATCAAGTAAATAGGGGTTTGCTACCATTAATATCCAAATAGGCAACACAAGCCGAGAATTTGCTAAATTAACCAGCATAAATGAAAATACGATATAAGAGATGAAGGCTAATATGTTAGGCATTCTTAATATCAAATCATGGGCTCCAAAAACCTTGCTAAAACCTTTCATTAAAAGCGTGTTCAACAAGTGATTATTAGCTATAGGCTTATGGTATGTCAGTATCTCCCAAACTGATTCCTGTTGAACAAATCTGTTAAACGTATTGCTTTCATCGTGTGTGAAAGACGCCGTAAAACCTTTTAAAAGGATAAAACCCAATAAAAAGGCAGCAAATAGAATAATCAAATTACGAACAAGTTTTCCTGAGGAACGAGGTATGTTCTTAGTAGGCTTGTTTATTAATGTCATTCCGCTTTTATTTGGAAGCAATTTAACGAAATGCTTAGGCGAAAGCACCGCATAATCAAAGCGCTTGCTTTCAAAGCTCTGTTTAATTGGGTTTTTGGCCTTTATCATTATTTTGTGCTGGTTACAAAATTACTTTTTTTTGGTATAGCTACCCGATAACTCAACCTAAACGATGAAATCGGAAAGTACCAAAGCGCTTTAAATAAATTTATTAATAAGCCAAATTTTTATTAGGATATACTTTTGCTGGACAGTGCATGGTTACAGTTAAAACTTCGGAAACTATGAAGGTAAGGTTCCTGCTATTTTCTCGTCTGAATGTAGTTGGTGTAATTATACCCGCCCGGGCTCAAGGATAAGGTATAGAAAGACAATAAGTGTTAGTTCTCAAGTTATCGTAAGAAGTGTTTGAATGAGGTGGAAGCAAAATTATTATGAGAAGAAGATGGGAAATTGTTAAACTAAAATTTTGGCTATGATTTACAAAAAAACAATTAAAAAGTATGTGTTTTTATTAATGGAAGCTAACATATTTATTTTTTTTGGTTGTAAAAAAGATCCGGGTCTACAAAACTTCAATAAAAATAATGGTGGAAGTGATGTCTTAGCAAGCCAATCAAAACCTAAAGTGATCAGTTTTTTAGAGTCTCCTTCAAAAGGAGATTTTGGTTTCGAATGGGATGGTTTATTGTGTGGAAAAGGGGATTTGAAATTTAAAGGCTATTTTTATGATACTACTGGTGGTGAACCCATTTCGTACAGTGGCAAATTGTGGTTGGGGGCTGATACAATAGGTCAGGGAGGAAAAGATGTGAATTATGTTTATGGGGCTACGGGTGAAAAATTAGACCAAAGCCAATATATGAATAAGGTGAAAGGGATAAAGCTTGAAAACTCCTTAGGCAACATCATCTTTGACACTGCCATTCAAATTCCGGGTATCCTGAAATTTAGTTGTCCATTACCTTGTGTGAACGGAAGTAAATGTTTGCGTTTTACAACTAACGACAATTTAAATTTTGAGACCCATGTAGCTTTTGATTTTAATGCTTCATTACCTGAAAATCAAGATGTGGAAAGTGAAATACCCTATGTTTTACATGGTAACAAGGATGAAGCAGGGGATGGAAAAGTTTGTTTTAATGGTTCCCTATTCGATAATATTCCCGCTGGTGCTACTGTTAATGTGACCATTGTACGGTCCAATTATTTTGAAGTCACCGGAACAAATGGTAAAACGTATAGAATTTATGCTTATGTGAGCAAGGATGGAACTGTTAAATATTGCCCCTCTTCTTAAAGCAAGGTAGTAGCTTCCTATTAAAAGAAAATTGGTTATAAAAACACCGGTGAGGTAACCACTACATATACCGGGATAGGCAAAAACTTTCCATTATGAGAATGGTAAGGCACTTAGTGCACCAGAAGCTTTTTTACCTCTGAGCTTCCATTTTGGGAAATACGAAGCAAATACTCCTTGGCTTTTAGGCCACTGCAGCTAATTTGATGTTCCCGTGTTCCTTCTTTTACGAAATTGGCGTAATTATAAACCAATTCGCCAGTTAAGTCGAATAAATTAACTTCCAGGAAACCTTCTTCATGAAGATTAAGCTTGAGGTTAATGGCTTTTCTTTTTGTTTCACTAATTGCTTGTACCATAACTTTCCAATTTTTATTCCTTTTTCAAAACCGAAGGCTTAGATAGCCAAATTCTGATACAAATATTTCACCCTTTTCCAAATCAAAAAAATCGATTTGACCCTTTTAGTAACACCATTAAAATGGGAATTAAAAGCCAATTTTGAGCTGAGATTATTACTTTTTTACTTGAAAATCAGCCGCTTGTGATTAAGCTAATTTTATTCAAAAACCCCTATTTAGTAACAAAGGCAATAGGTGGGAATGGCCATTTTTCTCAATGCTTGGTCAGTATTTTCGAATTCATTGAAACTATTCACCACATTTTTAATTGGTTACCATGAACATTATTTGGTATTTTTGCATTTAATTTAGAATGATTTTAAATAATTGAGTGCACAAATGACTGAAACAGCTGAAATAAAAAATGAGGTTGTTGTACGATTTGCCGGGGATTCAGGGGATGGCATCCAATTAACAGGTTCCCAGTTCGCGGATTCAACGGCTTTATCGGGTCATGACCTGGGTACTTATCCGGATTTTCCTGCTGAAATCAGGGCTCCGGCAGGTACTGTTCCGGGAGTATCAGGATTTCAAATAAACTTTGGCTCCAATGCCATCTATACTCCGGGTGACAATTGCGATGTGCTGGTAGTTATGAATGCAGCGGCCCTGAAAAGTAACTTAAAATTCCTCAAAGAAGAGGGAATCATCATTGCGAACGAGGATGGTTTCGATGGGAAAAATTTACAGCAAGCAGGTTACACTAAAGATGACACGCCACTTGCTGATGCCGAAGCAAAATACCAACTTTACAAAGTCCCTGTGACAAAACTCACGCGGGAAGCCTTAAAAGATACCAACCTAAAGACCAAGGAAAGGGATCGGTCAAAAAACATGTTTGTACTTGGTCTCATTTATTGGCTCTTTAACAGGGATTTAAAACCAACCATTGATTTTCTGGAAAAAAAGTTTGCCAACAAACCGGATTTAAAAACGGCCAACTTGAATGCCCTTAAAGCAGGTTTTAATTACGGTGAAACCGCTGAAATTTTTACGATTCGGTACGAAGTTAAGCCTGCTGATCTGGGGAAAGGTACTTACCGAAGCGTAACGGGTAATTTGGCTACTGCCTTGGGCCTTATTTCTGCCGCTTCTAAAGCTGATTTCCCGCTTTTTTATGGTTCTTATCCCATAACGCCTGCCTCTGATATTTTGCACGAACTGTCCAAGCATAAAAATTTTGATGTAAGAACTTTTCAGGCAGAGGATGAAATTTCTGCAATATCCGCTGTAATAGGCGCCTCTTACGGTGGATCCCTGGCTGTCACAGGCACTTCAGGTCCCGGTTTTTCCTTGAAAAGTGAGGCACTCGGTTTAGCGGTAAACCTGGAATTGCCGTTAGTCGTCTGTAACATCCAAAGGGCCGGCCCTTCCACAGGAATGCCCACTAAAATGGAACAGGCGGACCTTATGCAGGCTTTGTATGGACGTCATGGAGAAGCCCCTTTACCCGTGGTAGCACCTACCAGCCCTTCGGATTGTTTTGAAATGGCTTTTGAAGCTTGCCGGATTGCCATTGAATTCATGACACCGGTTATCTTTTTAGGGGATGGCTATTTGGCAAACGGTTCTGAGCCATGGCGATTCCCCTCTTCAAAAGATTTACCCAGAATAAACAAACCGATTGCCGGTGAAGAAGACAAACAAGATGGCAGGTTTGAGGCCTATTTAAGGGATGAGAAGTTAGTTCGAAAGTGGGCCTTGCCGGGTATGAAAGGATTTCAAAACCGTATTGGAGGCCTTGAAAAAGAAGATGTGACGGGCAATGTATCTTACGACCCTGAAAACCACCAAAAAATGGTTGATACCAGGGCTCAAAAAATCGAAAACATTAAAGATTTCATCCCTGCTCAAACCATTGATAATGGTCCGCAAAAAGGGGATGTGCTTTTACTGGGATGGGGATCTACGTACGGCGTGTTGAAAACTGCCACTGAAGCGTTACAGAAAGAAGGGATAGACGTTGCTCATGCTCAGGTTAAATACCTTAACCCTTTACCGCGAAATTTGTATCACATTATCAGCAATTTCAAACATGTAATAGTGCCGGAAAATAACAATGGCCAATTTGTAAAAGTAATCAGGAATGAATACCTGGTGCCGGCCATTCCCTTCAAAAAGGTTAAAGGGATTCCTTTTACAATAGATGAAATTAAAGAAAAGGTTAAAACTGTTGTAGAAAAAGAAGGGATACTTAACTAACCTTTCTCTTCTTAATGATTATTTATGTTTAAAAAATTTTAACCAGTAATGACCAAGCAAACAAATCACACTTCCAGCATAAACACACCACAAAAAGAAAATCAAAACGGGCATTACAAGGCAAAAGATTTTGCTACGGATCAGGAAGTACGGTGGTGCCCTGGTTGTGGTGATTACTCCATTTTAAAGCAGGTTCAAACCATAATGGCCCAATCCGGTATGGAAAAAGAAGATGTGGTTTTCGTTTCGGGTATTGGCTGTGCAGCAAGATTCCCGTATTACATGGATACGTACGGCTTGCATTCCATTCATGGAAGGTCTCCGGCCATTGCTACGGGATTAAAATCCATTAATCCGGAGCTAAGTGTCTGGGTAATAACCGGTGATGGGGATAGCCTTTCTATTGGCGGGAATCACTTTATGCACATGCTAAGGAGAAACGTGGACTTGAATGTACTCATGTTCAACAATGAAATTTACGGTTTAACAAAGGGCCAATATTCTCCTACATCCGAAGCAGGAAAAGTGACAAAATCCACTCCTTCCGGCTCATTAGACCACCCCGTGAATCCTGCAGCCATCACCCTTGGAGCTGACGGCACCTTCATGGCCCGTACAATGGACAGAGACCCCAAGCATATGCAGGCCATGTTGAACCGGACCTATGCCCACAGCGGTACTTCAGTGCTGGAGATTTACCAAAACTGCAATGTTTTTAATGACGGGGCATTTTTCACTTTCACCGATAAAGCAACCAAATCGCGAGCCACTGTCTTCCTGGAGCATGATAAACCTTTGATTTTCGGCCAGGAAAATGAAAAAGGCATTCATTTTAACTGCGGGCAGCCGGAAATTGTAGATCTGGAAAAAGATGGCTTCAGCGCTGATGATCTCTGGATCCACGATGAAGAAGACATTAACAAGGCCCATATGTTGGCCCGTATTTTTGATGACCCCTTGGAAGAAGGCAATTTACCAAGACCCTTCGGCGTCTTTTACGATATAAACCGACCGGTTTACGAATCGCAATTAAACCAACAGGTTAATGACTTAAAAGCAAGCAAAGGAGACGGCGATTTGGATGAATTACTGGCAGGTGATAAAACATGGGTTGTTCAATAAGCATTGTAGGGCTTTTATAGGCTAATGAGACTTTCCTTAATGCCTACCAATTTTCAGTACTTAAAGGAATTAATTTTCTAATGAAGAACGATTTGCCGGTAATCAATGATTTTTTCTGAATTGCGGATTAAAAAGAAATAATGCCCATTTTGAAGATGTGACAGATTCACTTTGATCGGGCTTTTGGAGTCATTATTCTCCGCTTTTTTGGAGTAAACCTTTTCACCCTTGCTATCAAAAACATAAAGTTGCAAAGGAGTCTGATCAATCCCATTTAGTCGGACATTGACGATTCCGTTCGTTGGATTGGGATAAACCATATTCCCCTTATCAAGCCTTCCCAAATATCTTCCTGATTTTCCGGTGTCTACGGATTCAGAATTATTTTTCCGCAAGCTGTCCTGATAAGTGATACGGGTAATGATTTCATTTCCATTCAAAACCTGGGCATGGGCAGTTAACAAGGGCGTTCCCATGTTTTTAGCAAGCCACTTGTATTTGACTTCCTTCCTTTCAGGAATATTCTGACCAATGCCCTGTAAATAAACAGAGTCATCGTAGTAATGAGTGGTTTTGACTTTTAAGGCATCGAAAGTGCCATAAGGGGTTTTGATGGTTCCCCAGCCACTGACATCATTTACCCTTTTATGCCGGCGCTCAAAGTAAAGATCTGTAGAATCGGGGAATTGGAAATTACCCGGGGGGAAGCTAAAAAAAGAAACAGAAGAATCTTTGTCACCGTAATTAACCGGAAACCGGTAAACCACATCATTCTGGTCAAAAGGTGCCGGCACATCTAAGGAGCTAAGGGAAATACCGTAGGCTACTTTGGTAAAAGCCTGGCTGTTTTTTTCGTAGAAAGTGAAAAGGTCTTCCAGTGAAAAACCCCCATCATTAAAAGGCAAATTACCCCCGGGAAGCTGACCCTCTTCCTTGGCAAAATTAGCCCCCTTTAGAAAACCTAATATCCCATAAACAGAAGGCAAATCATTCATAGAACGGTATGAATCCACATATTGGTTGGTATCGGTTTGAATATTACTGAAATCCCAGATTTTATTGGCCCCCTTTTTTTGAATAGGAAATGAACCCGTATTCAAGGCGGTACTCATTCGAAAAGTATCCCCTCCAGTCGGCATGTCGCTTTGGGAAATGGAAATTGGCTGCTGAGCTAACCCAATTGTCACAGGCAAGCAGATACTCACTAAAACAAGGCAAAAAAACCGCATGAAATTGTTATTTTTGTTGGGATTTAGGTAAGGTAAACTTTTCGCCTTTACCCTAAATGCTATATATGATATTCCAATCAAAATTAGCAAAAGCAGTTTCTTAACCAAAATATAACCGGCATGATTTCAAAATCAGTAGTAGATAAAATCCTGGAAACTGCTCAAATTGATGAGGTCGTGGGCGAATTCGTCCCCCTAAAAAAAGCGGGTTCCAACTTTAAAGGCCATAGCCCCTGGACTGAAGAACGAACCCCCTCCTTTTTTGTAGCCCCTGGTAAGAATATTTTCAAAGACTTTAGTTCCGGAAAAGGGGGTAACCCCATTACCTTTTTGATGGAACATGAACAGCTATCTTATCCGCAGGCTTTGCGTTGGTTGGCCAATTTCTACAACATTGAAATTTCCGAGGAAGAGGAATCCGAAGAAGAAAAAGCCCAGAGAACTGCGGTGGAAAGCATTCAAATTCTATTGAATTATGCGAGCAAATATTACCATGATTATCTGGTGAACAATGAAGACGGCAAAGCGGTAGGCCTGACATATTTCAAAGAACGAGGGTTTAGTGACTCGGTTATTGAAAAATTTGAACTTGGCTACGCGCCGGATGAAAAACGCCATTTTTCTGACCATGCCTTAAATCAAAAATTTAAACAGGAATACCTGGAAAGGGCGGGTTTAGCAAAAAAAACCAATGACGGCGGCCTGATTGATCAGTTCAGGGATCGTGTGCTTTTTCCCATCCATTCCGTTTCCGGGAAAACGCTTGGCTTTGGGGGTCGAATCCTGAAATCAAACACCAATCTCCCCAAATATATTAATTCCCCGGAAACGGAAGTGTACGATAAAAGCAAAATACTTTACGGCATCTACCAAGCCAAAAACGCTTTGCGTAAAAAAGAAGAGGCCATATTAGTGGAAGGTTATACCGATGTGATTTCCCTTCATCAAGCTGGTATCGAAAATGTAATCGCCTCCTCAGGAACCAGTCTGAATGAGGGTCAAATGAAGCTGGTAAAGCGTTTTACCAACAACCTTATTTTCATGTTTGACGGTGACCAAGCAGGCACGGAAGCTTCTATGCGAGGTATAGACCTTGCTTTGGAACATGGTTTGAACGTGAAAGTCCTTCATCTTCCCCAGGATCACGATCCCGACTCCTATGCCAAAGCCCATTCAGCAGAGGAAATCCGGGAATATATAGACAACAATGCCCGTGATTTTCTGATGTTTAAAATTGAGCAAAATCAACAAGTACAAGACCAAGACCCCGTAAAAAAGGCTGAAACAATCCGGGGCATTGTTAAATCCATAGCCCAGATACCCGATAATCTTAACAGAAACCTTTACATCAAAGAAGCGGGGAGAATGCTTCAGATCGAGGAAGAAATCCTGTACCAGGAACTTAATCGACATTTGATGGATAAGGCCAAACGGGCAGCCAAGCAGTCAAAAAGCGAACAAACCCAGGAAAGCGAAACACCAAGCGAAACCGAAGAAGTAAAAGCAAACTGGGGGCAATCCATAATTCAGGAAAAACAAGTCGTAAAAACCCTTTTACTTTATGGAAACCTTGATTATGCGGAAGAGGAATCCGTTGGAATGCACATTTTAAATGAAGTAGAAGAACTGGAATGGGAATCCCCGACTTGTCATAAAATCATTCAGCTTTACCGGGATTACCTGGTCGAAAATCAAGCACACCCACCGGAAAGCCTTTTTACCCAAAATGAAGATCGTTCGATCCAACAAATGGCAGTGGATGCTTATACCCAGCAATACCAACTTAGTGAGAACTGGACCCATAAAATTGGAAAAATCATTAAACCCCCTGAAGAAAACTACCTGGCTGAGGTTGAATCCGCAATAAACCATTTGAAGCTTAAGAAAATCCTCCAATTGCTTCAACAAAACGAAGAGGAACTGAAAAAGGCGGCTTCCGAAGAAAAAATGCAGGAGTTATTGCAAGTTCATAACTACCTGAACCAGCTCAAGCAAGAAATCACCGGCCAATTAGGAACCGTAATACTGGACAAATGAATGGATTGGAGCCCCTTTCAGCCTTACGGAAATATTGTGATTAAATACCAATACTTAGTAATTAAGAATTTACCGCTTTGGCCAGCGGGAATTCAAGCGTTTTGGTCACATTCAAGGCTTGATTTAAATGCCTTCTCTCATGGGCTAAAATAACCTCAAAAGCTTCTCCAAGCCTAAAATTTAGCATAGGGAAAATCGGAGACTGTATTTTCATGGATTTCAGGTCAACACTGTAAGCCTCATTCAAAAAATTTAATATCTCATCCTGAACGGTTAAAAACCGATCAAGGCTTTCTTTGCCCTTAAAGTCGATACCGGGTTCAATTTTTTTAAAAGTCTTAAGCTTGAACCTGGAACCAGGCTCCATCATCTTAATAAACCATTTGCCCTTTAAACTGTATTGAAAATCACGGCTGATTTTCTTTTGATTCATTCCTAATTTAATGGCTTCCCGGATTTCATTTAAGTAGGCTTGTGAAGTGATGCTTAAATGCTCAAAATTTTGGCTTATACTCCATTTTCCTGGCTTGGGCTGCCAATCAAACTGGTGATCACTTAGGTGGCTGAAATTAGTTTCCGCGCAGCGTTTGATTTCGCCTACGGCACTAATCTGATCATCCAAGAATGTGTTTGAATCCATAATAGTTCCCCTTCCTTACCTAAATCGAATATAGGATTTTTGGCTGAAAATCAAAAATTTTTAAAAAACTTCCGGGGCCGGAAACTATAAGGAGTTGCTTTTCAGGGACTTAACGTAAGATTTGAAAAAGTAGGGCCAATCAAAATTGCCATTTCTTTTACCAAACCTTAAAATGATCAAGTCTTTTTTAGGGGCAATATAAATATACTGACCCATAAACCCTTTGGCATAAAAGGGAGCACATGGGACTACCACATATTGCTTAACCTCACCTTGCTGATTTTTGGCTTTTTTTAATTTCTTCATGGGTCCTACTAAGGTACTGTCATAATCATCAGCCACCACACGGGTATTTATACAATGCCACCAATGGTAAAAATACTCAAAATTTTTGGTTTTGCTTTGGATCCGGGTCGAAATGTTAACCCAATCGGGTGGTACAATGGTGTCCCCCTGCCAGATTCCGTTCTTGCGATAAAGCCGGCCAAACCTCGCAAAGTTCCTGGCAGTGGTATTAAGGCAACAAAATGCTTTTTCCATGCCATGCTTTTCACTATCAATACTCCAGCTAGCCTCTTTAGCTCCTATTGGCTTCCAAATCTTTTGTTCCAGATATTCTGTTACGGATTGTCCGGTTGCCCTTTCCAAGACCCACGCCAGTAATTGCGTATTGCCACTTTGATACCTGGTTTTCATTCCAGGTTTATTAACCACTTCCAGTTGCTTAAGGAATCGCTTTAGGTTTCTTCCATAATAAAATTTAGCCACTTCACTGAACGGATTTTGATAATTTTCAGAAAACTCAATACCCGAGCGCATGTTCAGCAAATGTTTTAACGTCACTTCCTGAAAACCCTGTTTTTTTAGTTCCGGAATATATTTTGTTATCGGATCACTCACCTGATCCACCGCACCTTCTTCAATAGCAATTCCCATTAAAGCCGAAATAAATGATTTGGCCACCGAAAAGGAAGGCATTGGATCACCTTTTGAATAACCGTTTAAGTACTTTTCGTAATAAATGGTGTCGGAACGAAGAACTAAAAATGCTGTTGTACCGCGATTTTTCAGGAATTGGTCAAAATCAACTTTTTTACCGGATATTTCAATTTCCCTTGGAGCTATTGCATTGGCTTTATCCGGTTGATTGGTCTCAAATTGAAAAGGGTTTTTTTTAACAGTGCCTTCAATGGATTTGGATGGGAATTTTTCATAATCATCAAAATCGGCATAATTCCAAAAAACCATTCGACCCACATGACAGCCCTGAGGAAGGATAAGTATCCCCATTAAAACAAGAAAAGCCAAACTTTTTGCTTTAAAAGGTCTCATATCCTTACTTTTAATGGTTTTTAGTACAAGGAGTAAAAAAATGCCCCTGAGCCAGGGGCATTTATTATTTATTAAGAAATGACAATTGTACTTA
>CAZJWK010000037.1:0-21959 GCA_964549595.1 uncultured Sphingobacteriales bacterium | reverse complement strand
CTTTTTCCGTTTAATCCAACCCCGCTTTTTCAATTGTTCGACAAGCTCGGCTAACTGTTGAGGGCTCCCATTCCACACCAGCCTTACTGCTTTTTCGACTGAAGGGCCTTTTGGTTTGGGCATAGGCATTGGCATCAATTGCTTTTTAAAACTATACCTTAAATTAAGCATGGTTTAGATGAAACCCTTATATTTAGGGTGCCGAAAGAAAAAACTCCAAACCAAGGCTATAAACAAAAATATTGAAAAATTATATGAACTAAAAGACTTTTGGGAGGAACTTTTTGGCAGGATTAGTCAGGTTAAAGAGGTTATTAAAGAACAAAATTCAACGCAGTCATAAATCCATTTTTTTAGAGGGCACTGAAATAAAGTGTTCATAGCCAAAAAATCATTAGTTTCTATCAAGGCCCATTTAGGTTGATTGATTTTTTTGCCGCTCTTAAAAGTTTAAATGTATGGACTTATCGAATAGAAAGGTATTAAGAGGGGTAAGTGGCCATTCCTTATGAAGGCTTGAACCCCATGAAATTTGGTGCAAATTTTGGTGCAAATAAATAAAGGGTTTTAGCTTTCAATAAGCCAAAACCTTTTATTGTGGCAGTGCCCCCGCCAGGATTCGAACCTGAAACCCCCTGATTAAGAGTCAGGTGCTCTGCCAGTTGAGCTACAGGGGCATTACTAAATCTATTCAAATTTAAAGTTTTTTGCCCAACCCTCCATAAGCCACAAGCAACTCCCCCTTCTGTTAAAAAAACCTGAGCCTTTCGGGATTTCATTTTTTGGTTTTCTGCTTATCGTGTATGCCTTCAAGGTTTTAGCCCTCCTTTATAATGTAGAATTGACAGAGGTCTACAGAGATCTCCATAAATTTAATGATGGGCTGGTAATAGAAGAATTGGTTAAGAAATTAAGAGAAAAAGGCATTGGCACTATAGATTTGGTAAATTTCCGTTTAATCGTGAAATATGCTGGTATTGCAGGAATTTTAACAGCATTTTTAATGGCCTTCCTTGTTTCGGTGAAGCAAAAAGGGGCTTGGGTCAATCCATTTCTCCTTTTAATAATTTTTTTCGCTTCATTGTTAGGTGGGTTTTTAAGGTTATCTTATTTAAAAAGTGGTTTGTGGCTTTTCCAACAACTATTTGACCATACCAAGACAGAGATCTTAGTTACTGGCTTATTGCTTTTGATTTTAGGAATGATCACCTTTTTAGCCAGTTTTTATTGGTTGGTTAATAACCAAAGCCAGAAAATCCGGGATTAATTTTTAAAACCCAAAACGATTAAACCGCTCAATGGATTTTTGGCATTATAGGCCAAGCGCTTCCTGTGGCCTTCAACCCCCAGTGCAAAGGCTACCGTTTATAGCCTAAACATACTCATTGGTTTCGCAAAAACAGCTTTTACCAAAAATGGGCTTGTTGCCTAAAAAAAATTTATTACGCAGAATCCCTGCTTAAAACGCTTCAGGCAGGAAATAAAGCTTATCATTCTGACTTCTAATTTTTTATTTTTTCCCACTTTAGGAAAAAAGTTTTCCACAACCCTTGCATTTCTTTTCATTTTTTTTACAAATTTGTGTAGCAAGGTGGAGCAAAGTGGTAAAAAATGGTCCATCTTCTTAAATGAATTGACAATGGCGAATTTCCTCGGGGAATATGAATGCAAACTGGACGCCAAGGGGCGTTTTATCCTGCCTTCGGGCCTGAAAAAACAGGTTCCCGCTGAGGCCAATGGGCAGTTTGTGGTTAACCGGGGTTTCGAAAAATGCCTGGTCCTTTACCCGCGGAATGAGTGGGACAAGATCACCGAGGAAATCAATAGGCTTAATCAATTCGTTAAGAAAAACCGGGAGTTCCTTCGCTACTTCTTTCGAGGTGCCACAGAAGTAGCCCTTGATGGTTCCGACCGGCTCCTATTGCCCAGAAGATTGAAGGAATACGCCAATATCAACAAGGAAATAGTCCTTTTTGCCCACACCAATAAGATCGAGATCTGGGGGCAAACCGAATATGACAACTTATTAAGCGATGAACCCGAGGATTTTTCTGACCTGGCAGAACAAGTTATGGGTAATGCTGAAAAGCAGGAGGATAACAATAATGAGCAGGAGTGATTACCACATACCCGTACTCAGGGATGAAGCCCTGGAAGGAATGGCCATTCACCCGGATGGGATCTATGTAGATGCCACTTTCGGGGGCGGTGGGCATGCCCTGGCCATCCTGGACCAATTGGGACCGGAAGGACGCCTCATTGCCTTCGACAAAGATGCTGATAGCCGTACCAATCAAATTGAAGACCCGCGCCTTACCCTGATCAACCATGATTATGCTTTCATTAAAAATTTCCTCCATTACCTGGGCGTCATACCCGTAGATGGGATTTTAGCCGATTTAGGCGTCTCATCATTCCAAATCGACACGGAAGAAAGGGGTTTTACCTACCGCACCGAATCGCCCCTTGATATGCGCATGGATCAGGAAGCCACCCTCACGGCCCGGCAGGTACTCAATACCTATTCAGAAACAGCGCTTAAGCAAATTTTGGGTCAATATGGCGAAGTCAAAAATGCCAGGGAACTGGCAAAAGCCATCGTTAAACAACGGGAAACCGAACCGATTGAAAATTCCACCCATTTGCTGGCTGTCCTGGAAAAAACCATTCACAAAAAAGATAAGATCAACCAATACAAAAGCCAGGTTTTTCAGGCCCTTCGCATTGAAGTAAATGAGGAGCTGGATCGCCTGAAAACCTTCCTGGAAAAGGCTACCGAAGTGCTCCGGGAAAATGGGCGACTGGTGATCATCACTTATCACTCCCTGGAAGACCGTTTAGTGAAGAATTACTTCAGGAGCGGGAATTTTTCAGGGAAACCCGAAAAGGACTTATACGGAAATGCCCTGAAACCCCTGGAAACCGTCAACCGCAAACCCATCGAGCCTTCCGGGGAGGAAAAGAAGGCCAATCCCCGTTCCCGAAGTGCTAAACTGAGAATTGCTGTCAAAAAGAAAGCCGCTTAATATGGAAAAAGCAAATAAGATTAAAAGCGGGTCTAAAGAAGGAAGCAGGGTCAAGCAAAAACTTGATTTTTCCTTCTTGTCCATCACGCGTGAGAATGCTTCGCGTTGGATCCCCTTTATCCTTTATTTGTCTTTTATAGCGGTCATTTACATTGGGATCCGCTATTATGGGGAAAGCACTGAACTAAAGGTCAAAAACCTTGAAAAAAACCTGGAAGAATACCGGGCTGAATACCTGACCATCAAGTCCGAAATGATGTACAAAACCAAGCAATCCCATGTGGCCAAAATGGTCGATAGCCTTGATTTACAGGAATTGACTAAGCCCCCGAAAAAATTGAAAATCAAAACCAAAGCGCAATAAACAGACCGTGAATATTAAGAAAGACATACTGTGGCGTGCCTATCTGGCCTTTTTCCTGGTCTTGCTATTAGCAGGAGCGATCATCTGGAAGGTCGGGAAAATCCAAATGGCCAATGGTGAACATTGGCGTCAGATAGCGGATAGCCTTACCACCACTTATGCCACTATTGAATCTACACGGGGAAATATTTATTCTGATGACGGTAGTTTGATGGCTACTTCCCTGCCGATTTATGAAATCCGTTTAGACCTTAATGCAAAAGGACTGACCGATAAAGTCTTTTATAATAAAATAGACTCCCTTAGTCTGCGTCTAAGCCAATATTTCGGTGACCGCAGTGCCTATCAATACAAGCGCTTGCTCAAAAGAAAAAGGAAAGCGGGTGCTCGCTATTTCCTGCTCAAACGGAACATCAACCACAATGAACTGGAGACCATCAAGGAATTTCCGATTTTCCGAAGAGGGCGTTACAAGGGCGGTTTCATTGCCAAAGAGGAAAGTAAACGCATCAAACCCTTTGGCAATTTGGCCAGTCGAACCCTTGGTTATAAAATCAAGAACGTAAACGGGGTTGGCCTCGAAGGGGCTTTTGATAAATTCCTTTCCGGGGAAAGTGGTAAGCGGTTGATGCAAAAAGTCCGTGGCGGCGAATGGATCCCTATTAACAATAAAAATGAACTGGAACCCAAGGACGGAAAGGATGTCATATCAACCCTGGACGTCAATATTCAGGATGTCACGGAAAATGCCCTCCTCGAAACGCTGAAGAAGCATGAGGCCGCTCATGGCTGTGCCGTAGTCATGGAGGTTGAAACAGGCCATATCAAAGCAATGGCCAACCTTGAGCGGAATAAAAACGGCACCTATACAGAAAATTACAACTATGCCGTGGGGGAGAGTCTTGAACCCGGTTCTACGTTTAAAATTGCCTCGGCCATTGCCTTATTGGAAAATGGGTATATCTCTCCGGAAGACACCATCAATACCGGAGATGGCCAGTACAAATTCTACGGAAACAAGATGGAGGATGCCAAACCTGGTGGCTATGGGAAGATCACTTTCCACAGGGCCATGGAGATTTCCTCCAATGTGGCTTTTTCTAAAGCGGTTTTCCAAAACTACAAGGACAATCCCAACCGGTACATAAAGGAACTGAAAGCCTTAAAACTTCATAAGCCCTTAAACCTACCCATTAAAGGAGAAGGTCACCCGGTTATCAAAGAGCCTTCTGATGAAGATTGGAGCGGCACCACCCTCCCATGGATGTCCATTGGCTATGAAGTCCGGCTGACCCCTTTACAAGTATTGACCCTTTACAACGGCTTAGCCAATAACGGCAAAATGCTTAAACCGCTATTTGTGAAAGAAGTTCGGGAAGTAGGGCAAACCGTAAGGACCTTCAAAGCGGATATCGTGAAGGAGAAAATGTGTTCCCGGAATACGGTGGATCAAATTACCGATATGTTGAAAGGCGTTGTGAAAAATGGCACCGGGAAAAGCCTTCGCACCAATGCTTACCAAATAGCCGGAAAAACCGGTACGGCAAAAATCGCATCCGGAACCGGCGGCTACGCAGGAGAACACAACTACCAGGCCTCCTTTGTGGGCTTTTTCCCGGCTGATGACCCGAAATACTCCTGCATTGTTGCAGTCAATAAACCCGCAAAGGGGCTTTATTACGGAGCTAAGGTTGCCGGACCCGTTTTCCGGGAAATAACGGATAAGATCTACGCCAATAACCTAAAAATGCAACCCTTCTTTACGGAAAAAGTCAAAAAGAAAAAGAAAGCCCTGCCCTCTATAGCCAAAGCCCACGCCAATGACCTGAAAACCATTTGCAATACTTTAAATCTGCCGTGCGAAAAGGATAAGGGAATCATAGATTGGGCAAATCCGGGTATTGACGAAAATCAATTACACCTAAGCAACCAGGAATTAAGAAAAAACAAAGTACCCAATGTTCAGGGGATGGTGATAGCTGATGCGCTTTATTTATTAGAAAACAGAGGCTTGAAAGTACAATTTGAGGGAAATGGCAGGGTTGTCTCACAGTCCGTTTCACCCGGAACCGATGCAGATGCTTTTGAGAAAATACAATTAACGCTGAATTGATGAAACAGTTAGGGGCCTTATTAGCAGATGTCGATTTTAAGCTGGTTCAGGGGGATCTGGAATCAGAAGTCCCCGCTATTGCCTTTGATTCCAGGAAAGTAGAAGCGGGTGGGCTCTTTACGGCCATTCCAGGTTTCCAGGTTGATGGCCATCAATTCATTTCTCAGGCCCTTGATAAAGGGGTAAAGACCATCGTTTGCGAAAAATTACCGGAGGATTTGAGTAATAATGTCAATTGCATACAAGTAAACAATGCCGGTAAAGCCATGGCTATCATTGCCCATAATTTTTACGACAGGCCTTCTGAGGAATTGGCTTTAGTGGGTATCACAGGTACCAATGGCAAAACGACCACAGCAACCCTTTTGTACAACCTTTATCAAAACATGAATTATCCGGCCGGGCTTCTCTCTACCAATGGGGTTCGCATTGGGACGATAGAAAAAGAAGCAACCCACACCACCCCTGATCCCGTTCATCTTTGCCGGGCACTCAGGGAAATGGTAGAGCACAAAATTCGTTATGCTTTTATTGAAGTGAGTTCTCATGCCCTGGACCAAGAACGCGTGGCAGGGTTACAATTTGCCGGTGCGGTTTTCACCAATATCTCCCATGAGCATCTGGATTATCACAAAACCTTTGATAACTACTTAAAGGCCAAAAAACGGCTTTTTGATGATTTGCCTAAGGATGCTTTCGCCCTTGTCAATACGGATGATAAACAAGGGGAATTCATTGTACAGAATTGCCATGGCCGAATCAAAACGTTTGCCTTAAAGCGAATGGCTGATTATAAAGCCCGGATTTTAGAAAATGACTTTACAGGGATGCGACTCGAGCTCAATGGCAATGAAGTTTATTGCCCAATCACGGGCAGGTTTAATGCTTATAACCTCTTAGCCACTTATGGAACATCCCTGGAGCTGGGTATGCAGGAAAACACGGTTTTACAAGGCCTTTCCAGCCTAAAACCGGTAAAAGGACGACTTGAAATGGTAGAAAATGCCAGGGAAATTACTGGCATAGTGGATTACGCCCATTCACCGGATGCTTTGCAAAATCTTCTGACCACCATCAGTGAGGCCAATCAGCAACAGGGAAAAATCTTTACCGTAATCGGTTGCGGTGGAGACAGGGATAAAAAGAAAAGACCGGAAATGGCTAAAATTGCGCTTCATTATTCGGATAAGATCATTCTTACCTCGGATAACCCGCGAAATGAAGACCCTGAAGCCATTATCCGGGAAATGGAAACCGGCATCCCCGAATCTGAACACCACAAGGCATTAGCCATTACCAACAGGGAACAAGCAATCAAAACCGCCACCAGCTTAGCCCGGAAAGGAGATATCATATTAGTGGCCGGTAAAGGCCATGAAAAGTATCAAGAAGTAAAAGGAGAGAAAAAACCATTTGATGATAAAGCCTTACTAAACCAATTTTTAAAACCCGATGAGGGTAATTTGGCTAAAAACCCTATAAACCCGAATTAGCAGTACCTAAGAAAAAGAAAGCATGTTTTACCACTTATTTACATACCTCGACAAAGTGATGGATTTTCCCGGTGCGGGACTATTCCAGTTTATTTCCTTTCGTGCTGCTATGGCGGTCTTATTTTCCCTGTTGATTTCTTTTTTCTTTGGTAAGCAAATCATTAATTACCTGCAAAAACAACAGATCGGGGAATCCGTCCGGGATCTGGGACTCAAAGGAGAAAACACCAAAAGAGGGACCCCTACCATGGGCGGTATCATTATTCTTCTGGCCATTTTTTTCCCGACCCTTCTTTTTGCTAAGTTAGGCAACATTTATGTATTCGTGGCCCTGATAGCAACCATCTGGCTGGGTTTCATCGGTTTAATGGATGATTACATCAAAAATTTTAAAAAGGATAAAAAAGGATTAGCCGGTAAATTCAAAATTTTAGGCCAGGTAGGCCTCGGAATGGTCGTAGCCCTGATCCTATACAGCCATTCGGATGTCGTCATCAGGGAAAACGTGAGCAATGAAAAATACAAAACCCTCAAGGAAGTTTATCAGGAAGATTTAAACCTGGTTGAAAAAGAACCCCGTGCAGACCAAAAGTTTTTAGTAGAACACAAATCCACCAAAACCACCATCCCCTTCTTCAAAGGTAACGAACTTGATTACGCAGATCTTTTAGCCTGGGCAGGCCAGGGTTACAAAAATTGGGCATGGCTAATTTATATTCCGATTGTGATATTCATTATCACAGCGGTATCCAATGGGGCCAACCTGACGGATGGATTGGATGGGTTGACGGCAGGCATATCGGGAATCATTGTGCTCACTCTTGCGGCTTTCGCCTATGTTTCCGGTAATACCATTTTTGCGGAGTACCTGAATATCATGTACATACCCAACCTGGGAGAACTCGTGATTTTTGCAGGCTCTATGGCAGGGGCCTGTATTGGCTTCCTTTGGTATAATGCCTATCCCGCGCAGGTCTTTATGGGAGATACAGGAAGCCTTTCCCTGGGTGGGTTGATAGCTGTACTTGCCTTAATGGTCAGGAAAGAACTCCTGATCCCCTTAATGTGCGGTATCTTCCTGGCCGAATCACTATCTGTGATCATCCAGGTAGGTTATTACAAATACACCAAACGCAAATACGGGGTGGGGAAGCGAATCCTGAAAATGTCGCCCTTGCACCACCATTACCAAAAAGCCGGTTTCCCGGAGCCAAAAATTGTTACCCGGTTTTGGATTGTGGGTATTTCCCTGGCCATTATTACAGTACTAACCCTCAAAATCCGATAGGTTGATGCATTACAAAAACCACCATATAGCCATTTTGGGAGCCGGTGAAAGCGGTATAGGGGCCGCTGTGCTTGCTCAACAGCATGGCAACAGGGTTTTTGTGTCTGATAACCAAGAGATTTCCTCAAATTTTAAATCAGAATTAGCCAATAAAGCCATCGCTTATGAAGAAAAAGGCCACACCAAATCCACCCTGTTAAAAAATGATTTGGTGATCAAAAGTCCGGGTATTCCGCAGGATGCACCCATCCTCAAGGCCATCAGAGAAGCTGGTATTCCGATGATGGCTGAAATTGAATTTGCTGATCAATTTGCTTCCGGAACCAAAATTGGGGTGACCGGTACCAACGGCAAAACCACCACAGCTTCCCTGATTTATGAGATCGTGAAAAAAGAAGGTTGGGATGTGGCCTTAGCCGGAAATATCGGGAAAAGTTATTCGCGAAAAGTCGCTGAAAGGGATCATGACTATTGGGTGTTAGAGCTTAGCAGTTTCCAATTAGAGGATGTCGAAACCTTTCACCTTTCCACTGCCACCATTCTTAACATTACACCGGATCATTTGAACCGTTACCAAAATAGTATGGAAGCGTATGCGGATGCGAAGTTTCGCATTTGCTTAAACCAAACAGGATCAGACCAGCTGATTTACAATGCCGATGACCCGGTTATTAAAGCAGGCATGCAGAGAAATAAGCCAGAAAGCAAATTGCTCCCTTTTTCAACCGAAAACGCTGTAAACGAAGGCGCTTATATGAAAAACGATAAGATCATCTTTCAAGTGAGGAACGAGGAAAATCCTTTGACAATGAATCCTGAAGAATTAACAATCCAGGGGAAACACAATGTACAAAACGCCATGGCTGCCGGAGTAGTAGGTCGTATACTGAACATCCGAAAAAAGACCATCCGGGAAAGCTTTCAAAATTTCCAGACCATAGAGCATAGGTTGGAGAAAGTGCTTGAAGTTCACGGCATTAGGTTTATCAATGATTCCAAAGGCTCAAACCTGAATTCCGTCTGGTATGCACTGGAAAGCATGAAAAAACCTGTGGTTTGGATTGCCGGCGGACAGGACAAAGGCAACGACTACGAATCCTTAAAACCGGTAATCCGGAAAAAAGTGAAGGCCCTGGTCACTTTAGGTAAAGACAATACCCGGTTAAGAAAAGCTTTTAAAGACACCGTTCCGGTCAGTGAAACCGACAACATGAAAGAAGCTGTCCAAATGGCTTATGAATTCGGGTCAAAAGGCGATGTAGTACTTTTATCTCCCGGATGTGCCAGTTTTGATCTATTCAAGGATTATGAGGATCGGGGAAAGCAATTTAAAGAAGCGGTTTATAAACTGTAGAAAAGGCAAGGTAATCGATGGGTTGTAAGGAACACATAAATGTTAACACTAAAAAAACTAGCCCCCATATATTAATAGGCGAGGGGCTAAAATCGGGTTCAAGATGAATTGGTTACTCCAAAAAACCAAGGGTGATTTCGTTATCTGGATGGTTATCCTACTACTGTCCCTGTTCTCTCTGATTGCAGTTTACAGTGCCACAGGCACATTAGCCTACCGGACACATGGGGGGAATACGGAGTACTTCCTTTTAAAACACTTAATCCTTCTGGCTTTCGGATTGCTTATCATTTACCTGTGCCATTTAATCAATTTCCGCTACTATTCGCGAATAGCCCAAATCCTTTTAGTGTTATCCATCCCTCTGCTTATTTTGACTTATTTCCTTGGCCTGGATATTAACGAAGCCAAGCGATGGCTGATAGTGCCCGGTATTAAATTAACCTTCCAAACCTCTGACCTTGCCAAGCTTGCCTTAATCATGTTCACAGCAAGGATGCTTTCCAAAAAACAAAGTGCGATTAAGGATTTCAAAAATGCATTCTTACCGATAACAGGCGCTATCCTGTTAATCTGCGGGCTCATCGCTCCTGCTGATTTCTCCACAGCAGCCATTCTGTTTACTTCGTGTTTCATCCTGATGTTTATCGGGCGGATAAATTTGAAGTATCTTGGCGCAATGGTCTTGATTGCAATTATTGGTTTGGCAAGCTATATAGGTATTGTAAGTGCCACCCCACTGGAAGGCCGCGTCCCTACCTGGGAAGAACGGGTAGAAAGTTTCATGGACGAAAAGCAGGGCTCCTATCAAAGTAAACAAGCCAAAATAGCGATTGCGACCGGTGGTATTTTAGGCAAGGGGCCCGGCAACAGTACACAGAGAAACTTTTTGCCCAACCCTTATTCGGACTTTATTTATGCCATTATCATAGAAGAATGGGGCTTAATTGGCGGGCTCTTCATTATTTTTCTGTACCTGGTTTTACTTTACCGAACCTTGATCATGGTCCTAAAATCTCCTCAGGCCTTCGGTGCTTTATTATCGTTGGGGCTAAGCCTTAGCCTGGTTCTACAGGCTATGGTGAACATGGGTGTGGCCGTTCATCTATTTCCTGTCACAGGGTTAACATTGCCCATGGTCAGTATGGGAGGTACTTCGTTGTGGTTTACCAGCATTTCATTCGGAATTATATTAAGCGTAAGCAGATACATAGAAGAAGGCGAAGAAAGCCTTGAAAGCGAAACTCGCGAAACAAAAGCAGTAGGCCAATGAACCATCAAAACCCACATAAGGCTTCTCCTTTAAGGGCCATTATTAGTGGTGGTGGAACAGGTGGTCATCTGTTCCCGGCATTGGCTATTGCTAAGCAATTACAAGAAGACCGGCCGGGCACTGAAATTCAGTTTATAGGGGCTAAAGGCAGAATGGAGATGGAAAAAATCCCGAAGAACGGTTTCCCTATCAAAGGACTATGGATTTCGGGCTTTTCCAGGAGCCATTTAGGGAAAAACCTGCTATTGCCATTCCAAATAATAGGGAGTTTAATCAGCTCGTTCTGGATCATCCGTTCCTTCAAGCCCCACTTAGCAATCGGTACGGGGGGATTTGCCAGTGCACCCTTGCTTTACGTAGCGGCAAAGCTCAAAGTCCCCAGCCTCATACAGGAACAAAACTTCTTCCCGGGCCTAACCAACCGGATTTTGGGTAAAGTGGTTGATAAAATCTGCGTGGTTTACGAAAGTTTGGACCAATATTTTGACAAGGAAAAAATGGTGGTTACCGGTAATCCTGTTCGTAATGACCTGGCTGATCAAATCCATTCCCCAGAAGAAGCGCGTCAAAATTTCAATCTTGATCCCGATAAACCGACTTTCTTAGCGCTGGGCGGAAGTTTGGGCGCAAGGTCTATAAACAGTGCCCTGAAAGAAATCGGCCCCGGTATAGGAGAGGAAAATATACAGGGAATCTGGCAAACCGGGGAATTATACATCGAAGAAATAGAAGCCTGTTTTACCGGGAAAAACCTTTCTCATTTGACCATTCAGGCTTTTATTGATGACATGCCCCAAGCCTACAAAGCAGCGGACTTAATTGTCTGCCGGGCCGGTGCCATAACACTTGCAGAATTGGCCTATTTGGGCAAACCTGCTATACTGATTCCATCTCCCAATGTGGCTGAAGATCATCAGACCAAAAATGCTAAGGCACTGGCGAATGAAAATGCGGCATTAGTGCTAAAAGATGATGAACTGAATGAGCATTTACAGGATACCTTAACCGAAAACATAAAGGATGGTAATAAGCTGAATAATTTGAGTGAAAATATAAAGGCCTTCGCTAAGCCGAATGCCACAAAAGAAATTGTAGCAGAAGCATTAGAATTAGTCGCATATGAGGGGAGGAATTGAAGGCACAATGAGGAAGGTTGTGGAGTTTGGGGGATTTAGCTTAAGTAGTGAGGGATGGCAGGGATTTAACGCCCTGCCTTCCTTTTAAAAAATGAAAACATGAAGCCGGAAGCATTTGATAACATTTACTTTATTGGAATCGGAGGCATCGGAATGAGTGCCCTTGCCCGTTATTTTGCCTCTAAAGGGAAGGCTATAGCCGGCTATGACAAAACCCCCTCTCCTATTACGGACGCTCTTCAGGAAGAGGGAATGGCCATTCATTTTGAAGATGATCCGGAAAATATCCCAAAACCTTTACTGGATAACCCTGATAATAGTTTGGTTATTTATACCCCTGCGATTCCTGAAACCCACGAGGAACTCAATTTCCTGAAGCAAAAAAGGTTCCCCATTTATAAACGTTCAGCCATTTTAGGGCTTTTATCCCAAAGCAAATTTACGATTGCTGTGGGTGGCACACATGGAAAAACTTCTACCTGTGCTTTTATTGCCCATTTGCTTAAAATAGCCAGCATAGATTTTTATGGTTTCCTTGGAGGCATTGCGACTAACTACGCCAACAATTTTATTTCACCGGAAAAACAAAGGGATGCGGATATTATCTTAGCAGAGGCAGACGAATACGATCGGTCATTTCTCCATTTGACACCGGACATTACCATCTTAACCTCGGTTGACCCTGATCATTTGGATATCTACGGCTCAAACCAATCGCTACTTGAAGCTTATAAGCAATTTGCTGATCAAACTAAGGCAAACGGTTTACTGGTCCACAATACGGATATTGCTTTAAATAGCTTCGGAGAAAAGCAGGAGAAAATCTCTTTCGGCCTTTATCAAGGGGATTGGCATGCAGAGGACATTCACATCGCAAATAACCGATACGAATTTCAATTAAATTACGACCATGAAAAAGCCCAAATACAATGTGGTGTTCCTGGCGAACATAATGTCCTTAACGTCATCGCTGGGTTTGCGGCTATGAAAAACCTTGTTAAAGACCATTCCACTTATCAGGAGGCTGCAAGAACATTTAGAGGCGTAAAAAGACGGTTTGAGTATATCATAGAGGACCCCCAGGTTGTTTTTGTGGATGACTATGCGCACCACCCCAAAGAGCTGGATTTTACCATAAAGACCCTGCGCAAGCTTTATCCGGAAGACTCCATAACGGGTTTTTTCCAGCCCCACCTTTATACCCGTACCCGGGATTTTGCCCGTGAATTTGCTGAGAGGCTATCGCAACTGGATCGCGTGGTACTTTTGCCCATTTACCCGGCCCGTGAAAAACCCATTAAAGGCATTTCCTCTAAATTAATCCTGGATTATATGAAACATCCGGATAAACAATTATTAGAAAAATCCGAAGTGCAGGAGTTTGTAAAAGAAGATGACAACAGGGTTATCACTACTTTAGGAGCCGGCGATATTGACCGGCTTGTGAAGCCTATTCATAAAACCCTGGAAAAAACACGGTTATCATGAAAAAAATAGTAGAAGACATAAAAACTTTTTTTACGGAAAAAATCCATGGTTTCCGGACTTACCTGTTAACGGGATTAGGCCTGACTATTTTATTGCTAATGGTGGCTTTTTCTGAGAGCCGGTATGATGCCAAAAAAATTAACAAAGTAGACATTAACATTAAAAGCCCTTTTGACCATCAATTTATCAAACAAAAGGATGTCAAGTATATGATTCGTGACCAGTTCAACCTTCCGTTGGAAACGAAAGATCAGGAAACGGTTAATTTGTTTGAGTTAGAAAACACTTTTGAAAGCAATCCTTTTGTCAAAAATGCTGAAGTGTACAACGAACTGGAAGGAACACTGGCTATTCGGATCAAACAGAGAAACCCTGTTCTCAGAATTATCAATAAAAACGAAAAAAGTTTTTATTTGGACGAACAAGGCCAAAAAATGCCGACTTCTTACCAGTACACGGCTCCGGTTTTAATGGCCAGCGGGGAAATTCAGTCTTCGGCTGATCAACTTGATTCTGTGACCAATAACACCGTAAAATCTTTATACCGAATTACCCGGCATGTACGGAGAGATACTTTCCTCAATGCTTTAGTCGGAAATATACAGGTAACGCCGGAACAAGAATTCAAACTTATTCCACGGGCAGGCAAGCAAACCATCATTTTGGGGAAAGCGAAAAACCTGGATCAACGTTTTAAAAAACTAAAAACTTTTTATCGCAAAGTTTTGCCAAATAAAGGGTGGCAAAAGTATAAGAAGATCAATCTCCAATTCAAAAAACAAATTGTCGCAAAAAAATAAATAACCATGGAAAACGAAATTGTAGTCGGTTTAGATATTGGAACTACCAAAATCTGCGCCATAGTAGGGCGTAAGAATGAATACGGTAAAATTGACATTCTTGGCTTGGGGCGAACCCAGTCTGATGGCGTTTCCCGTGGGGTTGTCACTAACATTGATAAAACAGTCAATGCCATCCAGGGAGCGATTGATCAAGCTTCCTCCAAGTCGGATGTGGCCATCAAGATAGCACACGTAGGCATTGCCGGTCAGCACATCAAAAGCTTGCAACACCGGGGGATCATTGTTCGAAATGAAGCAGAACAGGAGATCAACAAAGAAGACACTGATCGCCTCATTAACGACATGTACAAGCTCGTTATGCAACCGGGAGAGGAAATCATACACGTTATTCCCCAGGAATACATTGTGGATAATGAGCACGGCATTAAGGATCCCATTGGAATGGCTGGTGTTCGCCTGGAAGGCAATTTCCATATTATCACCGGCCAGATCACAGCGGCCAAAAATTTGTATCGGTGCGTGAAAAAATCCGGTTTACAAGTTTCCGACCTGATTCTGGAACCAATCGCTTCCTCTGATTCTGTCCTTTTGGAGGAAGAAAAAGAGGAAGGAACGGCTTTAGTGGATATCGGGGGCGGTACAACAGACATCGCTATTTTCAAGGATGGCATTATCCGTCATACAGCCGTTATACCGCTTGGCGGGAACATCCTCACCGAAGACATCAAGCACGGCTGTAACATAATGCGTAAACAAGCAGAAAAATTAAAGATCGACTACGGACACGCTTTAGCAGACGAGGCCAAAGAAAATGAGATAGTTTCCATTCCGGGTATAAAGGGACGTGACCATAAGGAGATATCCTTAAAAAATTTGGCCTTTATAGTTCAGGCCCGTTTAGAGGAAATATTTGAGCATGTTTATTATGAAATCAAAAGCTCTGGCTACGAAAAATCCATGATAGCTGGCATCGTGTTAACGGGAGGCGGTGCCCAGCTCAAGCATATAGCCCAATTAGTGGAATACGTAACAGGAATGGATACGCGGGTGGGTTACCCGACCGAGCACCTTTCAAAAGGCATGATAGAGGAGGTTAAATCACCAATGTATGCTACCGGCATTGGATTGGTTATGAGTGGTTTAAACACCCATAGCCACCCGGTAACGAATATTAATAACAACGAAAAGGACAGACCTAAGAAAAAACGCTGGTTTGATTCCATTATTAAAAAAGGTAAACGCTGGTTAGAGGATGAACAGGACATTCAGGATTTTGAGTAACCTTTTTGAAGATATTTTTTAAACAATCAAAAAATCAAAGCTATGGATTTGAATTTTGATATGCCGAAAGTAAAATCCTCCATCATTAAGGTTTTGGGTGTTGGAGGTAGTGGTAATAATGCCGTAAACCACATGTACAAACAGGGCATAAACGGTGTTGATTTTATTGTATGCAACACGGATGCGCAGGCGCTGGAATTGAGCCCTATTTCTAATAAGATCCAGATCGGGGCTAATATGACAGAAGGCCGTGGGGCAGGCTCTAAACCTGAAGTAGGGAAAAAAGCCGCCCTGGAAAGCATGGAGGAAATCAAGCAAATGCTCGACACAGACACCAAAATGCTCTTCATAACAGCAGGAATGGGTGGTGGTACCGGTACAGGTGCAGCACCCATTATTGCCCAGGTCGCCAAGGAAATGGGGATTTTAACAGTAGGCATTGTTACAACACCATTTGTTTTTGAAGGGAAAAGCCGTGGAAAAAGAGCAAAAGAGGGCATCACTCAGTTAGGGGAAAATGTCGACACCTTGCTCGTTATAAGTAATGAGAAACTTAGGTCCATGTATGGCAACTTGAGCCTTTCTAATGCCTTTTCTCATGCGGACGATATTTTAACCACTGCGGCCAAGGGAATTGCAGAAATCATCACCGTTCCGGGATACATCAATGTGGATTTTGAGGACGTCAAAACAGTAATGGCGAATAGTGGTAAAGCCATCATGGGATCTGCAGTGGCTGAAGGAGAAAACCGGGACAAAAAAGCCGTAGAAAATGCTATACATTCCCCGTTGCTTAGCGAAAATGACATAAAAGGCGCCAAATACATCCTACTAAACATTACTTCTGGTAATAAGGAAGTGCTAATGGATGAGATCACGACCATAACAGATTACATCCAGGAAGAAGCCGGACAGGATGTAGATATGATATGGGGGAATTGTGTGGATGAAAGCCTTGGGGATAAGCTTTCTGTTACCATAATCGCCACGGCTTTTGACAAAAAGCCCTATCCTTTAAATGAGGAAGACACACAGGAGGAAAAAACTGACAATCAAGTAGCAGAAGCTGAACAATTTTTACCAATCGATGAAACCGATGATAATACTGAAAAAACCTGGGAGCCGACCGAAAAAGGTAATGATGAAAAAACAGACCAGGCTGATGAGTCCAACAAAAGACCTGAAAAAGAAACTTCGGCTTCTAAGGAAAGACCACAACAAATGGAGCTTAATCTTGATACTGAAAATCGGGATAAGGAACCTCATTTAATATGCGCTCAAAACAGATTAAAAGAGGAAGCCCAAAAGGCAGAAGAGGAAAACTATGAAAACCAGAAGGAAGAAACTACCGAGAAAAAACCCGAAACGGAAAAACAAACCAACATAAGCTCCTCCGAAGGGTTAGAACAAATGGAAAAAGTACCTGCATACCTCAGAAAAGGCGTGAAATTCAATCCCGTTCCCCATTCCTCCGAGGAAGCAAATGTTTCAAGGTATACTTTATCTGATGATAATGAAGGGGAAAACAACAAACAGTCGGAAATCAAGAAAAAGCACAACTCCTTCTTACATGATAATGTGGATTAACCTTAACGGACAACAGAGATAAGAATTTGCTTATCCTCATTAATAACAATACGATAAATTCCCATAGGCACTGTTGAGCCACGTTTATCACGTCCCTCCCAATGAGTGGGCAAGTCAAGGGTGCGTTTCAATTTACCCGACCTGTCATAGACTTTGGCAGTACCCTGCCCGTCAATGTAATATTTGTCAGCTTTACCACCACTATTGGGAGTAATAACCGGATAATCGCAATTTTTCATTTTAACCTCGAATGTTTCTTTACACCCAAAAGCATCTTTTACTTCAAGGCGATAGGATCCGGGTTTTAAGGATTGGAAATTTAATTGAGAATCCGTCTTGGCAAAACCTTTATTAAGGGGCATTAATTTATAGGTGAAAGGTGGGACTCCTCCTTGAATATCCTCCCGGGCATTTTTCACAAAAATTTCACCTGAAGGTTGACACTCCGAGTGATTGACTTCTGGCTCAAGCTTTGTCAGATTCAAATTAGGACTTAGCTGAACATGCGTTGAGTCGTAGGCTTTGCAACCATGCGCGTTCTTTTTTTCAACCGCAAGCCCTTTACTCTCCGAAACTTTAATGGCTTCACCTTTCTCTCCATTTGACCAGGTCACCTCAGTGTCATTAGATTGAACATCTACGTTCAATTCGGCCGATTCGCAAGCCTTAAAAGTATCCTTTAAATCAATTCCGGGTTTGGAAATTTTGGTTAACTGAACGGTATCCCGTTTAATACAACCATCCTGAGATCTTGCTTCCACATAATATTGACCCCCTTTTGTAGCAGGGAAAACTTTTCGATTTTGATTATTTACGGACCATTTGTAGAGGTCAGCTTTGCCACCGGGACTAAGGAAAACAGTGTCACCCTCACAAAAAGAACGGTCTTTTCCTAAACTAATTTTTGGAATTTCTTTGATATGAATACTATCCAAAGGGTTGGCCAGGCATACATCAGTGTTATACTTAAGTGTCTCAAATTCAATTTCATAAATGCCGGGTTTTGAGTTATCAAGGTCTATCTTTCCGTTACTGGCATTTACCTTTATTCCCTGAGGGCTCTTGAATTTTAATGGACTGGAAACATCTTTTAGTTGGGGCAAAGGGTCTTTAGCATCCTGACAAAATCCCCTCCTGGGATATTGAACTACGCCATTTTTGCCCTCCATGGAAGTAATTTTACTTTTACCATTTACCTTGAAAGCATAGGAATCAGGATAATATTGGTTAGAGGCAAATGTTACATTGAGGTTTTCCACAATGCAATCCCGGTCACGATCCCAGATTTTGATCTTTATAGAGTCCCCATTTTCAAAACCCGGTTTACCAGGTTCTTGGCCATATGCCTTTATTACTTGCGCTGCCTGAGTATCTTTCCAATACATGAAACCACCGCAGTAATCAGTACCCGATGAATCAAAGAATACGCCAATTACATCACGGTCTTCAATGTCATTGCCACTAATTTGAGGAACAATAGAAGCGGAAATTTCGAGTTCATGCACCTTTGAAGTTGTTTGGTAATCCCAGGGAGGTTGGCCACAAACTTTCGATGAGATCCCTATAAAAAGCCCCGCCCATAAGCAGCATTTCGTTATCGTATTTATCCTCATTGATTTAATATTCCTTTCATTCTTTTCATACAAAAATAATAAGAAATAGTAACCCCTTTAGTTAAATTGGGGCATCATTCCCTTTGTAAATAATAGCCAACGGTCAATTCATAGACTCTTCTTCCGGAAAAACGATATTGTTTAATCGGTACTTGGTAAGAAATCATAGCCTCAATGTTCCCGGAAAGGATTTTTACATTCTGTATACCAACCATGGGTGTATAACTCACCTTATGATGGTACGTCAATCCTAATAGAATCTTTTCTTTTAAACTACCCAACACATTTCCTTGAAATATTGATTTTCTACCGGAGGAAATCTGAAAATTCGAAGAGGGGGTAAGTTGGAAATTATCCGTTAAGTCAAAAGTAATGCCTCCCGAAAAATTATAATACCTGGTAAGTTCAAATTTTTGATCATAGGGCTTGAAAGTATTGTTTAAAGCTTGATTCACAGAATACCCTAAATAAAATTTTTCCCCTGAAAGCCAGACCCCCCCTTTTACATCGCCAACGATCACACTTGTGTTTTCTACCAAAGGTGAATTGACTTGGACACTGTAGTTTAATCCGCCCCCTCCAAGCCCACCGGATATTTTTAAACTTTCGTTTAAGGGAACCTGAACCCCATAAAGCAAATAAAACCTTGAACGATTAAAGTGAGGACCTGATTGGTCATTGTAAAAATTAAAGCCTAAAAAATGCTTGTTTTGTCCTGCTTTTTCATTTTGGTTTAATTTTAAAAAAACAGAGGCAAATGTCATGTTTACTTCTCCAAAGTTATTGCCAATAGACCGATTACCTAACTCTAACCCAAATTTTCCCTTACCTGGCATATAAGCCGGATTTATCAAAGAGTATGAATTATTAAATTGATCAAATTGAACCGGAAAATAATTGACTTTTTCCTGCCCAAAAAGGTTAAAGTGATAAATGATACAAAAAAATATTAAACCTTGGGATAAAAAAAACTTTAAGGAAAATCGGTGCAATGAAAAAATGGTTTTAAAATCATTATTTAAAAGGCAATTATAAAGTTTTTTACAAAATCAAAAAATTTGTGCATCTTTAGGTAACGGATCAAAATAAAGCCTTATTTACTTTTGCTCTTATTACCTATTCAATCAAAGGCCAAAAAAGTAAAAGCTTGACCATCGAAAAGTTGAAAAAATTTTTAGTTAAAGGTTTTCCAAAAATTTCTGGTAAGCGGTTACTTAAAAGAAGGCGATCTGTATTAAATTAAAGAAAATGAAAAATTTTGGAGTCGGATAAGCAAATATTAGATGCCATCAAAGCCGGTAAAGATGATAAAGCTTTAAATGAGCTTTATTCCGATCTCTATCCAAAAATAGAAAGCTTCATTCTAAAAAATGGAGGAGACAAAGATGAAGCAGCAGACATTTTTCAAGACGCAGTTTTAATTTTTTATAAACAGGTTAAAAAAGAAAAATTTAAAGAAGATAACCCCATTTCCGGGTTTGTTTTCACCGTAAGTAGAAACTTGTGGTACAATAGAATTAAAAGAAAAAACCGTAGTTATGAATTGTCCGACTATGAATACAATTTACCCAATGATAAAAATATTATGGATGACCTATTAACCGATGAAAGAGAATCTAATATTAACCAACTACTATCATACATGGAAGAAAAATGCAGAGAGATTTTAATTTATTCCATTTTTTACAAGTTTTCGATGAAGGCCATTAGCAAAAAAATGGGATTTAGCTCGGAGGACGTAGCAAAGACCAAAAATTACAAGTGCAAGAAGAAATTGATGAAAGTGTTACAAAAAAATCCTGATTTAAAAAATTTAATTCTTTATAATGACTGAAAGAGAAAGATTTGAATTAATAGACCGCTACTTCAAAGGGGAATTATCTAATGAGGAATTGGAAGAATTTAATTCCTTATATAATTCTGATCCCGAATTTGTTGAAGAAGTGGCCAATCATGAACAAGTGAACAATGTAATAATTGATGCCGGATTAATTGGGGTCAAGGAAAAACTACAATCGATTCATAATAAACAATTCAATAACCATAAAAATGGAAAATTGGTAAAAGGAGGAATAATTGGCACTGTGGGTTTAATTATTATCGCTTCATTAGGTTTCTATTTCTTCAGTATTAATGAGGAAGAAAAATCAAAAGCCAAAAATCAGGGAAGAAACACATCACCTGTTGCAAACATTCAAAAAGAAACCAATAATGATTCCCCTGAAAATGGCAAGTCTTACAGTGAAAATTCAAACAATTCCAAGTCAGCCCATTCTAAACCAGAAAAACCCAATCAACCAAACAAAAAAGGATCTCCCGAAAACACCAAACCACGTGAAAAAGAAAATCTTGAAAAGATGAGCCGTGCAAAAGATGAAAGTAAAATTGGCGACCAAATAGCTAAACAACAGCAAAACAAACAGCAAACAATTGAAAAAGTCCAAACTTTTCCCAGAGATAGTTTTAAAATGGGCCCTAAAGATGATAAGAAACAAAAATCCGCACCTTGCAAGGAGGTAAAGGTGACTGCTAATTATCGCATACTGAAATCTTGCAAAGACAAAAACCGTGGTGCCATAATCATTGATACGAACTCAATTATTGGCGGTACACCCCCTTACCGTTTTTCCCTCTCTTCTGATAAAAATTACAGGGAAACCAACGCATTTACCGAACTTAAACGCGGCTACTATTCCATTCATATTAAGGATTCAAATGGGTGTAAAAGTACTTTAAAGAATCTATACATTCCTGCTAAAGATTGTGAAAAACACGCATACACATTTGTGCCTAAGAAAGAAGAGGCCTGGGAACTACCCTTTGAAAAAAATGCTTCCGGTGAACTTAAAATCTATACTAAAGGAGGGAAATTGGTTTTTCAACAAACCATCAAGAATGGAATACCTTCCAATTGGAGAGGCCTTTCCAATGACGGCTCGCCATTACCAATGGGCTTATATTTGGTGACATTTAAAAAGAATGCCGGAAACGTTACCAAAACCTGGAACCTGAGTATTATTAAATAACCTCCGGATTCCTTTCCTTAATTAACCTTATTTTGATCAGAATTTCAGGGAAAATAAATGAGGGAAATTGGTTTTTCAACAAACCATCAAGAATGGAATACCTTCCAATTGGAG
>CAZJWK010000036.1:0-22606 GCA_964549595.1 uncultured Sphingobacteriales bacterium | reverse complement strand
CCCACTAACCCAAGTCAAGCTTGGTTAGGTAAACCTCAGGTATAAAATTTAAGAAAGCATTGAAGGAGGATACCATAGCTTTTAGTTAACAATTTGTTATTCAGGAATCTAAGGGCTTTTTGTGAAGATTTTATATGGGAAATGTGGTAGAACCCAAAATATTGATCTTGTTGATCTTGCATGGATTTAAACCTTGTCATTCCAATTTTAACCCATTTCCTCATTCATATTTTGGTTATTCATTGTTTTTAAACCTATATTTAACCACTGTTTCCGGGAAGGCATAAAATAAACTGCAAAGGCATTCAAGGCATTAAGTATTAAAATATCCGATAAACCATGGCAGAATCAGAATCCGTAAAAAAATTTAACCGCTTATTGGTTGCTAACCGCGGGGAGATTGCCATACGCATAATGCGTGCGGCCTCCGAGCTACGCATACGAACCATTGCGGTATATACCTACGAAGACCGTTATTCCCTCCACCGTTACAAAGCCGATGAAGCCTACCAAATCGGAAAAGAAAATGACCCCCTTAAGCCCTACCTCAATGTGGAGGAAATCATAAACCTGGCTAAAATTAATGAAGTGGATGCCATTCACCCGGGTTATGGCTTCCTTTCGGAGAATGTGGAATTTGCAAGGCGATGCCGCGAAGAAGGCATTACTTTTATAGGGCCTAAACCGGAAACCATGACCCGGTTAGGGGATAAGGTAAAGGCCAAGTCCGTAGCGCGGGAAGTAAATGTTCCGGTAATTGAGGATAGCCAGGTAGACCTTTCGGATGACGATTTGGCTGAACAGGAAGCCGACAGAATAGGCTACCCTGTGATCATAAAAGCGGCTGCCGGCGGTGGCGGCAGGGGTATGCGTGTGGTTCATAGCAAGGACCAATTAAGGCAGGCTTTCTCCGAAGCCAAAAGCGAAGCCGGAAAAGCATTTGGTGAGGATACCGTTTTTATCGAAAAATACATCGAACAACCCAAGCACCTGGAAGTTCAGCTTTTAGGAGATAACCACGGCAACCTGGTCCACCTTTACGAACGCGACTGTTCTGTGCAAAGGCGTTTTCAAAAAGTTGTGGAAGTAGCGCCTGCCCCCTTTATTTCCAAAGAAACCAAGGAAAACCTCTACGAGTATGCATTGAAACTGGGCAAGCACGTAGAGTATAACAATGCCGGTACGGTCGAATTCCTGGTAGATAAAAATGAAGACATCTTCTTCATTGAAGTAAACCCAAGAATTCAAGTTGAACACACCGTCACGGAAATGGTTACGGACGTGGATATCGTCCGTTCCCAAATCCTGATAGCCATGGGTTACACCTTGGCTCACCGGTCGATTAATATCAAAAAGCCCGGAGATGTCAATTTTCATGGTTATGCAATCCAGTGCCGAATCACCACAGAAGACCCTGAAAACAATTTCACTCCTGATTACGGAAGGGTAATTGCCTACCGAAATGCGGCAGGTTTTGGTATCAGGTTGGACGAGGGTAGTTCTTACCCGGGAGTCAGGATTTCTCCGTTTTTTGATTCTATGCTGGTAAAAGTTTCTGCCTACGGGCGGACCCTAAAAGGTGCCTGCGACCGGCTACAAAGGGCTTTGGCAGAATTCCGTATTAGGGGTGTAAATACCAATATTGCCTTTCTGGACAACGTGATTAGCCATCCCATTTTTCAAAAGGGAGAAGCCACGGTCCAATTTATAGACCATCATCCCGAACTTTTTGAATTCCAGCCGAGACAAGATCGTGGAACCAAAACCCTGAAATACCTGGCGAATATTATCGTCAACGGGAATTCCGATGTCAAGTCCGTTGATCCAAATAAAAAATTCAGAACCCCAACAGTCCCGGATTTCGATAAATTCAGCCATTTTCCTGCCGGTACCAAGCAAAAACTGGAAGAATTGGGACCAGAACAGTTCAGCGAGTGGCTGAAATCCCAAAAGCAAATCCAATACACGGATACAACCTTCCGGGATGCTCATCAATCTTTATTGGCAACCCGTGTCAGGACCATTGACATGGAACGGATCGCTGAAAGCTATGCCAAAAATCATCCCCAAACGTTCTCGATGGAAGTCTGGGGCGGGGCGACCTTTGACGTGGCCATGCGCTTCCTGAATGAATGCCCCTGGGAAAGGCTTCAAAGGCTCCGCAAAGCCATCCCCAACATCCTTTTCCAGATGCTGATAAGAGGCTCTAATGCCGTAGGTTATACCGCTTATCCGGATAACCTGATTGAAAAATTCATAGAAAAAGCATGGGAAAACGGCATTGACATTTTCCGGATTTTCGATTCCCTGAATTGGGTCGAGGCCATGAAAGTAAGCATCAAGGCCGTAAGAGAGCGGACCAATGCCATTGCCGAGGCTTGCCTTTGCTACACCGGGGACATTACTGACCCCAATCAAAGCAAATATGACCTTCAATATTACTTGGACCTTGCCAAGCAACTGGAAGACCAGGGTGCTCATATATTGGCCATTAAAGACATGGCAGGCTTGTTAAAACCTTATGCCGCTGATTTGTTGATCACTGAATTAAGGAAAACCATTGACATCCCCATTCATCTTCATACGCACGACACTTCTTCCATGCAAACAACCACTTATATAAAAGCCATTGAATCAGGGGTAGATGTAGTAGACGTAGCCCTGGCCTCCATGTCAGGCCTTACCTCCCAGCCCAATTTCAATTCCATGGTCTATTGCATGGAAAGTAATCAGGAAAGGCACCAGCCTTTTGATAAGCAATCATTGAACGAATTTTCCAATTATTGGCGGGATATACGGGAATATTATTACCCCTATGAGTCCGACCTGAAAGCCGGTACCGCTGAGGTCTATGAACATGAAATACCGGGCGGACAATATTCAAACCTGGGTCCTCAGGCGAGGGCCATGGGTTTGGATGAGTATTTCGAAACCATCAAACACAATTACAAAGCGGTTAATAAAATGTTCGGTGATATCGTAAAGGTGACCCCTTCTTCCAAGGTTGTAGGAGATATGGCTCTGTTTATGACTTCTAATGGTTACACGCCTAAGGATATCATGAACAAAGGGGATGAAATCTCTTTTCCGAACTCTGTTAAATCCTTTTTTAGAGGGGAGTTGGGACAGCCCCACGGAGGCTTCCCTAAGGATTTGCAAAAACTGGTATTAAAAGATGAACAACCATTTACCGATAGGCCCAATGCCCATCTTGAGCCAATAGATTTTGACAAGGAATTTGCGGAATTCCAGGAAAAGTATGACGAGCAGCGCAACTTCCTGGATTTCCTATCCTATAAGCTATACCCCAAAGTTTTTGATGACTTTTACCATAATCAGGCTGAATACGGGGACGTTTCCCGGATTCCAACGCCGGCTTTCCTTTTTGGCCTTGACAATAATGAGGAAATCCTTGTGGAAATGGACCGGGGTAAGACCATCATTGTGCAATTCCTGGAAATCAGCGAACCGGACGAGGACGGGGTTCGCACTGTCTTTTTCAAATTAAACGGGCAGAACCGGAACATTGAGATCAAAGATGAGGATATTGAATCCAAGAAAGTCAAAAGGCAAAAAGCCCAGGCAGACAATGAAGTAGGGGCTCCCCTTCAGGGCCGGTTATCTAAAATATTGGTAAGCGAAGGGGATAAGGTGGATAAACAAACCTCATTGTTTGTTTTCGAAGCCATGAAAATGGAAAGCACCGTTGCTTCCCACAAGGCCGGAACCGTCAAGAAAATTCATTTAGAAGAAGGAACCATGTTAGAGCAGGGGGATCTAGTCATTGAACTGGAATAAGGCCCTTGAGCCCTTGCTTCTTGCTTTGAGGCAGTTTTATTGCTTTTTGATCAGGGGGACTCTTGCCACTTTTTGCCCTTGTTTAATCATCAGTTGGTAAAATCCCTCATCTAATTCCTGTATGAGGTTATTAAGGGGTATCTTTTGTTTGCCCGGGTCAGAAATTTGATATCTAAAACGGGACATTTTATTGCCTGTTACATTGATGGCTACCAATTTTACTGAACCGGTTTCATCTGTGTTTAATACGATTTGGGAGTTTTTTGCGATGGGTTGGGGATGAATAGATTTTATGGTCAACCCCTCTTGAGATGGGGAATAATTCGCACTTATCACCTTGGAATAATGTTTACTACCATCAAAATCTACCTGTTTGAGGCGGTAATATAGGGTTTTTTGCCTTTGAGTATAATCGGAAAACTGATAGTCGTGCCGGATAGTGGACGTGGCATGGCCTTTAACCTTGCCCACTTTTTGGAAATGCTTTCCCCCTTTACTCCGCTGAATTTCAAAATAAGCATTATTGGTTTCAGACGCCGTGGCCCATTTTAATTGAACCTTATTATGCTTTTTCCGATCAGCTTTAAAAAACAACAATTCCACGGGAAGGGAGCTTGACGGATCTGTAGAACCAAATGTGAAAGGACTAAATGAGGACATGGTATCTGAGGTGATATAACCGGTATCATTAAGCACTCCGGTCGTTTTATACCTTCCTACGCTATCCCATTTTGAACCATTGTAATGCGCGATTACCAACTCCGACATACTACTCAAATTACCCAGCGAAGTGGCGGTACCATCCTGATTCCAAAACAAAGTGACACGGGCTGTTCCGGAGCCATTACTCCGGTCAATTTTAAAATATTCCTCATGGCTAATGGATTGCAAGGGGGAATTCAACGTAGATCCATATTGGTTGGATGGACTCGAATCCTTGTATACAACTTCATAAGTGGATAAGGAGGTGAGCTTGTGAATAGTTAGTTTAACGATCCCGTTTTTCCCCATCAGTTTAAAAACCAGGCTGTCGCTTCCTTTCATTTTATAAGGCCCGTCAATGTAATTGGAATCGGTCACGCCGGTTAAAGTTGCATTTGAGGTTAAGATTAATTCTGAACCACTGTTTACGGTAATTTTACCCTTTGTAAGGTCCAGCGTGTCATCAATGGTTAAGGTACTATTGCTTTTAATGTTTAAGGAGCCTGCGGTGCTATCAAAGTTCACTTTACCCACATCCTGATCCTTTTTTACATCAATTGAATGCTTTATGGATGCATTATCGCTGATGGAATTCGGCCAATCGTTACTGGTCCAATTGGACGAAGCTTGCCAATTACCCGTTTTAGTGGTTACATAGCTTTTTGCCAACAATGGGTTTGCGCAAAAAAGGTTTAAAAGTGAGAAAATCAAAAGCTTAATAAGTATTCCCGGGGAGCAACTACTAAAAACCCCATTCCCACGAATAGCAACTCGTGGGGCCTTTCTTTCCATAATGCCCATTTCTTCCCATTTTTTAATTTCCTATGAGTGAATCCTTTCCAAATTCACAAAAACAAACCTACAAAGTTTTTTCGATTAAACCAAAAAAACTATCGATGAATTTCTTTTTTTACTCGATGAATTCCCTCGCATTTTCTTTATGCCTTTAATTTTTTTCCAACGGGTATCTACTAACATTCGGTTTTTTAAACCTTCCCATATAACTTTTTGAGGATATGTTGGGTGGTAGTGAATGTACGTCAATTGTCCAAGGCATTTTACAGAAATCATCTAAAGCGCCCGCTGAACTCGCAGATTTTCGCAGACTAATCTTGAATTTCTGCGAGTATTTGCGGATTCTGCGGGAAAAATTAAAACTACGCAATTTTTGACTTCTAAAGTTATACCTTCGTTTACCTAAGCAACCTTGGCTTGGTTAGCGGGGGATTTCTTTAAGAAAAGGCCTCCGGTTAGTGCACAAATTGTTTTATATTTCGCTTCATCACTTTATCCATAGCATGAGAAAAACCCAAAATACCACAGAAAACCCGTATTGTTTATTGGTTACTAAAGGAGATTTAATGGCTTCAATCAACGATTTTTATGATTACTGTTAAAAACAAAACCATTTACCATAAGCTGTAAACGCATGAACCAGCCAGGCTTGATGAATGAGCATATTGCGATTCGGTTTGAGGGCATCTTCCGGATTAGACCGGTTCGTTTCAATTTAAAAATAAAGGAATTGCCCCTTTTTCTGGATTGCCTTTTGGCATACCGGGATGAAGAGGTAGAAAGCATCTACTTTTATCCACGTGGTACCCTCTTCAGGTTAGATGACCTTGATTTTACGCCTGTTGCTGAGCAACCAATCACCCTGCTTTTTTTCGACCTTACTTTACAAAGTTTTCCCGCCATGAACTTATGTCATACATCCTCCCTGAAATTACCCGTGAAATATTCGCTAATTGACCACCTACTTGCGGAAATTCGATACCTCGATGATTTTAGTCTTTCAAACATTCAGGCACTTGCTGATTTTCTTAGGGGAAATATGCTAAGGGCTTGGTATCATCAGAACCGTGAAGATTATGAGGCATTTAACGAAAAGGTCAAGGATGCCCGCATTGCTGATGCGCTAAATTATATTCACCAGAACCTGGGCGAGAAACTATCTTTAGAAATGTTAGGGAATGAAATTTTTTTGGCGCCTGCTTATTTAGGCCAGCGCTTTACCCGGCAAACGGGCTTGCCATTTCGTCATTACCTGGACTTAGCCCGCGTCCTTTATGGATTAAAGCAACTAAGCCAGAGTAACCAACCCATTAAAACCATTGCTGAAAAAACAGGTTTTGTAGATCAAGCCTATTTCAATCGCAGGGTAAGGGGGACTTTTCACGCATCACCGAAACAAATCAGGAACACATTCCGGAATCTATATTCAGAAAGCGATTTCAAGGGCAATAAAGCACTTTTTAATAACGAAAGTGATTGATGGAGGCCATAGCAGACAATAAATCCTCATCCTCCTCAATAGCATTCCCCACTACCACCATGTCTGCTCCTGCTTCGTAAGCTTCCTTTAAAGCCTTTTCATCCCGAATGCCACCACCCACAATTACGGGTAGATCAACGTTTTCACACACACTTTCAATCATGTGGGGATTAACCGGATTTTGGGCTCCGCTTCCCCCATCCAGGTAAATATATTGCAAGCCAAGCATTTCACCGGCTAAAGCGGTACTGACGGCAATATCATTTTTGTGATAAGGAATAGGGAAAGTATTACTGATATAGGAAGCGGTGGTGGGCTGACCCGTATCGATAAGCATGTAGCCGGTCGGTAACACTTCCAGGCTGGTTTGTTTCAAAATAGGGGCAGTTTCTACGTGCCTGCCGATAAGCAAATCGGGATTTCGGCCTGAAATGAGGGACAAAAACAGCAAACCATCCGCTTTATCGTTAACCTGCAAGGAATTTCCGGGAAATAGGATTACCGGTATTTCAGTTTGGCTTTTTATCAACGTAAGGCATTCATCCAAATGATCTGCCATCATTAAGCTCCCCCCTACGAAAATATAGTCCACACCCCCTTTATTCACTTGAGAGAGGCTGTCCATTAAGCCATCTTTGGTGTATTTATCCGGATCAATAAGCCACGTGAAAAATTTCCGGCCCTCAGCTCTTCCTTGATGAAGTGTGGTTTTAATTGGGTCTTCCATTGATAGGTCGGTTACGCCTTTCACTAACCTTTTGAGCAAAGATAAATGATTTGCAGGAATTCCATTTATTAACCCATTTTTTATAAAAACGAAGTAGGTTTTTAGCCTCCTTATGGGGAGCCATTTAGCATTAATTGAGCTTCAATTAGGGAATGGACAAGGCTTATAAAATGTTAAATTTATAAATACCTCATTTCCACCCTGAAAAAGGAGCATATAAAAACTTTACAGGTTTTCCACAGGGTTGTGCATAAAATAAACCGAAATGATTAGCCCTTAACCGCTTAAAAGAATAGCTTTGTTTTACGGTTTTATTAGGACTTGACTACTTAAACCTCCTTAAATTTTTTTTACATAGGATTAAAATAAAGTTTTTATGGCAAACGACAACGGTAAACAAAACAGGAAGAAGGAAACAAAAGGATTAAACATTGAAAGGTATTATACCAGGGATGGGGTTAGTCCTTATGATGAGTTTGAATATGAGCTTCGCTCATCCATAATCCGGAACCCCGCCGGTGATACCGTTTTTGAAATGAATGATGTGGAGGTCCCCAAGCAGTGGTCCCAGGTGGCAACCGATATCCTGGCGCAGAAATATTTGCGAAAAACAGGGGTTCCGCAGGAAGATGGTTCAACAGGCCACGAAACTTCCATTAAGCAGGTTGCTCACCGGATGGCCGATTGCTGGCGTCAATGGGGCGAGGAATACAATTACTTTGCCTCAGAAAAGGATGCACAAGTATTTTACGAGGAACTGGTTTACATGATTATCGGCCAACATGCGGCTCCTAACTCCCCCCAATGGTTTAATACCGGGCTTCACACAGCTTACGGAATAGCCGGCAAGCCTCAGGGGCATTATTATGTGAACCCTGATACCGAAGAAATGGAGCAATCAGATTCGGCATACAAAAGGCCTCAACCTCATGCTTGCTTCATCCTTTCCGTTGAGGACGACTTGGTCAACAAAGGTGGAATCATGGATCTCTGGGTACGCGAAGCCCGTATTTTTAAATACGGTTCCGGTGTTGGCTCAAACTTTTCCAACATCCGTGCTGAGAACGAAGGACTTTCCGGGGGAGGTCAATCCTCGGGTTTAATGTCTTTTCTCAAAATCGGAGATCAGGCAGCAGGGGCCATTAAATCCGGAGGTACTACGCGAAGGGCGGCTAAAATGGTAGTCCTGGATATTGATCACCCCGAAGTGGAGGATTTCATTAATTGGAAAGTAGAAGAAGAAAAGAAAGTCAAAGCTTTAATGGATGCCGGCTATTCGGGTGATTATGAAGGCGAGGCCTATCAGTCCGTTTCCGGACAGAATTCCAATAACTCAATTCGTGTTTCCAATGATTTCTTCCATGCCCTTGAAAATGGTGAAGACTGGCATTTAACAGCACGGACGGATGGCTCCTCGATGAAGGCCATCAATGCCAGGGATCTATGGGATCAAGTGGCTTATGCAGCTTGGGATTGTGCTGATCCGGGAATTCAATTTGATACCACCATTAATGAATGGCACACTTGTCCGCAGGATGGTAAAATCCGTGCCTCTAATCCCTGTTCTGAATACATGTTCCTGGATGATACCGCTTGCAATCTGGCATCCCTGAATGTTCGCAGGTTTTACGATGAAGACAAACTGGAATTTGATGTGCAGGGCTATGAACATGCCACCAGGTTATGGACCGTTGCTTTAGAAATTTCCGTATTGATGGCTCAGTTCCCTTCAGAGGAGGTAGCCCGTAAATCCTTTGATTACCGTACCCTGGGATTAGGGTATGCCAACTTAGGTTCCCTTCTAATGGCTTCGGGGATACCGTATGACAGTGAAGAAAGCAATGCCATCTGTGGTGCTTTAACAGCCATTATGACGGGCACCTCTTATGCCACGTCCGCCGAAATGGCGGCCGTCAAAGGGCCTTTCAAACGGTACGAAGCCAATAAGGAGGATATGCTTCGGGTAATCCGTAACCACAGGTATGCTGCCTATAATGCCCAAAACGCCTATGAGGGCCTGAGCGTTAAACCCAAAGGCATAGATCCGAAGCACTGCCCGGATTACCTGTTGAAGGCTGCTTGTGAATCCTGGGATAAGGCACTCCAACTGGGCGAAAAATATGGGTTCCGTAATGCCCAGGCTACCGTCATTGCGCCGACCGGGACCATAGGTTTGGTAATGGACTGTGACACAACCGGGGTGGAACCGGACTTTGCATTGGTTAAATTTAAAAAACTTTCCGGTGGGGGGTATTTCAAGATTATCAACCAAACCATTCCCAAGGCCTTGCAAAACCTTGGCTACAATGAATCCCAGATCCAGGATATTGTAGACTATGCCAAAGGCAAGGGAACACTGGAAGGGGCGCCCAACATCAATCACGATACCCTTAAGGCAAAAGGATTGGATGAAAACGATATCAACAATATTGAAAAACAATTGCCATCCGCCTTTGCCATTGGTTTTGTCTTCAACAAATGGACCCTGGGTGAAAGTACCATGCAAAGGCTGGGTTTCAAGCCCAATGAATACAATGACCCCAATTTCAACCTTTTGAATGAGCTGGGTTTTACCGATGCTGAAGTGGCAGAGGCCAACGAACATGTTTGCGGCACAATGACCATAGAAGGAGCTCCTCATCTGAAGGAAGCCCATTATCCGGTTTTTGATTGTGCCAACCGTTGTGGCCAGAAGGGGGAGCGATTCATTGAACCTCACGGCCATATTCGTATGATGGCCTCCGCGCAACCTTTCATTTCCGGGGCCATTTCCAAAACCATTAATTTGCCCAATGAGGCTACGGTTGAAGAAATACAAGGTTGCTACGAATTATCCTGGAAATTAGGATTAAAAGCCAACGCCCTTTACAGGGATGGTAGCAAGTGGTCCCAGCCCCTATCCAATCAATCTGATTCTAAGAAGGGAGAAGACGACAAGATAGGCGAAACCATTGAAAAAGTAGCCGGCGGAGAAGGCGGAAAATCGCTGGATGAGCTAACACCCAATGAAGTGCTTGAAGCCGCCAAGAAGATCATTGCCGAATCAAAGGATACCCAGTTTAAGCGACAACTTTCCAGCATTGTTGAGCGGAAAAAACTACCCCACAAACGGGACGGCTTCACCCAAAAAGCGAAAATCGGGGGGCAAACGATGTTCGTTCGAACCGGTGAATATGGAGATGGGACCCTCGGCGAAATTTTTGTCGATGTCCATAAAGAAGGCGCCTCCTTCCGATCTTTGCTTAACTGCTTCGCTATTGCGGTTTCCATTGGGCTTCAATATGGTGTTCCGGTTGAGGAATATGTGGAGAAATTCACATTTACCCGGTTTGAACCAAGTGGAATGGTAGAAGGCCATGACAACATCAAATCCGCTACCTCAATAGTTGACTACATTTTCCGTTTGGTAGGATTTGAATACTTGGGAAGAAAGGATTTGGTCCAGGTCGCTTCTCAACAAATTCAAAACTACGACCCCAAGGAAAATCAGCCTGAAAATACGGGAACCCAAACGGATCAAAATTCCGAAAAGACCGTTGAATCAAAGGCCGAAGAAGAACCTTCTTATCATTCGGATCCTGTGAACGGAAATGGTTCGTCTTCAGAAAAGGATATCAGTATCCAGCAAACGAACCAACAATTGAGCAGCATGATGGGCGATGCCCCACCATGTGACGTTTGCGGTCATGTCACGGTAAGAAGCGGTACTTGCTACAAATGCCTAAACTGTGGTAATAGTATGGGTTGTAGCTAAAGCGTCAATCCATCTTATTTCAGGCATCCAACTTTTTTAAAAGGAGGTAATAGGCCTTTCTATTGCCTCCTTTTTTGTTTCCATTATGGCAGGATTATTCTTAACTTTGATTTAAGCACCGTTATTAAAAATCCTGAAAACCATGAAAAACTTAGGGGGCGAAACTCAGAACGAGACCCTTGATAACCTCCATACTCAATGTCAGGAATGGTTAAGTGAAATTTCCTTTTGGCAAGAAGAAATGAAGTTTTTTGAAGAATTACTGGAAAAGAATGCTTTGAAGGAGTTAAAATTCAATCAAAAAGTGGTTTTTGAAAAACTTCAAAATCAAATCATTTATTACAGAGGGGAATTACTGGACCGTTTTGAACATGACGTTAAAGCCCATCAAAAGGCTTTAGCCCGGGAAACAAAAAAGGCCGCTTCTATTTCTGAAGCCAATTATGAGACTCATAATACACTCAGTGACCAATTGGCTCAGTTTGACAAAGAGTTCAAAAACATGAAGCGGGAATTGTTCGATTTGATCAGGCAGCTCAAATAACCTTTGCCGGGCCGGAACCTACCATTAATCTTAATGAAAAAATAACGGCTTAAAAATCCCTCAATTTGGAAAATACCTTAGTCAACGGATAATTTTGCGTTAAACAAGGCCTACAAAAAAGGCTTAGACTAAAAATCCCAAAAAGTTAATGGTCCCTTAGGGGCTTTCAAACTTAAACTTGGATTTTTTGTTAAATTTGAAAGGCGCTTAATTGCTTAATTAAAACCAAACAAATGCCGGAATCCAGCACTTTTTATTCGATTTTGAAAAAGGTCATCATGGCCATAACCGGCCTTTTCTTAATCTCTTTTCTGGTGGTTCATTTAAGCGGTAATCTATTGCTTTTCAAAGCAGATGGAGGAAAAGCTTTCAATGAATATGCGCATTTCATGTCCACCAATCCCCTCATCCGAGTCATGGAGATTGTCCTGTTTGCCGGTTTCTTATTTCATATTATTGACGGAATTGTTTTGACGATTCAAAACAGGAGAGCAAGACCAGTCGGGTACGCTGTTCAAAAATCCTCACCGGGCTCCAATTGGGTAGCCAGGAATATGGGCCTTACTGGTAGTATTATCCTGATTTTTCTTATTGTCCATTTGGAGTCCTTTTTTGTGCCCCATCGCTTTTTAGAATCCGGGAAAGATTTGGACGATATGGTCAAAGCTGCGTTTGATAGTATTTTATATTCCGGATTCTACGTAATTGCTATGATTCTGTTAGGTTTTCACCTTAGTCATGGCTTTAAGAGTGCATTTCAGACATTAGGTTTAAGGCACAGCAGTTATTTCCCCATTATCAAATACATTGGCATTATATTCTCTATTGTGGTACCCGCTGCTTTTGCAGCGTTTCCTATTTATTTTTACTTTAACTAAGGAAACAATAAACTATGACATTAGACGCAAAAATACCGGAAGGCCCCTTAGAAAGGAAATGGGAGGATTACCGTTCCAAAATGCGGCTGGTTAGTCCTGCTAATAAACGAAACCTTGATATCATTGTAGTGGGGACAGGTTTAGCAGGGGGCTCGGCATCGGCTTCCTTGGCCGAATTAGGTTATAATGTCAAGACATTTTGCTTTCAGGATTCTCCCAGGCGGGCTCATAGTATTGCGGCCCAAGGGGGCATAAACGCCGCAAAGAATTATCAGAACGATGGAGACAGTGTTTACCGGTTATTTTATGATACCGTAAAGGGTGGTGATTATCGTTCCAGGGAAGCCAATGTACACCGTTTGGCCGAAGTAAGCACCAATATTATTGATCAGTGTGTCGCCCAGGGCGTTCCTTTTGCCCGTGAATACGGAGGCGTTTTAGCTAACCGTTCCTTTGGGGGCGTACAGGTTAAAAGAACATTTTATGCCCGTGGGCAAACCGGCCAGCAATTATTATTAGGGGCTTATTCCGCTATGAACAGGCAGATTGCCAATGGACAAATCAAAATGTACCCGCGTCACGAGATGCTGGAATTGGTGATCATTGATGGAAAAGCCAGGGGCATCATTGCAAGAAACCTGGTAACCGGGGAAATTGAAAGGCATTCTGCTCATGCAGTGGTTTTGGCTACCGGAGGGTACGGTAATGTTTACTTCCTTTCGACCAATGCCATGGGTTCCAATTGCTCTGCAACCTGGAAGGCTCATAAGGAAGGGGCGTATTTTGCCAATCCTTGTTTTACCCAAATTCACCCCACATGCATACCCGTTTCTGGTGAATACCAGTCCAAACTTACCCTCATGAGTGAAAGTTTGCGGAATGATGGCCGCGTATGGGTTCCCAAGGAAGCCAATGATAACCGCGAGCCGAATTCCATACCTGATGAAGAACGTGATTATTACCTGGAAAGATGGTATCCTGCATTCGGTAACCTGGTTCCAAGGGATGTAGCATCGAGAGCCGCTAAAAAAGTGTGTGATGAAGGCAGGGGAGTGGGCCCTACGGGTTATGCGGTTTACCTTGATTTTAGGGATGCGATTCAGCGCTTGGGTAAAGAGGGCGTTAGCCAACGTTACGGTAATATCTTTGACATTTACCAAAAAATTAACGGAGATAACCCCTATGAAACCCCGATGAAAATTTATCCCGCTGTTCACTATACCATGGGTGGTCTATGGGTGGATTATAACCTGATGACCACCATTCCCGGATTGTTTTCAATCGGAGAATCGAACTTTTCAGATCACGGTGCCAACCGATTAGGGGCTTCAGCCCTTATGCAGGGCTTAGCCGATGGCTATTTTGTGCTGCCCTATACGATCGGGCAATTCCTCGCTGATGAAATTAAGACACCACCCATTGAAACTGATAGACAGGAATTTGATGAAGCAGAAAAGAAGGTGAAAGAGCGCATCGATAAATTTATGAACATAAACGGCACCAAGACGGTGGACCACTTCCACCGGGAATTGGGTAAAATAATCTGGGACTATTGCGGAATGTCGAGGACCAGAGAAGGCCTGGAAAAAGCTGCCCAAATGGTTAAGGACTTAAAAGAGGAATTTTGGAAAGATGTAAAAGTACCGGGACGTTCCGATGCCCTGAACCCTGAACTGGAAAAAGCCGGTCGGGTAGCTGACTTCATTGAACTCGGAAGCCTGATGATCCGGGATGCTTTGGATCGTGAAGAAAGTTGCGGGGGTCATTTCCGTGAAGAATACCAAACAGAAGAGGGCGAAGCCATGAGAAGGGATGATGAGTTTGCTTATGTGGCAGCCTGGGAATACAAGGGAGAAGAACAAGAAGAAACCCTGCACAAAGAACCTCTGGAATTTGAAGAAGTAGAATTGAAACAGCGTAGCTATAAATAAAAAACTGTTACCTTACAAGCCTTATGGATAATTAAGGCTTAAAAATCAATGGCTTATGAAGATCCATTTAAAAATTTGGCGACAAAAAGATGACCAGAGCAAAGGAGGTTTTAGGGATTATACGGTTAATGATGTGGTAGGTGAGATGTCCTTTCTTGAAATGCTGGATGTGCTTAACAACCGTTTGATTGAAGAAGGCGAAGAAGAGCCTGTAGCCTTTGATCATGATTGCCGTGAAGGCATTTGCGGGTCTTGCGGCATGATGATAGATGGAAGGCCTCATGGACCCCTGAAGGGAACAACCACCTGTCAGCTGCATATGCGGCATTTTAAAGACGGAGACACCATTTATGTCGAGCCTTTCCGTGCCAAAGCGTTTCCCGTTGTAAAAGACCTGGTCGTTGACCGTTCTGCTTTCGACCGAATTAATCAAGCAGGCGGTTACATATCAGTAAACACCGGCTCTACTCCAGACGCGAATAATATACCTGTTCCCAAGCAAAATGCCGATGAAGCATTTGATGCAGCCACATGCATAGGCTGTGGTGCTTGCGTGGCAGCTTGTAAGAATGCTTCTGCCTCCCTTTTTACGGCTGCCAAGATAAGCCATTTATCCCTTTTACCGCAAGGGGAGCCTGAACGGTTATCCAGGGCAGAAGGGATGGTAGCCCAGATGGATGAAGAAGGTTTTGGAAATTGTACCAACACCCAGGCTTGTTCGGCTGAATGTCCCAAGGAAATTTCTCAAACCCATATAGCCAGGATGAACAGGGAATACATGCGTTCTAAAACAAAAGCTAAGAACAAATAATCGGGATTTTTTAAGCCTATTGATATTGCTTAGCTTATATGTCATTTGAAGAGGATTTTTGGACGGAAAAGTACCAACAAGAAAACTTAGGCTGGGATATTGGGTATGCCTCCACCCCTTTAAAAACTTATTTTGACCAGCTAAGAAAACGGGATCTAAAAATCCTCATACCGGGCTGCGGCAATGCATATGAAGCCAAATACCTTTTGGAGACAGGGTTTACCGACATTCATATTTTAGACATTTCCCAATTTTTGGTGGATCAATTAAAAGCCCAATTTTACCCTGAGTATAAAGAAAAACTCGCCATTTACTGTGAAGATTTCTTTGAACACTCCGGCCAATATGACCTTATTGTGGAACAAACCTTTTTTTGTTCCCTAAAGCCCACTTTTAGAAAGGATTATGCCAGAAAAATGTATGAATTATTAAAAAATAAGGGCCGTTTGGTAGGGGTGCTTTTCACTTTTCCCCTCACTAACGAAGGCCCCCCGTTTGGTGGAAGCATAGAGGAATACCAAAATTATTTCCAGCCTTATTTTAACATCCTCACATTTGAGCCCTGTAAAAATTCCATTGCCCCGAGGTTAGGAAGTGAATGCTTTATGATCTTAGAGAAAAATGGATAATGGGTTTGGTACCGCGAGCTGATTAAGCCCTATTTGGGTTTGCTGGTCCATTCATTGGCGCGTATCTTAAATCGCCATGGTTTGTCTTTGTATTCACCGGCATATTGAATGCCTACACGGGGGCCGGATTGGATATCGCTTTTTTTGACTTCTAATCCCCTGTCCTCAATCCAGATTTTATTACCCAAAAGGGAATACCCGTTATAATCCGTAGTAATTCCTAACGATTGACTAACACAACCCGGCCCTGCCGTTAAACTCCGGTCCTTTTTTTCCTTTTTCCTTCTGCGTTGCATTATATCAATTCCTTCCAAAGGCTCTATAGCCCGAATAAGGATAGCGTGAGGCATTCCTTCTTCATGGGTTATTACATTGAAGAGCGCATGAATACCATAGCACAAATAGACATACGCTGTGCCTCCCTCCCGGAACATGGTAGTGGTACGCTTGGTCTTCTTGAAATTAAAAGCATGGGAGGCTTTATCATCAGGGGCAATGTAGGCCTCTGTTTCAACAATTCTACCGGCAGTGACGCATCCTTTTTCCAGGTGGGTAACCAATACCTTCCCCAACAGTTCCCGGCTGATGGTTAAAGCGTCTTCTCTTATATAAAAGGCTTTATCCAATAGGGATCCCTTCATTTTTCATCCGGTTTAAATGGAATAATTTCACCCGCTTTATAAACAGGCAACGTATGGGATTGATTGAACGAAAGGCAATAAGCCAAATCTTTTGTTTTGCCCGTTCCTTTTAGCCGCTGCGGGTGTGAACCTTCCATCAGAAAATTATACCAATCCGGTTTATTGGCTTCAAAAAGTGCCTTCATGGCCATTGCGCCATCGGATTCAGGCCGGAAGTCAGGCATTATTTCATGTACAAGGTAACCGGCCAGGAAACTGTCCTCTAAATTGAAATAATTGCGCCATCCGGCACAAACCAACAAAACCGACTTTTTCAGACTCCGGAGTCTGGAAAGGACTTTTTCCGCATTCACAAAAGATCCGACAAGAATTTCATCTGGCCCCTCCTTTACGTTTTCTAAAGCCATTGTTCCGTTTGAGGTAGTTAGAACCAGGGTATACCCTTTATAGCGGTAATTACCAAATTCAAGGGGAGAGTTGGTCAGGTCGAAGCCTTCAACCAAGGCCCCTTTCCGTTCAGCAGCTACTAAATAGCCTTCGTTTTTGTATTCCCAGGCTTTTTCGAGATCCTTTACAGGAATGACTGAAGGCAAACCATTATCCAGGGCTGCACAAATCACGCTACTTGCCCTTAATACATCAATGACTACAACTACTCGGTTACTGGTTTGGTAATAGGGAATTAAGGCCGGAGAGAGGCAAACATCGACAAGCAATATTTTCCAATAAAAATTTTTACTGAGCGTAAAATGAAATCAGGAAGCGCGTTTGTAATATTTGATAAATCCAAATAACAACCTCCTGGCCGTATCCAGGTTTTCCAGTATCTCATTCAATTCTTCTTCTGAAATATAAGCCAATTTTTCAGCGAGGTACAATTGGGTTTCTACGTAATAGATATCGCTTTTGGCATTGAACAGGTGGCGAAGTGATTCTTTTCCGTACTTGCGGCTGGCTGCCGCCGCAATATTGGCAGGAACGTTGGTGACCGTTGTCCTTAATTGGTAGGAAAGGCCGAAATTTTCCACTTCCGGGAAATTTCTGGATAGTTCAAAAACGTTTTTGGCAAGGTCCATGGAGGAATTCCAAACATCGAGTTCTGTAACCTTCATCATAGTTGTAGCGTTTTTGGTGTTTGGTAATCATTGTGATTTGTAAAATGGTAATTTAATAACCTTTGCATCGGCTGTTTTGTTCCTGATTTTTATTTTTATAGGGGTTTCTGCTTTGGCAAATGGCTTTTTCACATACCCCATGCCAATGGCTTTACCCAAGGTAGGTGATTGGGTTCCTGAGGTTACTTCACCAATTTCCTGCCCTTGTTCATCAAGGATGGTACACCCATGACGAGGAATGCCTTTTGATAACAATTCAAAACCCACCAATTTCCGATCAACACCTCTTTCTTTTTGTGCCTTTAATTTTTCACTGCCTATAAAACCCGTTTCCAGCTTTGTGATCCAGCCCATCCTGGCTTCCAAAGGAGTAGTGGTCTCATCCATGTCATTGCCATATAAATTTAGCCCGGCTTCTAACCGGAGGGTATCCCGGGCCCCTAATCCGGCAGGTTGAATATTTTCAGATTCACCGGCTTCCATAAAAGCATCCCAAAGGGTTGGGGCATCGGATTGGTCACAATAAAACTCAAACCCTTTTTCCCCGGTATAGCCGGTAGCTGAAATAACGACATTATCCACGCCGGCAATTGAGCCTTTTATGAAGGTATAAAATGGAATAGACCCTAAATCATGCTTAGTGAGGGATTGGAGGATGTCCAGTGATTTGGGGCCTTGTACCGCTATTAAAGCCGTCTCATCTGAAATGTTAGTAACGGCTACCTCATACGCTTTGCTATGATTAATGACCCAATTCCAATCTTTATCAAGGTTGGCAGCGTTGACCACCACCATGTATTCATTTTCATCGAGTTGGTAAACGATCAAATCATCGATAATGCCACCGGCTTCGGTAGGCATGCAATTGTACTGGGCCCGGCCCGGATACAATTTCTCGATGTCGTTGGAACATATTTTTTGCAGGAATTCACCGGCTTGCTTGCCTTTAATTCTAAATTCCCCCATGTGGGAAACATCAAAAATACCCACACGATTTCGCACAGCATGGTGTTCATCTTTAATACCCTCATAATAAACGGGCATCCTGAAGCCGGCAAATTCTACCATTTTTGCCCCTAAGGCTTCATGTCTTTTGGTGAGTGGGGTTGTTTTCATTTTAATCAGGCATTTTGGTTGATTACAGAAACCGCAAATTTAAAATTGTGACATTAAGAATTAGTCGCTTTTAAAGTCAAATAGGGGATTTTTCTTTTTAGTGGTCCCGGAAGTTCGGAACTTGATAAATAAGTAAAAATTTTTAAAAAAGCTCATAAAGATTTTCTACCGGAATTATAATCCAAGTAAAGTGGCTAAAATTTACTTTTTAGGCCAGAAACGGATACAAACTTTTACCGAACGGGATTTCATAAAAGGAAGATGGTATCGTATTTTTGAAGGTTTCTTAGCATGGCTGATTCCGTTAACCTGATTTTAATTGGTTTAAAAAAGCATTTATGCATTTCGATTTCGATTTCTGGCCATTATTTCTTGTGCTGGCTTTGGCCTGGATTGTTCCAATCCTCACACGTCAAATGCATTTCATGAAAATCCCTTCTGTTATTGTAGAGATTATGGCAGGCTTTATTATCGGGGACCATGTACTGGGTATATTACCAGAGGCTGAATACCTGGATTTTTTAGGGCTTTTTGGTTTTATTTTCCTCATGTTTTTAAGTGGCCTGGAGGTGGATGTGAATCAGGTCTATGCCTCTTTACCAAAACGAAAAGTAAGTGCTAAAACCTTTATCATAAACCCCCTTTTTTCCGGTTTCTTGGTTTTTCTGGGCACTTTAGGCCTTGGCTATTTTTGTGCCTGGATTTTGTCCCATTTTATCCCGATTCAAAACCTTTGGTACTTCACCCTGATAATTTCCACTTCCTCTGTTGGCGTAATCATGCCTGTTTTGAAAGAGCGAGGGGAAGTCAAAAACCGGTACGGTCAAATGATTGTCCTTGCTGCTGCGGTTGCGGATATCCTGAGTATCCTGCTTTTTACCTTTACATCATCTTACCTGAAAAAAGGCCTTGAATTTGAAATATTACTCATTTTAAGCCTCTTTGTGGCTTTCGTCATTTCCTATTTCATAGGTAAACGTCTGGTGAAGAAGCGATTTTTCAAGCGGGTCCTTCTTCAGCTTTCTCATGCCTCATCACAGATAAAAGTACGGGGCACAATCGCCTTAATCCTGTTATTTTTAATCCTTTCTCAATGGATCGATGCGGAAGTAATCCTGGGCGCATTTCTGGCAGGTTTGCTAATGTCATTCTTTTCACCCAAGGAACGCTCCAGCTTGTTAATGAAGCTGGATGCCATGGGATACGGGTTTTTTATCCCCGTTTTTTTCATTATGGTGGGAGCCGGTATTGATCTGGAAGCCTTCTTGAAATTTGATCAGTCCTTCCTATTCCTCGGACTGCTGTTTGTGGTTTTATACCTTATCAAAGTTTTGCCTTCCTGGGCGATTTGGAAAAAATTAATAGGGTCCAGGAGGGCCCTGTCAGCCGGATTCCTGTTATCGTCACGCTTAAGCCTCATCATTGCCGCTTCACAGATTGGCCTTGAGCTTGAGGTCATTACCGAAGCCACCAATACTGCTTTTGTCATCATGGCTGTCATTACCTGTTCCCTGTCACCGGTTTTTTATAACCAACTCAACCCAACGGGTGAATACAGAAAAGACAAAACCATCATCGTAGGAGGTGGTGGTACAGGTGTTTTATTGGCTGAAAGCCTGCAAATGCATAACAAACCTCATGTCATTATAGACCAGGATCAGAATAAAGTCAATGATCTGCGGGCCAATGGACTCGAAGCCATTTGTGCCAATGGCGGTGATCCGGATACTTATAAGCTGGTTAATTTGCAGCCGTCAAACCCCGTGGTCATTCTAACAGGCTCAGATTACAAAAACCGAAGAATTGCCGAGATCCTAAAGAATGACCTCGGCCATGAAAACCTGATAGCGGTTGCCGTCCGTAAGAAAAATGTGCAGGAGCTCAAGAACATCGGGATCCAGGCTGTGGATATTCCAAGCACTGTATCATCTGCCGTTGAGAATTACTTATTTATGCCCCAAACTTATCACAACATTTTCGATAATTTCTCAAGCTTTGGCATACGGGAATTGGTTGTCCGGAATGAAAATGTCGCAGGAAAAAGTTTGAGTACATTGAAATTCCCGGAAGATGGATTCCTGCTAATGATTAAGAAAAACGGGGAACTTTATGTACCCCAAGATGAAGATACCCTTGAAGTGGGGGATGTCGCTGTGGTATTTGGTAATGAGAAATCCTTGCAGGAATTCTATGAAAAACTGAGTTAAAAGCAGGTAGCTTGGTCTAAATACCAAATTTTCAGTTTTTCTTAATCATCTCCCTCTGAGGGAAAGCAAACTAAACGGTATTTCAGAGGCTTTGATGGTTACATTGCGGGGATTGTAGGCAATTCATGCCCGGTACTCCACAACCCAAGCATTTCGTGGGTTTTTAAGATGGCAGGAGTATTCAAATAATTCCCGCTTACGAAAGCGGATTCATTTCTGTCTCCTCCTCATGGCGGAACTCAAAGCATTTCGAGCTGTTTAGCCACCGAGGTTTTCCACACGATTGTTCACAAATTATAATGCCTGTTTTTGGGGATGTGTGAAAGATTGCGGTATTTTAGCGATTAAAATGAAGCAAAAAGGAGAAAAGTAGCTATGGCAGAAGAGAATCAAAACCAACAATACACCGAAGAATCGATCCGTTCGCTGGACTGGCGGGAGCATATACGCATGCGCCCGGGCATGTACATCGGGAAGCTGGGGGACGGCTCAGCCCGCGATGACGGAATTTACGTCCTCCTCAAAGAGGTGATCGACAACAGTATTGACGAGTACGTGATGGGCTATGGCAAGCAGATCTCCATCCAGATGTTTGACCAGCGCGTTATCCTGCGGGATTACGGGCGGGGGATTCCGCTTGGCAAGGTGGTCGATTGCGTCTCCAAAATCAATACAGGCGGAAAATATGACTCCAAGGCCTTCCAGAAGTCGGTCGGCCTGAACGGGGTCGGTACGAAGGCGGTCAACGCCCTTTCGGAATACTTCAAAGTGAAATCCGTCCGGGACGGGCAGGCCAAAATTGCCTATTTTGAGCAAGGTGTGCTCCAGGAAGAGGAGGATGTGGAGCAAATCAATGAAAAGAACGGCACGGAGGTCGAATTCATCCCGGACCATGAATTCTTCCGGCAATTCCACTTCATACCGGAGTTTGTGGAGAACATGGTGTGGAACTATGCCTTCCTGAATGCCGGCCTCAAGATCAAACTGAACGGCGAGATTTACCATTCCAAAAACGGCCTCTATGATCTCCTCTACCGGAAGACGGAGGAGGAAAACATGCGCTACCCGGTCATCCACCTGAAGGGGGATGACATTGAGATTGCCATCACGCACGGTAACCAGTACGGGGAGGAATACTACTCCTTTGTCAACGGGCAACATACCTCTCAGGGCGGTACGCACCTGAATGCCTTCAAGGAAGGGTTGGTCCGTGTCTTACGGGATTTCTACAAGAAGGATTTTGATCCCTCAGACATACGCTCGTCCATAATTACGGCCCTGAGTATCCGGATGCAGGACCCGGTTTTTGAGTCGCAGACCAAGACGAAGCTGGGCTCGGCCAACATTGCGGAAGGCGGCCCCACGATGCGGACTTTCTTCCACGATTTCCTGCGGGATCATTTGGACAATTACCTGCACCGGAACCCGGAAACGGCCGATGCCCTGCTGAAGCGTATCCAGCAGTCCGAAAAGGAGCG
>CAZJWK010000035.1:19145-22822 GCA_964549595.1 uncultured Sphingobacteriales bacterium | reverse complement strand
TGACCAGCCAAAACTACCACCAAAAGAAAATTTCCAGCCATCCTCGAATTTCGACAAAATTTTGGGGAAACTCCAGTAAATTCCTTAAAGGCTTATCCAATCAAGAAACTATTGGGCAAGCTTCAAGGAGAAACGGACCTTAATGCACGATTAATAATTTTCGTGAAAATAAAGCTTTATTCCTTTCCGGATTGTTTAACCTCAGGAAATAGGGACCTTCTTTGAGTTGATTCACTTTAAGGTTGAAGTGGGTTTCACCATTTTTATTGACCAGGCGTTTGTGTTTAACCTTTCTACCCTTGGCGTTATATAGCGACAAACGAATAACTTTCGTATTCGGCAAGTCCATTTGAATATTGACTTGCGTTTTAGCAGGGTTTGGATATACCTTGATATTTTTTCTCGCACTTTCCGGGTAAATCAATTCCTCCCAACCGGTATAGACACTGTCTTCTTTTTTGTTGACGTTAAACTTGATACTGTCCACATTTTGCTTGTCACTGGATAAGACGACTTGCTCCTCATTGACTTCAAATCCGGTTATTTCCACCCGAACCCGATAGCTGTCCAAAGCCATATTCTCAAACTCAAAAAGGCCATTGGAGTTTGAATAGGTGTAATCTTCCACAGCACCGTCTCCGGTTAAGGCCAAAACCTCCGTACCGCCTTGTGGATCACCCGGTCCCTTTCTTTTACCTGGCCCGGCTTCCACTACAAAGCCGCTTATATTACCCGGCCCCGTTCTTTTCTGGGTGGAGCCCATCATTATTGGGGCTTCGTGAATCATGCCATTACTATCGGTATTGATCACTTTTGCCTTTTTCCAAAGGATTGCACTATCGTGATAGGTTGGGGCAGCGCTATCCGCCACGGGAGCACTACTATCGGCAATGCCTTTTACGATATAATTTCCGGAGTCGATTCCATCAAACCGGTAAGCACCATTACTTCCTGAATTAAGGGAAAAACTATCTTTTGCCCGGTAATTGGTATCAGTCAATTCCCACAAGATGACTTCACCCTGGGAAAGGGGTCTACCGTCATGCTTAATTTGTCCTTTAATGGTATTTTTCTGAACCTGATAGCAATAGGAGGTATCAGTACAGGCGCCTTTTTGTAACCTGACAGCATAATTACCCTTTTCCGGTGGCTTAAACCCCTTATTGGTAGCACCCGAGACCTTGGAAAAATTATTCTTGCAAGACAACCATTGATAAGAAGCTCCGGATGCGTTGGCTACCAATTCAGCACCAGTTTTTGTTACACTTGTATCCAGGTTGTTGATCGTAAGGTTGATGGTGATGAGGCTGTCACAAACGCCAATTTCATCATTGAAAACGGTATCCGTGAAACTTCCGCTGCTTTTCAAAGTGTCTTTTCCGCTTGGGGTTATGTACTGCTTACAAGCTGAAGGACTTATGCTATTGGATTGCCTGCATTTGGAAAAAGAGAGTATGGCTCCTCCATCTCCGACTGCCCATGCTTTACGGGAATTTGCAAAATGAATGTCGTTTAATTCTTCACTGGATTTTACGGTTTTTTCTTGCCATGACTGCCCCCCGCTATTGGTATACATAAGTTTTCCGCTTGGGCCTGAAGCCCAGCCTTTGTTGGAATCTATAAAATCAACAGCCTTTAGGTCTCCGAAAAGGGGATTCGACTGAGTATTCCAGGAAGTGCCACCATTCTGGGTTTCTAATACGGTAGCATTCTTACCGACAGCCCAGCCTCTATTACTGCTTGTAAAATGAACACCATTTAAGTCCTCACTCGTACCACTGGACTGGGCATTCCAACTTTTTCCGCTGTCCGTTGTATGGATAATGGTACCTGATCCCCCAACAATCCAACCCGTAGAAGCATTCGTAAAATAACCCTCATTAAAATCAACATTAGTAGAATAACTTTGGTTATTCCAGGTTTGCCCACCATTAGTAGTCCTCAGGATTAAACCGCTATTGCCGAAAGCCCAACCTTTCAAAGAATCCACAAAGAACACAGCATTGAGGGTAAAGCCGGAACCGCTTGATTGATTAATCCAGGTATTACCACCATCCGAGGTGTGTAGGATATTTCCATTATAACCCACAGCCCAACCATTTGAGTCATCCGTGAAATATACATCATTTAAGAAATTATTAAAGCCACTACCTTGGGTATCCCAGGTTTGCCCGCCATTCTTTGTATTTAAAACAGCTCCGGCCGAATTTACTGCCCACCCTTTTTGGGTATTGATGAAATGTACTCCATTAAAGTCCTCTGTAGAACCCTTTGTTTGATTGCTCCAATTGGAACCCCCATTAGTGGTATGAATAATGGTTCCAAACCTGCCAACAGCCCAGCCTTTAGACTTATTACTAAAGTGCACAGCGTTTAGGCTATTAAAAGACGGACCCTGCTGTTTATTCCATGAGGTGCCACCGTCAGAGGTATGAACAATATTTTGCTCCCTGCCGACAGCCCAGCCATTGGAACCATCGACAAAATGCACTGAAAAAAATGTTAGCGTAGAACCACTCGATTGGCTACTCCATGTCGAACCGCCATTAGTGGTATGAAGAATTTTACCATAAAGACCCACAGCCCAGCCTTTTGATTTACTGGTAAAATGAACCCCATTTAAGCCGTTATTGGAATTATTTCTCTGGGTGGTCCAGTTCTGGCCGCCATCGTTTGTATGAATAATGACCTGACCATTAAAACCTCCACCAACAGCCCATCCTGTATTTGAATCCACAAAATGCACTGCATCTAAACCGGATGAAAAACTATTATTTTGTTCCTTCCATGTTTTACCACCATCCACGGTTTTGATAATCTTGCCTCTGTCCCCTACAGCCCATCCAATGGAATTCGTTGGAAAATGCAATGACTTGAGGGATTCACTGGTAATACCCGATCGATCCTTCCAGGTTTTTCCTCCGTCATTGGTTACAAGAATGGTTCCATCGTTACCAACCGCAACCCCGCGGGATTTACTCCAAAAATGAACAGCATTCAGGGTTTTATTCGTCCCGCTATTCTGGGTAACCCATTTACTACCTTTATTCTTTGTCTTAACCACGGTTCCTTGAGATCCTACAGCAATGGCCGTATCCTGGTTAAAAACATGGAGGCCTCTCAAATCATTACCCTGTGGTTTCGGATTTTGCCATTTCCAAGTGGAGCTTTTCTGGCCATTTGCCTGCCAGGGCATTATAGCCACAAACAAGAAGCAAAAAGGCAATACTATCCTGAAGGTTAGCAAGTAAACGTGTTTCATAATTTAAGGTTTTGGTCCAACATTAACCGCATTTTGCAAAAATAAAGAAAATCAGGGCTTAGCAAAGCTTAATCTATTCCTCAATCGGTTTAGGTAAGGATGACTCAAAGTTTGATAAGGTTGCAAAGGAACTGAACAAAAACTTTTTTAATTATCCTAAAGGGAATAGGGTTTTAGTTAATTGCCTACTTTCGTCAGAACTTTATACTCAGATTTCTATCGATTAAAATTAAAAATGCTTTTATGATGAAAGGGATGCTTGCCCGTTTGCTTTTAGCCCTTTTCATAGCGCTTTCATCATTGGAATCCGGAAAGGCCCAAAACTGGCAGGATGACAATACGCCTCAAGAATTTAATCTGCCGGACACCTTTAACTTAGAAGGAAAAACCGGGCCGGTTCCAAACTTTGATCGAA
>CAZJWK010000035.1:0-19135 GCA_964549595.1 uncultured Sphingobacteriales bacterium | reverse complement strand
AAAATACGATGAAATGCCCGTTTACAAGCCGGATTCTTTTACCCAATACTATATCCGAAAATATGCGCCCAACAAATCTTACGAGTATTTTATCAGAAAACGTAAACCCGGCGGGTGAAAAGGTACTAATTAACAGAAAATAAATAGTTTAGGTAGGCCCTTAGGGTCTTAAGCCATCTCACATAGACGGAATTTCTTATTTTTGAGGTATACGTTGAAAACAAAACCAAACTTTGACTACGGAAACAGAATTTTCAAATCGCCCGATAAACCAGGCAAACCTCCCGGAAATTTCAGATGTGGATTACCAAAGGCATCCTAAACGGTATCTGAAGTATATCCTTCTAACCAGTAGCGGTCCATTTTTATTTATTCTACTCGGTTTTCTCATGCTCCTGCTTATGGGTATTAACATGTGGGCTTGGATTGTTTTAATTGGGGGGATTTTCATTTTTGGTTTTGTTTTTCTTGAAGAAATTAAAAGCTTCCCCATAAGAGGTTATGCCTTAAGGGAGCATGATGTTACTTACCAAAAAGGTTGGCTGTTTTTTTCCAGGATTACCATACCCTTTAACCGGATACAGCATTGCGAGATTGCACAAGGACCTTTGGCGCAATTGTTTGATTTAGCAGAATTAAGGATCTTTACAGCGGGCGGATCGGTTTCCGACCTTTCCATTGGCGGTTTACCACCGGATGAAGCTCACCGCCTTAGGGAATACATTGCAAAAGTTTCCAGCATTTATGAATAATGGAGACTTTTCTCAACCTCGTCACCAGGACAAATCCGCCATCTTTGTCTATTGGTTTGATTTCATGAAGGAATTTGTGCAAAGGGGGATTTACGGCATAATTCCTGTCATTATTGAACCCGGGCTATGGTGGGTATTAATTTTGGTTTTAATCGGTGCCTTTTTTGTCACCGGGTTTTTGGCTTTATTGGCCTTTTACCACTATGAATTTTACCTGACGGATGCTGAATTGGTTATAGAAAAAGGTTTATTCAACCGCCAACGTGCCAATATTCCTTACGAAAGGATACAAACGGTTCACTTGCACCAAAACCTATTACAAAAATGGTTGGGCGTTAAAGGTTTGAAGGTGGAAACCGCTGGCTCTCAATTACAGGAAACCGAAATTAAAGGGTTGGAAGAGTCCGTTGCCTTTCACCTCAGGAAAACCTTAAGACGGGAAAAGCCCAAGGAAAAAACGGGGCCGGATACCGAGGAAACCGAAGAGAAATCAGAGGAACCTTTAGTGAACCTTTCCCTGAAAGAACTGTCCCTGGTAGCTTTAACAGACAACCACCTGAGAAACGGAGCTATCATTTTAGGGACCGTTTTTGCCATAGTAACCCAATTTTTCCCTCAACAATCCATTTTCAACCTCATAGATGAATGGACGGGGCTTTCTTTGTCCCAAGAGGATTTAGCCTTGCAAATCCTGATGGCAGTGGGTATTTTTTTCCTTATTGTGCTTTTACTGGCTTTCCTAAAGCACATTCATTGGTTTTATGATTTTCAGTCGCAAATAACGCAGGAGGGTTTTCAGGTAAAAGGGGGTTTGGTAAGGCGGAATGAGTATACCGTTCCTTTTGCCAAGATCCAGTTTCTGGAATGGAAAACCAATATACTAAGAAAGCTACTGGATATGGAAGCGGTGACTATTCACCCAGCGCAAAGCCATGCCGGGGAAAACCTGACAGAAGTGGAGATCCCGGGCTGTTTCCCGGATCATAGTACCCGCATCATGAATAAGGTATTTCCGGAAATAAAGGGAGAACCCCTTGAGGTTTTTCGCCCCCATTGGTTTTATAAGCTTTTCCTGTTTAATATCCGGTTTTTGGTAGCATTGATCCCCGCTTTTTTATTGGGTTTTTACTGGAGTTATTTATGGGCAGGCATTTTTTTGGCGGTTTACACACTGATTATAGGGTTTACGGTTCCGAAATATGTCAATGCCATGGCTGTCAGAATATTTGAAAAAGGATTGGTTTTTGAGCGGGGATGGCTCTTTCCGAAACGTACAATTATGAAGCCCCATAAACTTCAGGCCGTTAAAATGCGTCAAAATATCCTTCAGCGCAGGCGAAGCCTTTGTCACCTACTCGTAGGCACTGCTGGGGGGCATCTTCGCTTTCCCTTCTTTCCTGTGAAAGAAACAAGGGTACTTTACAATTGGCTGATCTATAAGGTAGAGGTCCATCAGGGTAGTTGGATGTGAGCTAATTTAAAGGCGTAATAACCCTCTTTACTACTGATACCATGGTGATATAAAACCATTTAATATTTTATGAACGTCCTCTCAGAATACATTTGTTCCCCTATGGCATTGGGCTTTTTTAGTGCTGGTTTTTGATCCCCGGATTTTTTATAAAATAATAAGGTTGGTAACGGTAATAAACAAAGCAATCAACTCAACTATGACTTACCTTTGTAAACCTAAATGAAAAATAAAAGTATGGCGAAAGAGACACCGGGCTTGTCAGAACATAAACTGGAACTAAGGAAGCTTCAACTGAGTGATTACGATGACGTCAAAGAGATTATGGATTTGGTTTACCCCACTATGGGTGCCTGGTCCCATGACCAATTCAAAGCCCAGCTGAACCGCTTCCCTGACGGTCAAATTTGTATTGAGGACAATGGAAAGGTAGTGGCAGGAGCCATTAGCGTGATTATCAAATATGCCAAATACGGAGATAAGCATACTTATGATAACATCACGGGTGGAGGTTACTTAACCACCCATGACCGAAACGGGGATACGCTTTATGGTGTGGATATCTTTGTACATCCTGATTACCGTGGTTTAAGATTAGGAAGGCGTCTTTACGATGCGCGCAAGGAGCTTTGTGAAAACCTGAATCTGAGGGCCATCATTACAGGGGGCAGAATACCGAATTACAAACACTACAGTGATGAGATGTCCCCACAGAAGTACATTGATCTGGTCAAGCGGAAGGAAATTTACGATCCCATTCTCACCTTTCAATTAAATAATGACTTTCACGTCCGGAAGGTTATCACCAATTATTTACCTGATGACGAGGACTCCAAATCCTATGCGACATTATTGGAATGGATCAACATTTATTATGAAGAAGAAGAACCCCTCATAGGAAAGCAAAAGCAAATGGTACGGCTTGGGGTAGTGCAATGGCAAATGCGCAGGGTGGCTTCTTTTGACGATTTGCTTCAGCAGGTTGAATACTTTGTCAGTACTGTGGCCGGGTATCAATCTGATTTTGTCCTTTTCCCGGAATTCTTTAACGGCCCGCTGATGACCCAATTCAACGAGGAATCGCCATCGGAAGCCATACGGTCTTTGGCCCAATACACCGAACCCTTAAGGGAGCAATTGGTCCACATGGCCGTTTCGTATAACATCAATATCGTAAGTGGGAGTATGCCTGTTTATTACGAGGAAAAGCTTTATAATATTTCGTATTTACTCAGAAGGGATGGGACCTATGATTGGCAATACAAACTTCATGTAACTCCGGATGAAACCAGTTACTGGGGGTTGCAGGGAGGCAGAGCACTCAAAACCTTCGATACGGATGTCGGTAAAGTGGGCATTCTCATATGTTATGATGCAGAATTTCCTGAACTATCCCGGATACAGGCGGAAAATGACCTAAATATCCTTTTTGTCCCTTATTGGACGGACACTAAGAATGCTTACCTAAGGGTAAGAAGGTGTTCCCAAGCCAGGGCCATTGAAAATGAATGTTATGTGGCCATTTCCGGTAGCGTAGGAAACCTGCCGCGAGTTGAAAACATGGATATTCAATATTCGCAGGCCGCTGTTTTTTCCCCTTCGGATTTTGCTTTTCCGCATGATGGCATCATAGCCGAAGCAACGCCCAACACGGAGATGACCCTAATAGCCGATCTGGACCTGGAATTGTTAAAGGAACTCAGAATGCATGGCAGCGTCACTAACCGTAAAGACCGCAGGAACGATTTGTTCAAGATTGAGTGGCTGGGACAGGAACCGGATAGCTACGACAAAGAGGAGTAAAAGGCATCACGGCCAGCCTTAAACAGCCTCTTTTTTGATGTCATAGCGCTCAATTTTGTTGTACAAGTGGCTGCGTTGTATCCCGATATTTTCGGCTGTTTTGGAGATATTCCAGTTGTTGGCCTCCAGTTTTTCCTGGATAAACAATTTTTCTGCCTGGCTTTTAAAATCCTGAAGGGCTTCAAATTGGGCTGGTTCTATAGCCGGTTTTGGGGTAGTTTTGTTTTTCCTTGGTGTGGCAAAAGCCATGATGTCTTCCTCATTGATTTCACCGGAAGATAATATGACAAGCCTCTCCACCACATTCCTTAATTCACGGATATTACCCGTCCAATTGATCCGTTTCAGCGCTTCCAAAGCTTCATCGGAAAAGGTTCTGGTCTCCATACTGTATTCCGTGCAAAGCTCTTCCATGAAATGCTTCGCAAGCAAAGGTATGTCTTCAGGCCTTTCATTAAGCGAAGGCACATGGATAAGGATGACGCTTATCCTGTGATAGAGATCTTCCCGGAAACGGCCCTTTTCGATTTCTTCCTCCAGATCCTTATTGGTTGCGGCTACTACCCGAACATCCACATTGATGGGCTTGTCACCACCCACGCGGTATATCTTGTTTTCTTCCAGGGTCCTGAGAACTTTTGATTGGGCAGAGAAGCTCATGTCCCCGATTTCATCCAAAAATAACGTGCCCCCGTGGGCTTGCTCGAATTTTCCTATGTGGCGCTTGATGGCGGAAGTGAATGACCCTTTCTCGTGACCGAAAAGCTCACTTTCGATCAATTCAGATGGAATGGCCGCACAGTTGACTTCCACAAGGTTTCCGTCTGCGCGATTGCTCTTTTCATGGAGCCAACGGGCCACCAATTCCTTACCGGTACCATTGGAACCGGAAATTAAAACCCGCGCATCTGTGGGGGCTACCTTATCAATGGTTTCCTTTATTTTTCGGATAGAGGCTGACTCACCAATTATATCATGGGTTTTCTGAACTTTCCGCTTCAATGCTTTGGTTTCATTAAGCAAATTGGATTTATCGAGTGCATTCCGGATAGTCAAGAGTAAACGGTTGAGGTCGGGTGGTTTGGTGATAAAATCATAAGCGCCTTTTTTGGCTGCATCGAAAGCACTTTCCTCATTGCCATGCCCGGTTATCATGACCACCGGAGTCTCCGGCGCCAACTCCATACTCTTTTCCAGGACTTCCATGCCATCCATCTTGGGCATTTTGATATCCAATAAAATACAATCGTAAGGGTTTTTTTTGATCAGGTTTAAGGCTTCCTGCCCTTCTTTGGCCTCTTCGGTCTCATAATGCTCATTTACCAGTATATCCTTAAGCGTTTCCCGGATCATCTCTTCATCGTCTACGATCAGAATTTTAGCCATAATTGATCTTTTACTGTTTAATTTTTAAAACGATTTCGAAAGGCAAATTTGTATAATAAATAGTACAAATTCAACTTTTCCGGGATTGATTAACTGAAAACCCTGATGATTTACATATTGGGGAAAATGAAGCGCTCAAGGCTTTTAGTTATAAACCAGAAAGCATTCAAAGTGGAAATAGCAACAATCGTTTTAAAAAGTTTGAGAAAGGGTTAATTTTGTAAGAAAGATAAGCAGGCTGTTACACGATTAAAAACCTACTTTATGGCTGGCGAAAAAATTACTAAGGAAGGCGAACAATTAAACGTACCCGATAAACCTATTGTCCCTTTTATTGAAGGGGACGGAACCGGACCGGACATCTGGAATGCGGCAGTGCAGGTTTTTGATGCTGCTGTGGAAAAAGCCTATGGCGGCAAGAAAAAAATTGAATGGAAAGAGGTGTTAGCCGGCCAAAAGGCTAAGGATAAAACCGGGGAATGGCTCCCGGATGAAACCTTGAAAACCTTTAAGGATTACCTGGTCGGAATAAAAGGACCCTTAACCACACCGGTCGGTGGCGGTATCCGTTCCCTGAACGTGGCTTTAAGGCAGGAGTTGGATTTGTATACCTGCTTAAGGCCCGTTACCTGGTATCAGGGGACCCCCTCACCTGTAAAACATCCCGAAAACGTTGACATGCATATTTTCCGGGAAAATACGGAAGACATTTATGCCGGGATTGAGTTTATGCATGGGACTGAGGAAAACGAAAAAATGAAGAATTTTATCCGGAACGAAATGGACAATGACAAAATGCGCTTTCCGGATACTTCGTCCGTTGGTATAAAGCCCATTTCCAAAGATGGAACGGAAAGGCTGGTCCGGGCCGCCATCAATTATGCCATTTACAAGGACTTGCCTTCGGTAACCCTGGTCCACAAGGGCAATATCATGAAATTCACTGAAGGTGCCTTTAAGCAATGGGGTTTTGAAGTGGCCGAAAGGGAATTTGGCAATAAGGTTTTTACCGGATTGGAATGGGACCGCATAGAAAATGAGCAAGGCCAGGATGCTGCTGCAGAAGCGGAAAAACAAGCCAAGAAGGACGGAAAGATCATCGTTAACGATGCCATTGCCGATGCTTTTCTCCAACAAATCCTGTTAAGGCCGAAAAATTATTCTGTTATTGCTACCATGAACTTAAACGGAGATTATATTTCGGACGCCCTGGCGGCAATGGTTGGAGGAATCGGCATTGCACCGGGTGCCAATATCAATTATGATTCCGGTCACGCCATTTTTGAGGCTACGCATGGTACAGCGCCCAAATATGCCGGTCTGGATAAGGTCAATCCCGGTTCGCTCATCCTTTCAGGTTCTTTGATGCTTGAGCATTTGGGTTGGTTTGAAGCCAGAGACCTCGTGCAATATGGAATGGAAAAAGCCATCAACAGTGGTCGCGTAACCTATGATTTTGCCCGGATGATGGACCATGCCGATAAGTTAAAATGCTCAGAATTCGGGCAAGAAATCATCAAGCAAATGGATACGGTGACGGTTTAAGGTTTTTGAACGGTACCCTTATCACCCAAACCCTTCGAGGGAGAAAAACACCCGTTCGGTGTGTACTTATAAACCATGTACGTCACCTGTACTTACGGGAAGCCGAAGCGATGCTGATACGGTGAAACCAAGCATTATCCCAATTATCACCGCTTATCGTCAGCACCTGGGTCATCTACGTTAAGTCATTATAGAACGGTTATACCGCTGATTAAACTGATTTTTACTGAGGATTTTAAGGCGGGAATTTATTGCAAAAGGGAAGTCTACCGTTTTCCGCTGTGTATTCTCTTTTTGGTACTTTTTTCAGAGTGCTTTGAAAGGCAAAAATCTTCAGGCCATTTTGGGCTTTGAAAAGGGTGGTAAAAATCATGAAAATGGCAAAATTCCTTTCTTTCCACTTGTCGAAACCTTTAAACGTGTCGGCAATTCTAAAATGACCCATTATTCAGAAGCTTAAGGGCCTTATTCTGCATCATTAAACAAAGCATCCAAACTTAATTCCTGTACCGGCCCAATGGATTTTAGCAAGTTAAAATCAATGTTCTCCTTACTACCAAGCACCAGGTAATGAAAATTTTTACCTTTCACATGTTGGTCATAATAGGCTTTAAGCTCTTCAAAGGTGACCGTTTGCATCTTTTCGTATACATCCTTTCGCAGGTCATAATCCACACCTCTTCTGCGATTTTCTTCGAAGGCCTTAAAAATTTGGGTACGGGTGATGCGCTCAGAGGCAATTCGTTTCATCACGGAATGACGAGCGCTTTCAAATTGCTGTTGAGATTCCGGCAATTCACTCATCAGTTTTTTCAGGGCATCGAGTGCATCTCCCAATTTATCCGCCTGTGTACCAATGTATGATAAGAGGTAATGGGAATCCTGATAGGTCCTTGGTAAGGTGAAAAAACTGAAAGCGGTATAGGCCAAAGCTTTTGACTCCCGAATCTCCTGATAAACTATAGAGGATAAACCTCCTCCAAAGTATTCGTTGAAAAGGGATATATAAGGTGTTAAATCCTTATTATACTTTTCGTCTTTTGACAGGAGGACCATCTCACTCTGGACCATATCGTAATCTACCAAATACACCTGACTTTGATCAGTGGATTGTTCCTGGTACCGGTTAGGTTCAGGTATGTTGTGCAAGTTTTCAAATTCAGGATGGTAATCAGCCAACTGGCTTTTCACATGGTCGTGTGATTTTTGACCGTAATAGAATATTCGGTGCTCATAAGAAGAAAGAGCGTGGATTCTTTGTACGAGTTTTTCGGCCTCTTGCTTGGCCAGTGCTTCTCTTGAAAATCGATTTGTAAACGGGTTTTTGGAGCCGTATTTACCGTAATTGACCAACCCTTCTTTCAAAATCACCTGCTTATCGGCTTTTTCATCTTCTCTTTCTTTAATAAAACTGGCTATTAAATCATCCAATGCTTCGGCATTGGCCTGCACATTGTGCAGTAAATGCTCAAATAAGGCAATGCCCTTTTCAAGTGATTCTTCAAGCCCCTGCAGATATACACAAGCCTTATCTTTTTGGACATCAGTTTTGTAATTGAGCCCCAAGCGAAAAAATTCCTGCCGGATGGCTTCAGGGGAATATTGATCAGTACCCAGATAAGGCAAATATTGAAGCGCTAAGCTAAGCTCCAGGTCATGGTCAGAACCCATATCGAAAATAAAGTGAAGTTGAAAGGTATCGTTGATGGGATTGGGGATGTAATAAAAAGGGATTTGCCCCCTGAAAACGGATTGTTGAATATCCCGATTAAAGTCCAGGAAACGGGGCTCTAATTCACCGGAAGGAATTTCTTGAACTTCCCGGAAAAAGTCCGACCGGGCTTCCCGGTTCAGTATAACAGGCGTGATAGGCGGTTTTTCAAGCCTTACGACATTAGGGTCCGTGCCTTGTTTTTTATGTATGACCGCAAAGTTTTGATCCAGGTTTTCGCGGGCAAAATTGACGATATCATCTTTCGTGATTTGCTTAAGCTCCTCAAGTTGGTTAATGTAGCTTTCCCAGGGAATCTCATTGGTAAAAGCATCCACAAATGCTTCACTTCTGCCCTTATTGGTCTCAAGTTGATATTTTTGATTTAACCGCAAATCATTGATTACCGCTTCCACCAACCAATCATCAAACTGCCCTTTTTTGATTTTCTCTATTTCCTCCAGTAAGAGATCCCCGGCCTCCTGTAAAGATTGGCCGGTTTTGGGTAATGCATTCATGATCAGTAAAGAATAATCCTTAAGCGGAATAAAGCCTACTAAAGCCTGCATAACCTGTTGCTTCTGGTTCAGGTTGAGGTCCACCAAGCCGGCTTTTTGGTTGAAGAGAATGCCTTCCAGGACTTTCATGATCTTGGCATCCCTCGAATTGGCACCACCTAAGCGAAAAGCAAGGGTCACATTTTCTGTTTCATTCCCCCAAACTTCTTTTTCAACAGGTTTTTCAAAGGGTGCTTCCGTAGGAACATTTTGTTCAGGCTGTTCCACTGGCTGATAATCCCCGAAATATTGCTCAACCAAATCAAAGGTTTTTTCCGGATCCAGGTCACCGGAAAGGCAGATTGCCATGTTATTAGGGGCATAATGGGTATTGAAGAATTTATATACCTCCCGCATAGAAGGATTCTTTAAATGCTCAGGCTTGCCAATGGCCGGTTGGCGTCCATAATCATGCCTGCCGAATAAAGCCTGAAAAAGCGCATCAAAGATTTTCACTTGATCCGTATCCTGGTTACGCATATTGAACTCCTCGTAAACCGTCTCCAATTCCGTATGGAAAAGGCGTAAGACCAACTTACGGAAACGTTCGCTCTCGATTTTGAGCCATTTTTCCAGTTCATTGGCCGGAATGTCATTCAGGAAAACCGTCTGATCAAAACTGGTATAGGCATTAGTGCCTTTAGCACCGATCGCTGATATTAGCTTATCATATTCGTTGGGAACAGCATATTGGGCAGCCTGGGTAGACAGTTCATCAATGCGGGTATAGATATTTTTCTTTTCTTCAAGATCATTGGTTTGCCGGTGTTGTTCATATAGCTCCTCAATTTGCGCCAAAAGGGGAGATTCTTCCTCCCAGTTTTGGGTGCCAATGCGATCGGACCCTTTAAACATCATGTGCTCCAGGTAATGGGCCAGACCCGTAGCGTCATCCGGATCATCCTGAAAGCCGGCTTTGACAGCTATTTGTGTCTGTATACGGGGTTCTTCACTATTGACACTCATGTAAATAGTCAAGCCATTGGGTAGGTTACCGATATAAGTATTGATGGGTTGTGATGAAACCTGCGTTAATTGCTTTTCTTTTACCGTTACCATATTGTGCTTTTCTCTGTTTTAAAATCCTGCAAATATAAACCCTGGGCGAAGGAATTGTTTGCTTGCTTAAAGGATAATGAGAACGGTCAGGGAAAGTTCCTAAATAGAAAATTAATCAGCAAAAAACCTTAATGACTTTACAATAGAAGGCTCAAATAAATAAACCCATCCAAGGTTGAACCTTGGATAGGTTTGGGAAGTATTCTTAAAAAAGTATTTAATTGCTGCTTGTTGAAATCCTTATTAAGATTAAAACACCTGCATTTTCCACCCTCCTTTTACTAAGCGTGGGCAATTGAGCCTTTTAGTTAAGCTGAATATCACAATCCGAACACTTTGGGCTTGAAGCCAGCCCATTGTCATGGAAGTTATTCTGGCTTTCAAGTTTCTTTTCTGTACTGGGTGTTACAGTGGCACCTTTACTTTGAATAACGGTTAAACCCCAATCCTTGTTGTGATGTATTTCACAATTTTTAAAGGTCAAATTACCATTATTCTTGGATGATACCCAAACAGCAGATTGTCCATCCCAATAATGAGCACGATTGCCAGCATGGACAATTTCCACATACTTCAGAACATTTTTGCTACTGGGGGACTGGATTTTAATACCCCGCCAATGGCCAAAAGTTTCTAAATCCCCTTTAAAAGTAATTTTCTTCCCGGATTTTCCTACTGCATTTATTGAACCCTTGGCGTTCACGTAAATTTCAAGTTTTTTGGTTGCTTTAAAATCTGTTCCCGCCTCAATGATAAGATCAGCGTTGATGTTCAAATTATTACTTGAATTAGAAAGCAAATAATAAGTATTGATATTTTTCCAGGTCTGGTTTTCGGTAACCTTATTACAGAATACCTTGACATAAGGCTTTCCATTACCATTGTTGTAATCAGTTTTTGTATCTAATTGGCCCAATTCGCTGGCATCGACCCATAAACCAGCCATTTTATTATTTTTAAACTGGTTGTTTGAGAAACTGGTCATGGTTACATTTTTTCCAAAGGCAAGTCCATGTTGAGCACTTTCAGCCAAAGTGCAATTCTCAAGGGCCAATTTGGTATTATTCTCGCCCCTTACCCAAAGAATGGATCTCCCATCCCAGTAATGGGCCTCAGCTCCACCATATCGCATGGTAACGTACTTAAGCTTGTTTTGATCACTGGGGGAATTAATAGAAATTCCACGCCAATAACCCTTAGTAGGCACTTTGCCGGTAAAAAGAATGGGTTTATTCGAGGTTCCTTGTGCATCCAAAGCCCCTTGCCCCTTAATGTAAATTTCTCCATTTTCAGGCATTTGAATTCTGACGCCAGGCTTAATGGTCAGGGTTGCTTTTACGTTAAGCGAATTGCTTTTAACAACATAGTCATTTTTGGAAGGATCGGAAAATTTATTATCCCATGTAGTGGCTGAACTGATATTACTGGAAATTTCCTGGGGTGTTGAGGAATCATCATTTCCTCCACCGCCGTTACTTCCGCCACTTCCACCATTTCCACCTGGTGAGCCGTTGTCATCGTCTGAACTATTACAGGCTACCATACCACAGGACATCATCAATACTAAAGCGATTTGTCTCAAGTTTAAATACTTCATAATGATTTATTTTTGGTTTACGGATTCAAATTTAAAAGTTTAATCTTACTTTTTTCTCATTTATTTTATGAAAAAATTTTGTTAAAAAACTAAAATTAGATAGCATGAATTAATGGTAAATCTCATCAATAACGTTAGTCATCAGGGTGTTAATTTTTAAATGAGTATCAACCCAAACCCATAAGGTATGCCGAGAAATCAAAAAGTTTTCAGCAAAAAATTTACGCTTTAAAAAAAGCCCTTCCATTCCAAAAGCCATATTTTTATTGCTAAAGGCTTTAAGATTAATTCATGGAAATGGTAGAAGTAAACAAGTCGGGCATTAAAGGGATTGCTCATGCTGGTATAATGAGTCCATTCCCTCAAATGAACTTAACAGGAATAATTGATGGCCTAATTAAACCGATTCATTAAAATGTTGTTAACCTGGGAAAATTAATTCTTGACAACCCAACCCCCTAAAACGATTCGGCTGATCTTAGGTGATCAGTTAAATAGTCACCACTCTTGGTTTCAATCGGTAGAAGCTCATGTTACCTATTTAATGATGGAATGCCGGTCCGAAACGGATTATACGACTCACCATATCCAGAAAATCATTGCCTTTTTCGGAGCCATGCGGGATTTTGCAGAGCGGCTGAAAAAATCCGGGCACCGGGTTTTATACTATAAGCTGGATGATCCGAACAACCAGCATGCCTTTGAAACCAAGCTCCAAACACTGATTCAAAATGAAGGTTTTGAACGGTTTGAATACTTATATCCGGATGAGTACCGGTTAGATGAGCGGTTAAACAATTTCGCCCGCTCATTAACCATCACCACTCAGGCCTATGACACGGAGCACTTCCTGACCGGCCGTTATGAGGTCCGGGATTTCTTCAAGGGGAAAAAAACGTACCTTATGGAATCGTTTTACCGCTCCATGCGGAAAAAGTGGGGTGTATTAATGACCAGGGATCAACAGCCGGCAGGAAACCGATGGAACTTTGACGTTGACAACCGGAATCGTTATGATGGGGCTGTACCCCTTCCTCAATCGTCTCCAATCCGGCACGATCTATCCGCTATCAAAGGCACTATTGAAGCAGAGGGCATCCAAACCATGGGTTGGGTCAAAGCACCTGAAGCCATGGCCATTCCCCTTAACCGGGAAGAAGCATTACAGTATTACCAGCAATTTTTAGAGGAGGCCCTTCCGGCTTTTGGCACTTACCAGGATGCCATGCTACAGGATGAAGGGTACTTGTTCCATTCGCTTATTTCGTTCGCACTGAATGTTAAGCTTATTGATCCCTGGGAGGTAATCCAAAAAGCAGAGGCTTATTGGGAAGCCAATCAAGAGACCATTGATTTGGCCCAAGTGGAGGGTTTTATTCGCCAAATCCTTGGTTGGCGGGAGTTCATGAGAGGAATTTATTGGGCGGAAATGCCGGATTATGAGCAATACAATTACTTTAACCACCAACGCAGGCTTCCGGATTTTTATTGGACCGCTAATACCCGTATGAATTGCATGGCGCAAGTCCTTGAACAATCCCTTAGTACAGCTTACGCACACCACATCCAGCGATTGATGATTACCGGTAACTTTGCCCTGTTAGCCGGCATCAACCCGGATGAGGTGGATCTTTGGTACCTGGGTGTTTACCGGGATGCCGTTCAATGGGTGGAGATCACTAATACGCGCGGTATGAGTCAATATGCGGATGGCGGTAAATTGGCTACTAAACCTTACGTTTCCAGTGCCTCATACATTAAGAAAATGAGTAATTATTGCGACCATTGCTATTACAATCCCAAAAAGAAAACGGGTGAAGATGCTTGTCCTTTCAATAGCCTCTTTTGGCATTTTATGCATCGAAACCGTGATAAGCTTAAACACAACTACAGAATGGGAATGATGTACAAAACCTGGGATAAAATGAAAGACCGGGAACAAATTTTGGCCCAAGCAGAAAAGTGGCTTGATAAAATGGAAGAATCCAATAACTACCCAATTTAAAAATGAGGCCATTGTAAATTCTGTTTATTAAATGAAACGGATTTGTATAACCACATTTATCCCTGACCGAACTCCTCAGCAAGTATGGGATCAGTTTGATGAAAACCTTTTTGAGAAACTCAACCCACCCTGGGTTTCAGCACGATTGTTACGCTTTGATGGGAACAAGGTTGGCGATGAGGTCCACCTGGAAATCAACTTTATCTTGTTTAAGCAAAAATGGATTAGCGAGATTGTCTCCAATGACTCGCGCGATGGCCACTATGAATTTGTGGATGAGGGTAAAGCACTGCCTTTTTTCCTGAAATACTGGCGGCATTGCCATGTGATAACTCATAATGAAGGAGGGGTGGACCTTATCGATGACATTCAATTTAGCACGGGAACCTTAATAGGTGATTTGTTATTATATCCTGCTTTATTGGCCCAGTTTTGGTACCGAAAGCCTGTTTACAAAAAGTATTTAATGAAAACAGTTTTTAATCAAGATTGATTTCTGCTTTGAGCCCAAACCTAAGTGTTCGGGGTTCACCGGGGTAATAATACCGCGGACTTCCTCCATAACCTGGCGCATTAGGAACAATCATGGCTGCATATAATTTATCCGTGATATTTCGCTCGGCAATGAACGCCTCAAGGGTCAAACCCTTAAAATGATGTGTATAAGCCAGCCTGGCATTAAGCAAATGATAAGGATCCGTATAAATGGAATTATCATCTAATACAGGCATTTGAGCCCGATAGCGGTAATTGAAACGAAAGGTTAGAGCGTTTGGCCGTGTCAAATATTGAGAAACCCAGATTTTGGTATTCAATCCAGCCGTTAAATGGTGAGGAGCAGTACCTGTCAATTCATTGCCGGAATAATCGGTGGTACCGTTTTCATTTTCCACAATAAATTCTTCAAACCGGAAGTCCTGGTAATTATAAGAGATAAAAGGCGTGATTTCGGGGAACCAGCCATGTTGCTTATTGAGCCAATTCCCGCCTTCAAGGGTAATTTCTACCCCATTGTGAACGGTTGAACCGGCATTCAATCCAATGTACTGATCAGGACCCACACGCCTCGCTACCAATTTATTTCGCACTTGCATGTGGTAGGCTGAAAGGTCATAACTTAACTTTAATGCTTTGATGTAACCCCTTCCACCGATTTCATAGCTTAGCCCGGTTTCAGGTTTAATGTCGGGGTTTAGCGCACCTGCCGGGTCCAGTGTTTCTTGTACACTTGGCTGAGAAAAACCGGAACTGACGCTTGCAAATAAGTTATGCCGGGGATGGATTTCATAATTAACACCACCCCTGGGTGACCAGGTCGGATCAAACCGGTATTCACCGGAACCATCCGCATTATTGTAAGCTGGGCTGCCAAAGTTTACAGAATCCGGTATCAGTAAATCATTCAAACGGTAAAATGTTTGATTGTAATTGACACCGGCCGATAAAGAAAGCTTTTCGGTCACTGCCAGTTCCCCGTTAATGAACAGGTTCCAATACTGCCTTTTTTGCTCCGAATTGGTCAAAATAGCCCCCAGGTTCCGATTGAGGTTTTTAAAAGTTTGCCTTTGATACCATTCATTAAAATACTCACCGCCCAATGTCCATGATGTTTTCATGCCAAAGATTTCCGGGCTATAGGTAGTAAGGTGGCGGGCCCCATAAGAAAACCTTTGATCCTTTAAAATATTGAAAGGACGGGGCTCGTGGTTGTTTTTATAATGGGTAAAAACAGCAGTCGTTGTTTTCAAATCAGGCAATATCCGGGTTTCATAAGATGCCCCAAAAATGGTTTTGTCGTATTCTTCATGGCCTTTGGCTTCTTTCCAGTCTTCATCCGCCTTTTCCGGATTTTTATTAAAGGTTTCCCTACTTAAAGAACTGGGTATAAAGCTTTTCAGGTGAGTAAAATTTCCGAGAAGGTTAAGGGCACTGTTGTTTCCTGTATAAATATTGGCGGTGAATGTCGCATTGTGCCGGTCGTATTGGCTATTACCCCTAAAACCATCCAAATGCGTTCTTGTATAATCCAGGTAAATATTTTTTTCATGGGTAACATGACCGAATTTCGCCTGACTTTCCCAATAACCATGAGAACCCCCTTCTCCTCCTAACTTTAACCGGGTGCCACGGCCAAGGCCATTTTTTGGTTTCAATAATACCGCACCTCCTAATCCGGACCCGTAAACGGAGGAAATGGGCCCCTTAATGACCTCCAGCCGGCTAAAAGAAGCAGGATTTAAGTCCATTAGATTGCTAATCCCTTCTCCGCTGGTTATGGGTATTTGCTGGTAATAAGCCTTGATTTTAGTCGTGGAATAAGGTGAACGTGAACCAATACCCCTTATCGTCATTCTACCGGTACCATAAGCGCCTTGTTGGTAATGAAGACCGGGTGTCTGGTCCATAGCCCTGGCTAAGGTATGATCACTTTCTTTTTTCAGGGTTTTCTCATCTATAAGCGAAATGTTACCAGGTACATTAGCCGAGGACTGGTTTTTTGGGTAACCTGAGATCACCACCTCATTCAAAGTCCGGGAACTTTTGGTGGTTAACCCTATGCGGATTCCTTTTAAAAGCCTTTCATTCTGGGGTAGAGAAATCTTCACGGGCAAGTATCCTTTGGCCTTTGCTTTTAAGCTATCCGGCCATTTAGGGGCATTAACTTTAAATTGGCCATTGTCATCAGTGGTTATTGCTTGCTGCCGATCACCTTGAATAACAACGTTCACACCGGGAATAGGCTCTCCGTTGGTCTGATCAAAAATCCGCCCCTTGACCTCAGTGGCATTTTGACCGAATACGGGGACATGGGTAAGTAAAAAGCAAAAAGTTAAATAACAGGCAAGTCTCCACATAAAAGGTTTTTTCAAAAAGCATCCGATAGTCAATTCATTCAAAGGTTACTTAACAACCAGAGGGGTGCCAAATGTTTTCTCCGGATACTGCAGCCGAATAAAGTATTTTCCCACAAAACCTTTTACGTCTAATTGCGTTTCTCTTTGACCTTCCACAATAGTCCTGCGCAGTACTACCCTTCCTTTGGGATCTATGATTTGTAAGGATCCATTTTCTGAAACATTTTTGGGAATAAAAACCGTGACATGGTCATTAGCAGGATTGGGGTATGCCTTGAGCGTATTTGAGGGTTCTTCCAAATCAGGACCTTGGGAGTCACCTTTTTTCTGAACGATTTTGATCCGGTTTGCCGACCTTTCGTAACAAGTGTATGGAAGGCTATCTGAATGGGTGATAGATTGCAATTTGGCTTTATTCCCAATAAACGAGATAGCCTGAACATAAAATTGTTGGGAGGGAAAATGTTTGGCTTTTAAAAGATCCCTCGTTGTGTAACCAATGACGGAATCTTGCTCATTATCAATGAACAAATAAGCCGTTATGGCACCGGGAGTTGCTTTAGATTGGGGCTCAAATTGCAGGGTGGTGTCCGATTCAGCCGGTATTACCACACTATCTTTTTTCCCATCGACCTCAATTGAATCCAAATGGGCACTGTCTTTTTTCACCAAAAGTTGGTTTTTGGAAAGGGTCATACATTCGGTTGCTGATAAATCATTCAGGGTTTTACCGGGAAAATTGTTAATCAGTATGCCTTTGTAGGATATGCTCTGAACATGCCATTTGCCAATGCCATTTGAATCGAAATTGACATATTCGTTCACAGGAGTCTGCCGAATAGTATCATTATTTGTCCCTGTCACAATGTAAGCGGTCTGAGCTTTTCCCCGGGTTTTGTTTTGGGTTTCTAGCTGGATTGGCCCTTTTGAGACTCCGTTGCAAATAGGCAAAGTATCGTATTGATGGTTCGAAAAACCCAATTTCTCAGCCTTAATATCAGCCTGGCTAACAGAGATTGAATTGTTGGAATAATCCATGCAAACGGAAGCCCTTAAAGAAGATAAGGCATTTCCAACTTTAAGATTTTCCAATTGGCCAAGGTAAGCTATTCCCAACAAATTAAATTCTCCAGGCCCCAATTGACCAAGGGCAAAATTATTGGTGTCCGGTATGGCAGAAATGGTATCATTGGCTTTATCCGTAATTATGAATTGATATTTGGCTTTAAGGGGTTCATAACGAAGCGGTTCAAAACGAATCGTTTTCCGGGATGAAAGGCATGATTGCACTTCGCCACCAATGGCTTCAGGAGATGAAATTTTACCCCCATTGGTTTCTATTTTGAACAGGATTAAAGGTTTGGAGGACAATGAATCTTTGATGGAAGCATTGACTTGGGTTACTTTATCACCGTAATTTGCATTTAGCGTTCCTTCAAAGGCAATGCCCCAAACGCGGTAACGATTTATTGGCGAGTCTTTCAAAATAAGTCTATCACCCTTTCGAATGGTTTTTATTACCTCATCATCCTTATTGGCTACCAAATAAGCATAGCGCTTGTAAGGTATATTACCAACCAAACTATCCAGTTTAACCTTTTTAGGAAAATTAGAGACGCATAACGTATCAGAAGTTTTTTGTCCCTGTTCCCTAACCACCTTGTGGGTTTGGGCCTGGCTAAGCGAGGAAGCCGTAAGTAAAACCCCTAAAAGTAAATATTGTAAAGCTTTTGCCATAATGTTCCCCTGATTGTCTCAATACTCATGGCTAATGAATCAAAATTAACCCAATTTTATAACGAAAAAAAATCGGTTCGATTTTTTGGGAATGTTTTTTTGCAAAAAGCTGGTCCAAGGGCCATTGCTTGGCGCAAAAACCATTCAGGCCCGTTTTTGTTAAAAATTTAAAAATGAATAAGTTTAAAAATGGGTTCTTTTTAAGCGATTCGCAATGCTTGGCCTTAATTTTGATGAAACCAACAAACCTGGCTAAATGGGTTATAGGGTTTCCTTTTTAATTAATGAAATTCGAACTCAATCTTTTTTGTTTTGATTACTCCTTAAAGGGAAAACAAATTGGTTAATTGATTTGTCAACAAAATAAAAGTAATCGATTATGGCGAATGAAGTAACAAGTACCGGAAGCAAATGCCCCTTTTCAGGGGTGGCCTCAGGCCAGTCTGTAGGGAATGAAAAATCGCTCAGCGAGTGGTGGCCGGACAGACTGAATCTGGATATGCTCAGGCAACATTCAGAGCTGGCGGATCCTATGGATCCGGATTTTGATTATGCGGAGGAATTCAAGAAGCTTGACCTGAAAGCGGTTAAGCAAGATATTTATGAACTGATGACCACCTCTCAGGACTGGTGGCCGGCTGATTACGGTCATTATGG
>CAZJWK010000034.1:0-23320 GCA_964549595.1 uncultured Sphingobacteriales bacterium | reverse complement strand
GGCCCCATGTAAAACCACAGCACTAAATTTCCACAAAAAATGTGGTAGAACCAAGGGGTCATGTAAAATAGGATTGCGTTCAAAGGGGTTTCACATAGAGATTCTGGCCTACTTCATGGGAAACCCTGGTCTCGTTTTTGCCATTGACTTGAAGGGATAAGGAATGATCGAAATCAAACCGGTCAACGACCTTCACTTTTGCGCCCAATTTTAAATCAGAAGCATCGAGCAATTGAAGAAATTTGGCTTCAGAATTTTTAACGCCCACAATAACTCCCTCTTGTCCCGGTCCGAAATCTTTGAGTAGGAAATCTGTCCGGTAGGTATAATGCCCTTCCTTATCCGGTATAGGGTCTCCGTGAGGATCGTATTTTGGAAATCCTAAAAAGGCATCCAATCGGTCCGTAAGGATCGGAGATTTAATATGCTCCAGTTCTTCGGCAATGACGTGGACTTCATCCCACTCAAATTCCAGTTTTTCAACGAGGAAATATTCCCATAACCGATGTTTCCGGATCAAGGCTTTGGCTTTCTGGTCCCCTTCTTTGGTAAGCTTCACCCCTTTGTATTTTTCATAATAAATGAGGCCTTTTTCCGCCAGTCTTTTAACCATATCCGTGACTGAGGCGGCTGAAGTGTCTTGATGATGGGCAATTTCATTGGTGGAAACAAAAGATTCCTCACCCTCCTGGAGTTGGTAAATGGTTTTCAGGTAATTTTCCTCGGTTTGAGATAAGTCATTCTTCATGATAAGCAAAGTTCAAGCTACAATATTTAAAAACCATTTTGGCCAAAGGACAAATTTAAGTTTTGGAATTTTTTTTCAATTTTTTCATGTTTGAACGGTTAAATGAACAAACAAAAGGTTTGTTAAAAGAAATAATCACTATGGTTAAAAGGTTAGCCTTTGTTTTATTAATCATTTCGGCTGTTATTTTAAATGCTTGCAGTCCGGAAACCTGCCCCACATTTTCCTTGGATTTAAGTGAACCCATTCAATGGATTCAAAATCATGTAGCATCGATGATCAAGCCCTTTTTTTAAGCGGGTCTAATGAATCCCTTTAACCGACTTTTTATTCGGTTTTGGTTTGATTCCACGTCAGTTTTTAACTTTTACTTATAGTCAAAAGTTACATCCTGTTCTATTTCACTTGATAGACTTTGAGCAACAGGGCAATTCCTGGCGGCTTCTTCCAGGATATTTTTCTGGCCTTCAGTAAGGTTGGAAGCCGTTACTTCAAAAGCCAAACCCACTTTTTTCACCCTTCTTGGGTTGGCTGCCATTTCCTTACTTACTTCAACGGATACATCATCCAGCAAAATATCGTTCTCCTTGGCCTTTATACCCATCACGGTCATCATACAGGTTCCGAGGGAAGTGGCTAACAAATCAGTAGGCGAAAATGCCTCTCCCTTTCCCTTATTGTCGGGTGGTGCATCAGTATGGATAACTTGCTCTGAACGATTATGGGTGGCCTTTGTTCTTAAAGAACCCTCGTAAATTATTTCAGCAATTTCCATAAGCGAAATTTTTTAGCGATAATTTCGTTAAATTTGTTGATTGATTTAAAAACGATCGTAAATCTATGACAAAGGGTCTGAGTAAGCAAATTTTTTTATGCTTTTTGGCCTCATTCCTGTTTTTAACGAGTAAGGGCCAGGACGATACGGTCGGAGGAAGGTTTGGTGAAGAGGAAGTGGATATTAGGCATAACCACTCTCTTAAGGCGGGAGTTTTAGGTCATACCAATGGCTGGGGTATCGAAGTCCTATATGCCCGGAATAAAACAAGGAGCCGTAATACCCTTTACCACTTTGATTATTTATTTTCCCTGAAGCATCCCAAAGAAACAAAAATCGTTAATAAACAATACGATCAGGCAAGCCCTTATGTATTCGGACGGAGAAATGCCTTAATGGTGGCCAGGGCAGGATGGGGGCAACAGTACCGAATAGCAGAGAAAGAGGAAAATTTAGGCGTTAGGGTGGATTTTAATTTTACAATGGGTCCTAATCTGGGGTTACTTAAACCGGTTTATATAGAAGTGATAAAAGAAGATAGTGAAAACCAGCTCGAAAGAAAAGTCGAGCGCTATGATCCGGATAAGCATGTCAATCAAGCAAAAATATTCGGGGGTGCTTCTTACTTGGTGGGCATGTCCGAGATCCAGTTTCAACCAGGGCTCAGCTCCAAAGTCAGTTTATCTTTTGACTGGAAGGAATTCAAAAGTTTGGAGGCCGGTGTAATGGTTGATGCTTTTCCCAGAAAGATGCCTATCTTTGCTTTTGTAGAAAATAAGCAATTGTTTATCAATCTTTATTTAAGTTTTAGTTTTGGAAATCGATGGTAAAACAAGTAAGTGTATATGAAAAGTGATCTGTTGGAGAAAAATAAAAAGGAAGGCGAGGCTAAGGCCAAGCCAAAAAGAACCAAGCCTCCCTGGTTGAAAGTAAAATTGCCCACCGGGGATAATTACAAGAATGTAAGGAAAATTGTAGACGATTATAAGCTTCATACCATTTGTCAAAGTGGTAACTGTCCTAATATGGGCGAATGTTGGGGAAGAGGAACAGCCACTTTCATGATTCTGGGTAATACCTGTACCAGGTCTTGCTCATTTTGTGCAGTAGCTACCGGAAAGCCGCAGGAATATGATGATGAAGAACCAAGAAGGGTTGCAGAGGCGATTCAATTAATGAATTTAAACCATGCGGTCATCACCTCTGTCAATCGGGATGAACTGGAAGATAAAGGATCCAAAATCTGGGCTGAAACGATCCGTAGGATCAAAGAAATGAATCCCCAAACAACCCAGGAAGTTTTAATCCCGGATTTTAAAGCCGATTGGGAAGCCCTTCAGCGGGTTATTGATGAAAATCCCGAAGTGATTTCTCACAACATGGAGACCGTGAAATCCCTTTACCGGAAAATTCGACCACAGGCTAAATATTATCGCAGCCTTGAACAACTAAGAAGAACCAAAGCACAAGGGGTTAGAACCAAAACCGGTTTTATGCTTGGGCTTGGCGAATCCGATGAAGATGTGTACCAGATATTGAGGGATTTGAGAGACGTGAATGTGGATGTGGTAACCATTGGTCAATACCTTCAACCGACCAATAAGCATTTGAATATATCCCATTTTGTCCCGCCCGAAAAATTTCAGCAATTTAAAGAAGTAGGCATGGAAATGGGCTTTGATTATGTGGAATCCGGCCCCCTTGTCCGGTCTTCCTACCATGCGGAGAGGCATGTTTACCCCTCCAGAAAGGTTGAGGGAAATTCATTTCAAGCAAATTAAATTTTTTAAAATCAGGAACTTATGAAAACAAAAGGACTTATTCTTACCCTTTCATTAGGTTTAGCAGTCGCTTCAGCGGCTTATTTCTGGGCTCAGAACCAATTTTCAGGCCCTGAACATTACCAAGCTTTCAAACCCACCGAAAAAACATTTTTTATTGAATCCGAAGAAGAAGGGGAATCGGCAAAGGGTTATTCCCGTTATATGTCATTAATTCGAGCCAACCCATATACTGGTCAGGTTGGTGTGGCAGATGTGAAAAAAGCCGTAGATCAGGCCGAGCACAATCCCAGTTATAAAAGGCAATCCAATCACATACAATGGACTAATAAAGGTCCTGATAACATAGGCGGAAGGACACGTGATATAGTGGTTGATAACGAAAATCCCAAACGCCTTTTTGCCGGAGGTGTCAGTGGCGGTTTATTTCGTTCTACCAATGGAGGCACTACCTGGGAACCTGTAAAATATGAAGGTTCTGATAAGTATAAAAGCCTGGCTATAGTTTGTATGGAACAGGCTTCCAATGGTGATATTTATTTTGGTACCGGTGAACAGGGCTTTGCCTACAGCGGTGCTTACAAAAATGGTTTTGGTGGAAAAACCGGCCATATAGGGATGGGTATTTGGAAGTCGACTGATCGTGGAAAAACCTGGCAACACCTTGAAAGTACCATTCCCAATAATCCGATGACCAATTCAGGAGGCACCTGGGATAATGTCCACGAAATTGCTATTAGTGAAAACAACCCGCAAAAGATTTACGCAGCAACGGATAATGGAATTAGGGTTTCCACCGATGGCGGGCAAAACTGGAGCAGGATTAACAATATGGGCTCCAATGGGGCTTATAACGGTGAACCATATTTAGAAGTGAATACCTCTCCGGATGGCAAGACGGTTTATGCGGCTACTTCTTCTCACCTTTTAAGGTCGACCGATAACGGTAAAAATTTCACCTTATTGAATGATGATAATCAAAACCAGTTACCTTCCGGAACTTACGGGCGTATTGAAACGACCATTTCCCCTTCAGATCCCAATTTCGTTTACATTAGTATCGTGAATTCCGGGGTAAATTTTATCACCCCAGATGATCTCAGGGGCATTTATCAAACCCGTGATAACGGGGACAATTGGACTTCTATTGCGGAAGGAGATGGGTTTTTTGATCCCTATTCCAGGGGAGGAAATGATGCTCAGGGTGTTTGGGATAATGCCATTGGCGTGGATCCTTCGCAAAAGGACCGGATTTTTGTTGGCGGGATTAATTTCTGGCTATGGGATGGCGGCGGTGATAATGACGGCAAAGGACAATGGAGTCAAGCTGCATCCGCGTTCAATTTCTCAGGCAATAAAAGATATGTTCACGTTGATCATCATGAGGTAGTCTTCAGTATGGACGCCAAGCCACCCAAAATGTATCTTGCCAATGACGGCGGCATTTTCCGTACCCGTGGTGATTTTACGAAGGATGAAAAGCCCAAATACAAAGAAATCAATATCGGGTACAATGTCACTCAGTTTTATGCGCTGGATGCTTCTAAAAGGGGTGATATCGTTGGAGGAACGCAGGATAACAATTCTTTAAAACTGCTAAAAAACAGCCTTACCGGCAAAAGTTATCAAGTGGTGCTCGGTGCTGATGGCTTCTATGCAGAAATTTCGGACCTCAATAACGATGTTTACATCAATGAGAGCCAGCAGGCAAGGGTAGCAAGGTCCCAGGATGCCGGGGGCAGCATGGATAGGCTTTCTTTTGATGACATCAATGGCAAGGAATCCAAATCCCTTTTCAATACGCCTTTTAGGCTTTATGAGAATCCTGATGATAGCTTGAGCAAAGATTCTGTGGTTTTTGCAGCCGATAATAACGTGGTATTAGAAAAGGGAGCAGAATACGAAGCTTCGGCTGAAAATGCCCAATATTTCCGCAATGATACTTCTCATTTTACTCAGGTTGGTAACAATAAATTCAAAGCTGATCAGGATATTGCTAAGCTTCCGGGTAAGACTGTCAAGGTGTTAAGCAATAACGGTATTGAATTCGAACACACCTTAAAACAAGGTTTATCACCCCTTGAATCCATTGATATACAGGACCCTGTTAGGGCTTTATTTACCATGCCGCTTGAGAATGAGATTTGGTTGACAGACCAAATGATGAATTTTAGTGTAAATCCCTCCTGGTTTAAACTGGCCAACGTAAACCTGGATGTTCCCATGACCCTTGATTATACCAATGATGGCAACACCGTTTTTGTTGGTGGTTGGGACGGAGGCATTAGCCGGGTAATCAGGATTTCCGGGTTGCGTTATGCCCACTTTGATAAAGGAGCATTTAAAAGGGATTCTCTTGACGTGGATGTCATTGGCACTTTCCAGAATGTAGTCACGGGTGTGGATGTAGACAATAAGAATGACGATCGTATGTTGGTTACTTGTGGCAATTATGGTTCAGGTGATCATGTGTTTTATTCCCAGAATGCGATGGACTCAGCCTCTAATGTAAGCTTTGAGGTACTTGATGACGAGGGTCCTTCCTCAGCGGATCTGCCTTTAATGCCGGTTTATGATGGTTTATTCCGTATGGATTCGGCGAATCAGATCTTCGTAGGGACGGAAATGGGGATGTGGTTCCTGGATCTGAATAACCGGAGCCGTGGTTGGGTTGAAATTAACAATGGTATGCCCAGAGTGGCCACTCATCAACTTAGGCAGGTAAAGCCATTTGACTGGGCCAAAGGGCCGGTGATTTATGCGGCTACTCATGGTCGCGGGATTTACTTAACCCGCTCCACTGATCAGATTCCTGCTAACGATGATTGGCAAGCCAACCAAAAAGAGGACTTTGAACCCGCTTTAAAAGTTTACCCCAATCCGGCCAGAAATAGTACTAAAGTGGCGTTTGATATACCCAAAGGTGAACGCAGCCTTTTTCAGCTGGTTGACCTTAACGGTCAGATAGTTCGTGAGAAAAATGTAAAAGGTACACAAGGAAAGCAATCATTCAGGCTCAATGTTAGTGAGCTTGAAAAAGGGAATTACATTCTCAGAATGAATGGTCAATCCTTTGAAAAAACAGCCAAGCTTTCAGTAGCCCGTTAAGGTTGCTGTATAAATGGAATACCCCTATCAAAAGCCACGTTAACTTCATATGTTAGCGTGGCTTTTTTATTGGATGCCCTTCCGGAAAATGGGTCTGATTCGAGCATTAACCAATAATCTCATAAGTTATTGCTTTTATGGGGTTTTCGGGGATTTTCCCATAAAGTTCTTGGTTGAACAAATTTTAAATTGGGTTTTGGTTTATGGTTACTTAAACCGGTTTATATTGAATTAATAAAAGATGGTTTTGAAGTTAACCCGAAAGAAAAGCCGAGTGTTATGATCAGGATAAACGCGTCAATCAGGCAAAAATTATGGAGGTGCTTTTTATTTGATACGGGTATGCCAGAAACTGAGTTTCAACCGGGTATCAGCGCAAAAGTCAGTTTATTTATTAATTGGAGATAATTCAAAAGTTTTAAGCCCGGTGTAATGATAGATGCTTTTGTAAGAAATAGGTTATTTTTAATTTTCCAAGCAATAAGTTTTTAGATATAGACCATTTTGTTTAACCACCAAAAATTCAGCAATTTAAAGAAGTAGGCATGGAAATGGGCTTTGATTATGTGGAATCCGGCCCCCTTGTCCGGTCTTCCTACCATGCGGAGAGGCATGTTTACCCCTCCAGAAAGGTTGAGGGAAATTCATTTCAAGCAAATTAAATTTTTTAAAATCAGGAACTTATGAAAACAAAAGGACTTATTCTTACCCTTTCATTAGGTTTAGCAGTCGCTTCAGCGGCTTATTTCTGGGCTCAGAACCAATTTTCAGGCCCTGAACATTACCAAGCTTTCAAACCCACCGAAAAAACATTTTTTATTGAATCCGAAGAAGAAGGGGAATCGGCAAAGGGTTATTCCCGTTATATGTCATTAATTCGAGCCAACCCATATACTGGTCAGGTTGGTGTGGCAGATGTGAAAAAAGCCGTAGATCAGGCCGAGCACAATCCCAGTTATAAAAGGCAATCCAATCACATACAATGGACTAATAAAGGTCCTGATAACATAGGCGGAAGGACACGTGATATAGTGGTTGATAACGAAAATCCCAAACGCCTTTTTGCCGGAGGTGTCAGTGGCGGTTTATTTCGTTCTACCAATGGAGGCACTACCTGGGAACCTGTAAAATATGAAGGTTCTGATAAGTATAAAAGCCTGGCTATAGTTTGTATGGAACAGGCTTCCAATGGTGATATTTATTTTGGTACCGGTGAACAGGGCTTTGCCTACAGCGGTGCTTACAAAAATGGTTTTGGTGGAAAAACCGGCCATATAGGGATGGGTATTTGGAAGTCGACTGATCGTGGAAAAACCTGGCAACACCTTGAAAGTACCATTCCCAATAATCCGATGACCAATTCAGGAGGCACCTGGGATAATGTCCACGAAATTGCTATTAGTGAAAACAACCCGCAAAAGATTTACGCAGCAACGGATAATGGAATTAGGGTTTCCACCGATGGCGGGCAAAACTGGAGCAGGATTAACAATATGGGCTCCAATGGGGCTTATAACGGTGAACCATATTTAGAAGTGAATACCTCTCCGGATGGCAAGACGGTTTATGCGGCTACTTCTTCTCACCTTTTAAGGTCGACCGATAACGGTAAAAATTTCACCTTATTGAATGATGATAATCAAAACCAGTTACCTTCCGGAACTTACGGGCGTATTGAAACGACCATTTCCCCTTCAGATCCCAATTTCGTTTACATTAGTATCGTGAATTCCGGGGTAAATTTTATCACCCCAGATGATCTCAGGGGCATTTATCAAACCCGTGATAACGGGGACAATTGGACTTCTATTGCGGAAGGAGATGGGTTTTTTGATCCCTATTCCAGGGGAGGAAATGATGCTCAGGGTGTTTGGGATAATGCCATTGGCGTGGATCCTTCGCAAAAGGACCGGATTTTTGTTGGCGGGATTAATTTCTGGCTATGGGATGGCGGCGGTGATAATGACGGCAAAGGACAATGGAGTCAAGCTGCATCCGCGTTCAATTTCTCAGGCAATAAAAGATATGTTCACGTTGATCATCATGAGGTAGTCTTCAGTATGGACGCCAAGCCACCCAAAATGTATCTTGCCAATGACGGCGGCATTTTCCGTACCCGTGGTGATTTTACGAAGGATGAAAAGCCCAAATACAAAGAAATCAATATCGGGTACAATGTCACTCAGTTTTATGCGCTGGATGCTTCTAAAAGGGGTGATATCGTTGGAGGAACGCAGGATAACAATTCTTTAAAACTGCTAAAAAACAGCCTTACCGGCAAAAGTTATCAAGTGGTGCTCGGTGCTGATGGCTTCTATGCAGAAATTTCGGACCTCAATAACGATGTTTACATCAATGAGAGCCAGCAGGCAAGGGTAGCAAGGTCCCAGGATGCCGGGGGCAGCATGGATAGGCTTTCTTTTGATGACATCAATGGCAAGGAATCCAAATCCCTTTTCAATACGCCTTTTAGGCTTTATGAGAATCCTGATGATAGCTTGAGCAAAGATTCTGTGGTTTTTGCAGCCGATAATAACGTGGTATTAGAAAAGGGAGCAGAATACGAAGCTTCGGCTGAAAATGCCCAATATTTCCGCAATGATACTTCTCATTTTACTCAGGTTGGTAACAATAAATTCAAAGCTGATCAGGATATTGCTAAGCTTCCGGGTAAGACTGTCAAGGTGTTAAGCAATAACGGTATTGAATTCGAACACACCTTAAAACAAGGTTTATCACCCCTTGAATCCATTGATATACAGGACCCTGTTAGGGCTTTATTTACCATGCCGCTTGAGAATGAGATTTGGTTGACAGACCAAATGATGAATTTTAGTGTAAATCCCTCCTGGTTTAAACTGGCCAACGTAAACCTGGATGTTCCCATGACCCTTGATTATACCAATGATGGCAACACCGTTTTTGTTGGTGGTTGGGACGGAGGCATTAGCCGGGTAATCAGGATTTCCGGGTTGCGTTATGCCCACTTTGATAAAGGAGCATTTAAAAGGGATTCTCTTGACGTGGATGTCATTGGCACTTTCCAGAATGTAGTCACGGGTGTGGATGTAGACAATAAGAATGACGATCGTATGTTGGTTACTTGTGGCAATTATGGTTCAGGTGATCATGTGTTTTATTCCCAGAATGCGATGGACTCAGCCTCTAATGTAAGCTTTGAGGTACTTGATGACGAGGGTCCTTCCTCAGCGGATCTGCCTTTAATGCCGGTTTATGATGGTTTATTCCGTATGGATTCGGCGAATCAGATCTTCGTAGGGACGGAAATGGGGATGTGGTTCCTGGATCTGAATAACCGGAGCCGTGGTTGGGTTGAAATTAACAATGGTATGCCCAGAGTGGCCACTCATCAACTTAGGCAGGTAAAGCCATTTGACTGGGCCAAAGGGCCGGTGATTTATGCGGCTACTCATGGTCGCGGGATTTACTTAACCCGCTCCACTGATCAGATTCCTGCTAACGATGATTGGCAAGCCAACCAAAAAGAGGACTTTGAACCCGCTTTAAAAGTTTACCCCAATCCGGCCAGAAATAGTACTAAAGTGGCGTTTGATATACCCAAAGGTGAACGCAGCCTTTTTCAGCTGGTTGACCTTAACGGTCAGATAGTTCGTGAGAAAAATGTAAAAGGTACACAAGGAAAGCAATCATTCAGGCTCAATGTTAGTGAGCTTGAAAAAGGGAATTACATTCTCAGAATGAATGGTCAATCCTTTGAAAAAACAGCCAAGCTTTCAGTAGCCCGTTAAGGTTGCTGTATAAATGGAATACCCCTATCAAAAGCCACGTTAACTTCATATGTTAGCGTGGCTTTTTTTTAAACCATCATGAGGTTACAGCCCCTGATATCCGATTGGTCGAAACGCCCTAAAACCTGAAAAGAACCATCTTCAAATTTTTCGCCCAGATCCTGTGTCGCTATGAAGCTACAGGAGTGCACATTGGCGAGGTCCACGATATTCAAAGCCCCTTTCCCGGTTTTTGAAACGTGAAAAGGATCATACGGGTCGCGGACGTAAATTTCCATCCAGGGGGGTGTTTGAAAAATGCCTTCCCCTTGGGAATAAGCCTGTGAAAGCAATTCGGTCATCCCGTATTCGGAGTGTATTAAATCCTTTTTGAATTGTTTTTTGAGTATTTCGTGCAACTCCGCGCGTACCATTTCTCTCCTTTGGCCTTTCATTCCGCCGGTTTCCATGACAATGACATCAGAAAGGTCCATAGGATGGTTTTCCGCCAGTGCCAGCAAGGCATAACTTACTCCTATTAGAATTACCGGTGCACTCCTTTCCTGGAGGTTTTGAATTGTATCCCGGAGTTCGGTGTATTCATTTAAGAAAAAACCGCTTTCCGGATATTGGCTTTCTTGAATCCATTGGTTTACCATATAGACCAATGAAGCGTTGGGATTTTCCAGGTAAGTGGGTAAAAGGGCAAGAATAGCTTTGTTTTCGGGCTTACCATAAAAATATTTAAAACCTTCTATCAGGCTTATATCATATAGGCTCAAATCCCTTACTAAATGACCCGATCTTTCGGAAGATGTGGTGCCGCTACTAAAGAAAGTGGTTTCGGGAGTAAAGTTTCCGGTAATGACTTTATGGCTTTTGAAGAATTCAATGGGCAGGAACGGTATGTCAGTTATTGCGTTTGAATTGGAAGGATTTAACTGCAAATGATTCAGGAAGGTGCGGAAAACAGTATTGTTGAGATACTGGTAGTTCCTTATTTCAATGGCAGATTCCGAAAATTTGAAGCTAGAGTTGTAAAATATTTGACGAGCAAAATCCGTTATATCATTCATTAAAACCCCGTTTATGCCATTCAAACTTATAAATTTTGTTTTTTTAGGCTTTTTGATGCTTTTTACCGCTTCATGTAATCAAGATCAGGGGTTAGGCAATGAGCCTTCTATTACCTTTGAAAATTACGAAAAAACGGGTGAAGATTCAATCCGCCTGACTATTGGTTACAAAGATGGCAATGGGGATTTGGGGTTAGGCCCTGAACATGACAAACCACCGTTTGACACCGGCAAATATGCCAATAATTTGATCATCAAATATTACGAAAAATTTAATGGACAATATGGCCAGACCACTAAAGATCCTTTTCCGGACACCAGGGATACCATTCGTTTTCGTTACCGTTTCAGAAATCTGACTCCGAAAGGGGACAATAAGGCCATAAAAGGTAAGATCAATGTAACCGTTAATCGCTTAAAGGTTTATGCCAAAAATTTCCCGGAAAGGGATTATAATGGCAAGATAAGGTTTGAGGTGTTCATTTATGACCGGGCTTTAAACAAAAGCAATACCGTTTTTTCCCCTCCTATCCCTTTTAAGGATTAAATTCGCATGCGGTGTTAAATATGCTTCATGAATAAAGCCACTCTTAAGCGTCTAATTCAGGATAAAAAAAGTTTTTTGTGCGTTGGTTTGGATCCGGATTGGGATAAACTTCCGGACAAGATCCGTAAGGAACCTGAGCCTATTCTGAGTTTTAACAAAGCCATAATAGATGCCACGGTTGACTATGCCGTTGCCTATAAGCCCAACATGGCCTTTTATGAAGCATTAGGGAGTAAAGGGTGGGATATCCTCTATGAAACCCTCGCTTATATTCCCGAAGGAATTTTTACTATAGCCGATGCCAAGCGGGGGGATATCGGCAATACTGCTGACCAGTACGCCAAAGCATTTTTCGATGAGCTAGACTTTGATGCGGTGACCCTTTCGCCTTATATGGGGAGGGATGCCATTGAACCCTTCTTAACCCATGAAAACAAATGGGCCATTATCCTGGCATTGACTTCTAACCCGGGTGCCAATGATTTTCAATTATTGAATTCAGGTGACAAGCCTTTGTATGCCCATATCATGGAGAAAGCTAAGGACTGGGGAAATGCTGAAAACACGATGTTCGTCTTTGGCGGGACACAGGCCTCATACTTGAAAAATGCTCGTGAATATTGCCCGGATCATTTTTTACTCATTCCGGGTATTGGGAAACAAGGAGGAGACCTGGAGCAAGTGGCAGAATTCGGGATGAATAAGGATTATGGGATTTTGGTTAATGTTTCCAGGTCCATCCTTTACGCAGGTACTGACAAGGATTTTAAAAAACAAGCCAGGGAAGCGGCGCATGGTTATCAAAAGGTCATGCGGAATTGGGTTTAAGACTATTCTTTTTTAAAGATTGTTTCTTATTTAAATTTGTTTAGGGCGGTACGGTTTATGATTTTTAATCATTGTTGTTCCGGGCTCTTTTGTAATTTAACCCAAACCTGCTTTATATGCAAGAAGCCCTTTTACATTTTATCTGGAAGTTCCAGCTTTTTGACCAACGAAACCTATGCACTCAAGCCGGGGAAGGAATCCGTATTCAGAATAACGGTTTTCATAACCATGATGCAGGCCCAGATTTTATGAACGGCCGGATTTATATCGGTGATACCCTTTGGGCAGGTAACATAGAGATCCATATTAAGGCTTCGGACTGGTTCCGGCATAATCACCACAAGGATCCCTCATTTGATAATGTGGTATTGCATGTGGTTTATGAGGATGATTTGAATCCGGAAAAGGAAAATCATCAGTTAAACAAAATTCCCTGTTTAGCACTTAAGGACCGGATTGACAGCAAGCTTTTGGGTCGCTATAAGGCGCTAAAGGATAACCAACAATGGATACCCTGCGTTGAGCATTTTCCTCACGTGCCTGAATTGACGGTTAGTCAATGGATTAATCGCGTGATAATAGAAAGGATTGAGGAAAAATCTACCCGTTTACATCAATTATTGGAAGCCAACCAAAATGATTGGCGGGAAACATTTTATCAATTGTTGGCCCGTAATTTTGGTTTTAATGTTAACGCAGAACCTTTTGAACGGTTGGCCAAGGCCTTGCCCCTGAAAATTTTGAGTAAACATAAGGATAAGCTTCATCAGGTTGAGGCCCTTTTGTTCGGGCAAGCCGGTATGCTCAACCATGTTTTTGTGGATGATTATCCCAAAGCTTTGCAGAAAGAATACCGGTTTTTAAGTGATAAATATGGCCTAATTCCGATCGGGGAGCAAGAATGGAATTTACTGCGCCTAAGACCGGCTAATTTCCCGGCTATCCGGATTGCTCAATTGGCCGACTTGATTCACAAAGCCTCGGGCCTTTTTGCCAAGGTGCTCGAGACATCCGATAAGGAAACCATCAAAAAGCTTTTTAAAGTGAAGGCCTCGGAATACTGGAATAACCATTATCAGTTTGATCGTATTTCTAAAACAAGGAATCCAAAACATTTAGGCAAAAAGGGCCGTGAAAATATCCTGATCAATACCGTGGTTCCCTTTCTTTTTGCCTATGGACAGGCACAAAACCAAGAATCATTACAGGAAAAGGCCATTGACCTCCTGGAAAGTTTGCCTCCCGAAGAGAATAGCATTTTGAAAAAATGGAAAGGGCTTGGTGCTAAAAACGAAAATGCGGCTCATTCCCAAGCCTTGTTATTCCTGAAAAAGCAATATTGTGACCAAAAGCGTTGCCTTGATTGCGGAATTGGCACCAAAATATTAGCGGGTAAAGGTTAATGGGCTTTTATTTGCAGCCAATGATTAATTAAAAAACTTGTCTGCAATGAAACAGATTTGGATTTTTCCTGAAAGATTTTTATTTTGGTTGCTTTAAAATTAGGCAAAATCATGGCTTGGATAGAAAAAATGGCCCAACATTTAAAAGCATTTTTGGAAGTAAGGGCATTTGGTGTATGTTCCTTTATTGGGAATATTATAGGTGTGGCCACTTCTAAAATTCGCTTGTTTTTTATTTACATCACGTTTATGGCCATGGGCTCACCCATTTTGATTTACCTCTCCCTGGCTTTCCTGATCAATATTGGGCGTTATATTCGTTTGCGTAAACGCAATCCTGTCATGGACTTCTAAATACGGGACTTCCTTTTATAGTTTTTCAATGGGTTTAAACCATGCAAACAAAAATCGTTAATACCCGAAGGCGTGTTAAGGATTTTCTTAAGGTGCCTTTTATCATCAATAAGGGCGATCCAAACTGGATACCTCCGCTAAACAAGGATATTGAAAAAGTTTTTAAAAAGGATAAAAATCCTTTGTACCGGGAAGGTGATGCCGTCCGCTGGGTATTGTACGAGCAAAATAAACCGGTTGGCCGTGTGGCCGCTTTTATTCATCCTAAATTGTTAAATAAGGAAGAAGGGAAGACTGGTGGAATGGGTTTTTTTGAATGTGTAAATGATCAATCAATGGCTGATCACTTGTTTCAAAAATGCGAGGAATGGCTGGCTGAAAGGGAAATTGAAAAGGTGGAAGGGCCCATCAATTTTGGAGAAAAAGACCGGTTTTGGGGCCTATTGGTTGATGGTTTTTATCCTCCGACTTATGGAATGAATTACAATCCCCCCTACTACCAGACCTTATTCGAGCATTACGGCTTTGAAACTTACTACCGTCAATTCACCTATTACCGCAAAGTTCAGAGGCCATTAGAGGAAAAGTACCGGGAAAAAGCAGAAAGATTGGCTGCGAATAAGGATTACACCTTCGGTCATATTGATAAAAAAAGGTTAACCCATTACGCTGAGCAATTTCGGCATGTCTACAACCGCGCCTGGTCAGAAAGGCCCGGTTTTAAGCCTATGAAAGAAGAACAGGCTATGAGCATCATGAAATCCCTTAAGCCTGTTTTGGTTGATGATTTGGTTTGGTTTGGTTATTACAAGGATGAACCCGTTGGCTTTTTCATTATGATGCCTGAATTAAATCAAATATTTCGCTATTTTAACGGTAAGTTTGGGCTTTGGGAGAAATTGCGCTTTAAATGGCATGAATGGCGGCAAACCTGCCGCAAAATGTTTGGCCTGGTATTTGGTGTTGACCCCGATCACAGAGGTATAGGCCTGGAGGGTGCTATGATAACTGCTGCCGGGAACCATCTTCAGCCCCAAAACCGTTGGGATGATTTAGAATTGACCTGGATAGGCGATTTTAACCCCAAAATGCTTCATATTGTGGAATCTTTAGGAACAGAGCACATTAAAACCCATATCACCTTTCGAAAATCAATTTAAAAACATTGAAGATAAGCTGGCTGAAATCCATTTCGACCATTCTCCACAGATTCTCCCTATTGGTGTTGATCCCCTTTTTGTTTGCAGGGGCTTGCCAGTCAAGTAATAATGACCAGGATCAAAAAAAGGAGAAAGATAATGATGACCAAAAAACCGAAGCCGGCGAATCCCAGAAAAAGAACCCCGGTATTCAGCAATTGAAGCAAAAAATCAAGGAAAATGAAAATAACCCCGACCTTAAATTCGAATTGGCTAAAAAATATTTTAAGCAAAATTCTTATCAACAAGCCCAAAGTGCTATTGAAGAGGCTTTAAGCCTGGATTCTGCCCAAGCCAGATACCATTACTGGTATGGCAAGATATACTGGAAATTGAATTACCCGAAAGGCGCCATCAATAGATTGAAAAAAGCACTGGATTATAAGCCGGACCTTAAGAAAGCCTACCTTGAACTTGGCAAGATTTATTTTTACGGAAAAAAGCGAAAGCAATCGTTCAAAAACCTCAATGAGGCCTTGAAACAGGATAAATTACTGGATGAAGCGTACCTATACAAAGGGCTTAATTACAAAGAAATGGGAGATACAGGGGAAGCCATTTCTAATTTGCAAACGGCTGTTAAGCTGAACCCCAAAAACAAAGAGGCCTATTTGCACCTGGGCCATTTGCATGATGAAAAGCCCGAAAAAGCCATTGAATACTACAACAATGTGCTGCGGGTAGATCCCACCAATACGAGGGCGTTGTACGGAATTGGAATGGCCTATCAGGATATGGGGCAAAACGAAAAAGCCATTGACCGGTACCAGAAAATCCTAAAGGCTGATAAATTCCACAGGGATGCGAACTACAATTTGGGGTACCTCTATTACCTTAAAGAAGATCATGAACAAGCGGTTAAACACTTTAACCGGGCTATCCAAGTGGATGACCAATATATGGAAGCCTACCTGGGCAAAGGTTTGGCTGAGCAAGCGTTGGGAAACAAGAAATCGGCCAGGAAGGCATTGAAAAAAGTAATGGATCTAAGTCCCGGCCATACGCTGGCCCGAAAAAAACTGGAGGCCCTGAACAATTAGCCCAACTCATTCATAAAAAACCTTTAAGCGTTTGATGGCCCTGAATCATTTTACCATCAATAAGATTCCCCGTAATTTTGTAATGGCTTTTAAACATTATAACCTCATTTTAGAAAAAATCAGTAACTACCCATGTTAAAACTGGAATTGCCGGATGGTAGCATTAAAGAATTTGAAGAAGGTGTGACCGGGTTGGAAGTCGCCAAATCCATTAGTAATAAATTAGCCAAGGAGGCCCTGGGTTTTAAAATTAACGGGAGGGTTCAGGATTTGACCTTACCTGTTAGCGAAAACGGCAAAGCAGAAATTTTGACATGGGAAAGTGAGGAAGGCAAGAAAGTTTTATGGCATTCGTCTGCACATTTGATGGCGGAGGCTTTGGAGGAATTTTACCCCAATATCAGGTTTACCATCGGGCCACCGATTGATAATGGTTTTTATTATGATGTCGATCTGGGAGGGGAACAGCTCTCCGCGGAGATGTTTGAGAAGATTGAAAACCGAATGTATGAATTGGCAAAGCAAAAAAATTCCTATGTGAGGAAAGCGGTTACCAAAGATGAAGCAAAAGCCTACTACAAAGCCCACGATAACCCTTACAAATTAGAGCTGATTGAGGAATTGGATGAAAATGAAATTACTTTCTACCAGCAAGGACACTTCTACGACCTTTGCCGGGGTCCTCATGTTCCTGATACGGGGTATATCAAAGCCATCAAATTGCTTAATGTAGCCGGGGCATATTGGCGGGGAAATGAAAACAACAAGCAACTTACCCGGATTTACGGGATTACTTTTCCCAAGCAAAAATTGATGGATGAGTACCTGGCCTGGTTGGAAGAAGCCAGTAAGCGGGATCACAGAAAACTTGGCAAAGCATTGGAACTGTTCACCTTTGATGATGAAGTAGGTGCTGGTTTGCCATTGTGGTTGCCTAATGGTGCCCTTATGATCGAAAAAATAGAGGAGCTGGCTAAAAGAACCGAGGAAAAGGCCGGATATTACCGGGTAAGGACCCCGCATATTGCTAAGGATACCCTCTATCACACAAGTGGCCATTTGCCGTATTACGAAGATTCCATGTTTCCGCCAATGGAATTGGAAGAAGGCGGCATTTATTACATTAAGGCCATGAATTGTCCCCATCACCATAAAATTTACCTGAATAAGAAGCGTAGTTACAGGGAACTTCCCCTGAGGTTGGCAGAGTATGGCACTTGCTACCGGTATGAAAAATCCGGCGAACTTTATGGCTTGATGCGGGTTCGCTCCCTTCAGATGAATGACGCCCATGTTTATTGCTCACCTGAGCAATTTGAGCAAGAATTCCGGGCGGTAAATGACATGTACCTTAGGTATTTTGACATTTTTGACATTGATCAATACCTAATGCGTTTTTCAACCCATAATCCCGAAAAATTAGGGGACAAGTATGTGAATCAACCGCAACTTTGGAGGGAGACAGAAGACATGGTCCGTAAAGTATTGGATAATTCCGATATTCCTTACCAGGAAATTCCGGATGAAGCAGCGTTTTATGGGCCCAAGATCGATGTTCAGGTCTGGAGTGCTTTAGGAAGGGAATTTACACTGGCCACAAATCAAGTTGATTTTTCCCAACCGCGAAGTTTTGGTTTGACTTATGTGACCCAAAACAATGATGAGGATACACCCATTTGTATCCATCGCGCTCCTCTGGGTACCCACGAACGATTTATCGGTTTTTTGATTGAGCACTACGGCGGAAATTTCCCGACATGGCTATCTCCCTATCAAGTAGCCATCTTACCGATTAATGATGAGGTACTAAATTATGCCCAAAATATTGGCAGATACCTAAATAATTTAGAAATTCGCACGCTGATTGATGACCGAAGTGAAAAGATAAGTCGCAAAATACGGGACGCAGAAGTCAAAAAAGTCCCTTACATGGCAATTATCGGGGCAAAGGAAGCAGAAGAAAATACCTTATCGGTCAGGAAGCATACGGAGGGTGATTTAGGAGCCTTTGCAACAGATGAGTTTGCCAACAAAGTAGCAGAAGAAGCCAAAGTTCCTTTTGAATAATTCCATAAAATGTATCACAAAAAAGGGAGGTCCTTATAGCACCTAAAAAGCGTAAAAAAGCGAGTAGAAAAAGAGACCCGAAGGATAATTACCGGATTAATGATGAAATACGTGCAGATGAAGTGAGGGTTGTAGGGGATGATGTGGAAAACCAGGTTGTTCCTTTGGAGGATGCGCAAAAGATGGCACAGGACAGGGGATTGGATTTGGTAGAAATATACAGTGAAGGCGATCCTCCGGTTTGTAAAGTGATTGACTTTGGGAAATTCATTTACGAGCAGAAAAAGAAAGAAAAGGAACAAAAACAAAAAAGCGCCAAAACCGAGTTAAAAGAAATTCGATTTGGCCCGAATACTGATGACCATGATTTCAATTTTAAATTGAACCATGGCCGCAAATTTTTGGAGGGAGGTAATAAAATAAAAGCTTACGTGCATTTCAAAGGAAGAACCATTGTGCACAAGGAAAGAGGAGAATATTTATTGCTCAAATTTGCCCAGGAATTGGAAGATGTGGGTAAGGTAGAACAAATGCCTAAATTAGAGGGCAAGCGTATGACGTTGTTTATGAGCCCCAAATCATCAAAGAACAAGTAAAAAGTTGTCAGGATATGCCTAAAATGAAGACGAACAAAGCGGCTAAAAAGCGGTTTAAGATTACGGGTAGCGGGAAAATAATGCGTAAGCAGGCTTTCCATAATCACTTACTCCGGAACAAGACCAAAAAGCAAAAAGAACGATTGAGTAAATTTGTGGAATTGGATAATTCCTCCAGGAGGAGGGTTAATAAACTACTGGCCAGGGGTCATTAATGAATTCGTTGAAAGCATTTAAAATCTGAAATTATGCCAAGAGCAACAAATAAGCCGGCAACCCGGCAACGTAAAAAGAAAATCATCAAAGAGGCCAAAGGTTATTATGGCCGTAAAAAGAATGTCTATAAATTAGCACGGATAGCGGTTGAGCGTTCTTATAATTTTGCTTACCGGGATCGTAAAGCCAAAAAGCGTAATTTCCGTAGACTTTGGATTCAGCGCATCAATGCTGGTGTTCGACCTTATGGCCTTTCTTATTCCCAATTTATGGGTAAATTGAAAGCCAATAATATTGATCTGGACCGCAAAGTGCTGGCGGACCTTGCCATGAACAATCCACAAGCTTTTCAAGCTGTGGTTGAACAGGTTCAACCGTCTTAATTCATTCCTAAAAGCGCTAAACCGCGTTAGCGCTTTTGTTTTTTGGCTGACCTGGTTTTTTCCCGTTTAAGCTTATGGCCCTTACAGAAACCAACCGGCACCGCCTCATTCAAAAAGACTGCATTTACGATGCTTTTTTCCGGATCAATGAGTTTTTATTCCTGAAAAAGGCCGATAATACCCAATTCAAGCGGTTCGTGGTAGCCCGTCCGGATGCTACTGCCATTTTACTTTATAACCGTGAAAGAGATACCTTCCTTTTTGTCAAGCAACTCCGTGCTCCCGCTTTTGAGCAAGAGGAGGATCCTTATTTGCTGGAATTGCCCGCAGGGGTGCTTGAACCCGGTGAGGAGCCTCGACAAACGATCATTCGGGAAGCCAGGGAAGAAACCGGTTATACCATTGATGCCCCGACCTTTATAAAAGGATTCTATGCTTCACCGGGGACTTTCTCTGAAAAAATCTTTACTTACTATGCAGAAGTCACTGACAATGATAAGAGCCATGAAGGAGGGGGGTTGGATGAAGAAGCCGAGGATTTGGAAATCTTAGAATTAGACCGCCGTGAAGTTTTTCAGAAAATGGAAAACGGCTTGGTAATGGATGCCAAGAGTTTGGTAGCTCTTTACTGGTTTCGTTTGCATTTCAATGATTGAATGCAAGGACTGATTGCCCTATCTAAGTCAGTGTATAGCGTCATTTTTTCTTAAATTCACGCTCTCCAAAATGAGCTGGTATTAATCATGACCAATCTTCGTAAATTTGCTATTGGCATAGGCTCTGTGCTTCTTATCCTGTTTATTGTTTGGTTGGTAACCGGGGAAGAAGAAACAAAAAAAGAAACCTTAACGACCAAGGTCAAAAAGGGCCCGTTCAAAGTTACCGTTACTACTACCGGTGAACTGAAAGCCAAAAAATCCCAAAAAATCAGGGGACCATCAGGGTTAAGAAAGGCCGGAATTTGGCGTGTGAATATCACGGATATTATTCCTGAAGGCAGTCATGTGGACAGTGGGGATTACATTGCCACCCTTGACCGGAAGGAAATATCCGAAAAGCTTAAAGAAGTGAAGAACCAATTGCAAAAGGCCCAATCCAAGTATACCCAGACCCAATTAGATACTTCACTGACCCTTAGAGGGAAACGAGAAAAATTGGCAGACCTTAAAATAGCCAAGGAGCAAAAAGAAATTGAACTGGAACAATCCCAATTTGAGCCACCGGCTATTCAACGGCAAAAAGAGATCGAGTTACAAAAAGCCAAACGGGCCTATAGGGTAGCTAAACGCAATTACCAAATCCAGAAGCGGAAAGCAGCCGCCAAGATGCAGGAAGTGGCAGCGAATTTAACCCAAAAGGAAAATAAGCTTGAAGATTTAAAGGAGCTAATGGCTAAATTCCGGGTTAAGGCTCCACAGTCCGGTATGTTGATATACGAAGAAAAAGGGTCCGGTAAGAAAAAAGAAGGTTCTTCCATAAGTGCCTGGAATCCGGTTGTGGCTAAATTACCCGATCTTTCGGTCATGATATCGGAGACTTATGTGAATGAGGTGGAAATCAGCAAGGTAGCAAAAGGACAAAAGGTAAAGATTGGTATAGATGCTTTCCCTGAAAAGTCCTACACTGGCAGAGTGGTGAATGTAGCCAATGTGGGAGAGACCATCCCAAAAACGGATGCCAAGGTTTTCAATGTGAAAATAGAACTGAACCAAACGGACACCCTTTTGAGGCCATCCATGACAACAAGCAATAAGATCATAACAAATCGGCTTAAAAGTGCGGTTTACGTTCCCTTGGAATCTTTGCATGGCAACGATACCACTAACTTTGTTTTTAAGAAGTCGGGCTTTGGGGTAGTGAAACAAGAGGTTGTTCCGGGGATCAGAAATGCAGACCAGGTGGTGATTAAGGAAGGCCTTAAGCCCGAATCGGTCGTGTACTTGACAGTCCCTGAAAATGCCGGTGATATGGCCATTGAACCACTGGAAACCACAAATGATCAATAACGTTATCATCTGGTCTCCGGAAAAATATTGGTCAAAATAAAATGACCGGCAAAACAGGCTTTGGCGAATTTTAGCACAATGCTATGGAGCGGTTTAAGTACAATTTTCAAAATGCCATTGAAGCGGTTTATGCCCATCTTTTCCGTTCTATTCTTACGGCCCTGGGTATAATTTTCGGGGTGGGTGCAGTGATAGCCATGCTTGCCGTGGGTAGTGGCGCTAAGCAAGCGGTTTTGAACCAATTGAAGTTGGTCGGGGTAAATAACATTGTGGTTGAACCGGTTTTGAAAGATAAGCAAGAGGAAGAGGATAAAAAGAATTCGAATGACCAAAAAAAGAAGGTTTTCAAGCGCTTTTCAGGAGGTTTGACCTTGGAAGATGCAAAAAGCATTAAACAAATAATTCCGGGTATTAAGGAAGTCAGTCCTGAGGTCATTTATAATACCCATGCCATTAGAAAAGGTCAGCGGGCTGAAGCACGCCTGGTTGGTATAGAATCCGCTTATTTTGAAGTGTATAACCTGTCTCTTATCAAGGGGCATCGCTTTAATGAATGGCAAGTGAAAAGTGGGGCACCGGTTTGCATCATTGGCAGCAGGATCATGAACCGGTTTTTTAACTACGCTGATCCGATTGGGAAAAAGATTAAAGTAGGGCATATCTGGCTGAAGGTCATTGGCGTGATGGAATCCCGGAACGTGACGGATAAAGCCAAGGAAAATTTGGGTATCAGGGATTACAACATGGATGTATATGCCCCTGTCAAAACCGTCCTTAGACGCTACAAAAACAGGGCTTTAATCACGGATGGTACCTTGCAAAGGAGGGGAAATCAAAGTAAAAGCAATGATGATGAGGATTCTGATGGAGAAGAAACTTACCCGAACTATAACCAATTGGATAAGATCGTGGCCCAGGTCAGAGAAAACCAATCCCTTAAGGCTACCCAAGGGGTGATAGAACGAATGGTAAAACGCCGCCATAATAAGGTGAAAGATTTTCAGGTAAATGTGCCTGAATTGTTATTGAAGCAGCAACAAGAAACCAAAAATGTTTTCAACATTGTGTTGGGTTCAATAGCTGGTATTTCATTATTGGTAGGTGGTATAGGTATCATGAACATCATGCTGGCTTCTGTTATGGAGCGAACAAGGGAAATTGGTATCAGGCAGGCCATGGGTGCAACCCGTAAGGACATTGTCACTCAATTTGTAAGTGAAGCAACCGTTATTAGCCTTAGCGGGGGTATTATCGGAGTGGGTTTCGGGATTGCTACCGCTAAGCTCATCACCTACTTTGCCGGTATTGAAACGTTGATTACGCTTCCGGCTATAGTTTTATCATTTGCAGTGGCTGCTTCTATCGGCCTGATTTTCGGGATTTACCCGGCTCAAAGGGCAGCAAAGCAGGATCCTATTGAATCACTCAGGTATGAGTAAGGTTA
>CAZJWK010000033.1:17538-23472 GCA_964549595.1 uncultured Sphingobacteriales bacterium | reverse complement strand
CTCAAAGGGCAGCAAAGCAGGATCCTATTGAATCACTCAGGTATGAGTAAGGTTACCCTTTGTTAAAGCCCGTGTTTGGTGTTTCTTTTTATTTGATTAATTTGGCATTTGATCATTAAATGCTTTTAAACCGTTTAAAAAAGGATTATGCGACTTTTATCCACAATTTTTCTTCTTATTGGCTTTTTTCCCTTCGCTTTAGCGGCTGAAAAAGGAGACACGATCAAGGTAAAATCCCACCAATCCACCGATATGACCTGGAATGAATCTTATGATGAATGGTCCGTATTTCCGGATAAACAAGAAAAATTCCAAAAGGTAACCATGTCCTATACCATGGGCTGCGCATCTGGTGGGTGTAGTGAATGGGATTACACTACCCGGGTAATGGCATTAAAACCTACCGGTAAATACGATTCTACCAAAAAACAATGGCCTACTTTTAAGGTAGATGGTCAAACCGTTGATTCCATAAAATTTAGCCAAGATCCAACATACCGGACCTATTACGATTCTACGAATAAGGTGACAGATTCTTTCAAGAGGGACAGTCTTCGCATCGTCCAATTCAAGGATAACAGTGATGTTAAAAAACCCACAGATACGATTACCGCTTGGCCGGCTAATTATTACAACAAAAATTTTGACCAATCCGGAAAGGTTACGGATTCCCACTTGGTTAAAGCTGATACGACCTGGCAAACAAGTTATCGCACTTATTATGATGTTTACGAGGTTTTCCGGAATATTGAAATAGCCAGTGCCATCACGCCCTACGGGGGTTATATGAAAAATAACCAAAACGGATTCAGCAATGATTGGGAACACAGGATGGTTTTCGATGTGACTGATTTTCAGAAGCTTTTAAGTGATTCTGTAAAAATCAGGGTATTTTATGACGGTTGGAGCTCTGGTTTTAGTGCTACCATCAATTTTCATTTTGTAAAAGGGAAACCCCCGAGAAGTGTCAAATCCATCCGAAAACTTTATCAGGGTCATTTCGGATACAAGGACGCCAATGATTTTGAGCAAAATAAAATGCCCCCGGTAACTGTGGACCTTCCTACCAAGGTTGACCAAGCCAAGGTAAGGGTGATTGCATCCGGGCACGGATTCGATAATAATAAGAATTGCGCGGAGTTTTGTAAAAAACGCTACTTTCTGAATGTAAACGGGCAACAAAAATCGAGTCAACTTTTATGGCGGGATGATTGTGGCATGAATCCTATTTTTCCGCAGGGAGGGACCTGGCTATTGAATCGGGCCAATTGGTGTCCCGGGAATAAGGTGAAAGTTTATGAACATGAAATCGGCAAAAGCCTGAAAAAAGGAAAAAATACCCTGAATATTGACATGGAGACGATTAATTGGCAGGGGAGTCAAAAACCGTCTTACCACTTTGCCGTTCAACTAATAACCTACAAGCAATCGAATTATGACGTGGATGCTTCTTTGGAAGCCATAGTCGCGCCTTCAACAAGGGATGAATATGCCCGTATTAACCCGGTTGCCATGGAGCCTGAGGTAAAGGTGCAAAACACGGGTAGTAAACCCATTAATAACATCAAGTTTACCTACCACAGCAAGAATGCCCCGGTTAATGAGTATAAATGGGAAGGGACCCTAAAGCCTTACAAAAGTCGCCGGATAAAGCTTCCAAGCAAGGTGAAAGATTGGCGGAGCGGGGATACCAATTTTAAGGTGACCATCGAAAAGGTCAATGGCAAAAGCGATGAGAATAAAACCAATAATACGATAGTTAGCCATTTTAATCCGCCTCCGGTCTTACCGCATACTTTCCGCATCTGGTTCACGACCAATAATCAGGCTAGCCAAAATACAATCACCATTACAGACGCCAGTGGTAAGAAATATTATAAAAGGACTAACTTTGATAATAATACCCGCTACAAGGATACGGTATCTTTACCTCCTGGCTATGGGGAATACAAATTGGTTTTGAATGATGATGAACCCAATGTTTCTTCACCAAGGGATGAAAATGGCCTCTATTATCCTTTTTTACAACAGGCCGGCAGTGGTGCCCTTACGCTAAGAGGCCTTGAAAGCTTGGTAAATATCCTCAAAGATTTTGAACCCAATTTTGGGACTAAGCGTGTTTACCATTTCACCACCGGTGAAGGATTTTGGGCGGGAAAGGAAAAAGAACCCAAAAGTCGTGATATCAGGGTTTGGCCAAATCCTTCCGAAGGGAAGGTTAAGGTGAAATACGCTAATGTCGAAAAAAATCCGGCACAAAAGCTGAAAGTGTTCAATGAGCTTGGCCAGGTGGTTTTGAAAAAATCCGGTCCTTTAAAGCAAGAAGAGCAAATAAACCTGACTCACCTTGAACCCGGTGTTTACTATATTCAGTCGGTTTTCAGTGATGAAATAAGCACAAAAAAGGTTATTACCTATTGATTGAACAAATCCGGATTCCCCGGATTTTCATTGTAAGTAATTCCCAGGTGCTGATAGGCCTTAACGGTAGATTGCCTGCCTCTGGGGGTTCTTTGGATATAGCCTTCCTGGATCAGATAAGGTTCGTAAACTTCTTCGATGGTACCGGCGTCTTCACTGACGGAAGTAGCAATGGTTGTTAACCCGACCGGTCCCCCATAGAATTTTGTGATAATGGCTTTAAGGATTTTGTTATCCATTTCATCAAGCCCGTCCTCGTCTACATCGAGGGCATCCAGGGCATAACGGGTTATTTCCAGGTTTATGCGGCCGTCCGATTTGATCTGCGCAAAATCCCGGATCCTTCTGAGCAGGGCATTGGCGATTCTTGGTGTTCCTCGACTTCTTCTGGCTATTTCATGACAGGCCTCATCATCGATGGTTACATTCAGGATTTTTGAAGAGCGACTTACAATCTGGCCCAACAATTCAGCATTGTAATATTCCAACCTGGAATTTATGCCAAACCTTGCCCTCAAAGGAGCGGTTAATAAACCCGAACGGGTGGTTGCACCAACCAAGGTAAAGGGATTGAGCTTGACCTGTACGGTTCTGGCATTGGGCCCACTTTCCAGCATGATATCAATTTGATAATCCTCCATTGCGGAATATAAATATTCCTCAATAACGGGATTCAGTCTGTGAATTTCATCGATAAAAAGGATATCCCTTTCCTCCAGGCTCGTAAGCAATCCGGCCAGGTCACCCGGTTTATCGAGTACCGGCCCGGAAGTGATCTTTATGTTCACACCTAATTCATGAGAAATCACATGGGCCAGTGTAGTCTTGCCCAGGCCTGGCGGTCCATGAAACAGGACGTGGTCCAAGGCTTCTTCCCGTTGCAGGGCTGCTTTCACAAAAACCTTAAGGTTCTCAACCAGTTTGTCCTGCCCGAAAAAATCGTCAAAAGAACTGGGGCGCAAAAGTTTTTGTGCCTCCTGTTCTTTTTCTTGTTCAGCGAGCTGGTTCAATGGTTTTTGGTTGCTTTCCTCCGCCATTGTTGTTTTTTCAAAATTTAAACAAAAATCTGGAAATTTTCACAATTAACCTTAACGGGCATACCAATATACCGCTTAGCGAGCCTAAAAAAAAGCTAATTTTGTTTTCACATTAAACCCAGGCTATGGTTAAGCAATCTATTATTCAAGCCAAAGCGGAAGAAATTTTTGACGAGGTCGTGGGATTTCGCCATTACTTACATGCCCATCCGGAACTTTCCTTCAATGAATTTCAGACGGCTGATTACCTGGCAGGGATTCTTGATCAATGGGCCATTCCTTTTGAAAGGAAAGCAGAAACCGGGTTGGTTGCTTTAATCAAAGGCCGGAACCCTGATAAAAAAATCATAGCCCTTAGGGCGGACATAGATGCGTTACCCATACAAGAAACCAATCAGGTGCCTTATGCCTCTAAAAATGAAGGGGTTATGCATGCATGTGGCCACGATGTGCATACGGCTTCAATGCTTGGGGCTACGAACATTCTTTGGCATTTCCGTGATCAATTTGAAGGCACCATTAAGGTGATTTTCCAGCCGGGTGAAGAACAAGCACCCGGAGGTGCTTCTCTAATGATAGCGGAAAACGCCCTTAAAAATCCGGAGCCCGAAGTGATTTTCGGCCAACATGTAATGCCGGAGTTAGAGGCTGGAACAGTGGGTTTTAAACCAGGTAAGTTCATGGCCTCTTCGGATGAAATTCAAATAACGGTGAAAGGAAAGGGCGGACATGCTGCCATGCCTTTTAAGCTTGTAGACCCGGTCTTGATTGCTTCCCACTTGGTAGTGGGCCTTCAACAGTTGGTAAGCCGGAATGCTGATCCCAATATTCCTTCGGTCTTATCTTTTGGTGTCATTGAGGGAAAAGGAGCCAATAACGTAATTCCCGACTCTGTCTATTTGGAGGGAACCTTTCGGACTTTTGATGAAGCCTGGCGGCAAAAAGCCCATGAAAAGATCAAAAACCTGGCTAAAGGGTTAACCCAAAGCATGGGTGGGGATTGTGAGATCGAGATTAAAACCGGTTATCCGACCCTTTTAAACCATGAATCCCTGACAGAAAGGGCAAGAGGTTATGCCACGGAATACCTTGGTGAAGACAAGGTCAAAGCACTGCCTTTGAGAACAACTGCTGAAGATTTTGCGTATTATTCCCAATACATGCCGGCCTGTTTTTACCGCTTAGGGGTTGCCAACCAGAATAAGGGAATTGAGAGCGCTTTGCATACTTCCACATTTGACATTGATGAGGAATCGATGAAAACAGGCTCAGGTTTAATGGCTTACATGGCATTGAAAGAACTGGAACATCAAGTTAAGTTTTCATAGAATAAAAGAGAAAGTTTTTTGAATGCACTTTAAAAATTACTTATCCCTTCTTTTTCTTCTGCTGGTAATGCTTTTAAGCGAGAAAGCCGTGTCGCAGGAACGGATTACTAAAAAAGTCTGTGGTACTAATTTCCCTGAACAAAATACCCGCGAAACCCTTGGAAAAAGACAAGGGCCTAAGTATGACGTTACTAACCAGGAATACCACCTGATCCCTGTTGTAGTGCATATCATTCATGAGGGGGGGGATGATTCAGTTTCCAAGAGCTTGGTTCATTCTCAAATCAAGGTGCTGAATGAACATTTCGGAAAGTATGGCGCAGGGAAAAATGACCATCCGGATGGTTCGGATACAAAAATTCGGTTATGCGTGGCGAACAAAAACCCGCAGGGTAAGGCAAGTGACGGCATCAATTACATTCGCGACACCAATGCGACTACCACCAAGGAAAATGATCTGCGGATCAAAAACCTTTCTCGTTGGCCAACCAAGCGGTATTTGAACATATGGGTAGTCAAAAAGATCAAGTCAGATTTGGGCGATAGTTTAAGTATAGGGGCTTATGCTACGTTACCCGAAAAGGGAGCGGGTTCTAAAAGGGATGGAATTGTGATTGATGCGGATGTTTTCGGTATCCATGGTGACCCTAACAATCAAGGAAAATCAGCTACGCATGAGGTAGGACATTATTTAAACCTTCGCCATCCATGGGGTACCAAACCACAGAGTGGTTGCCAAGATGACGATTTTGTGGATGATACGCCTTTATGTCGGGGTCCTTTTTTCTCCAAAGATCCCGATAATCCATGTAAGCCAAAGCCCAGACATGAATGTTTCGGGATTAACAGAATGACGGCTAACTACATGGAGTTTTCCATTGATCCCTGTCAAAACATCTTCACCCAAGGGCAGAAAAAAAGAATGCGGAAGGCGATTGCCGAATACCGCTCTCCGCTTGTCACTTTTTCCAATGTTTACGCTGCCGGATGCGGAGACATGTACGATTCCCTTAATAACCAGCCAAATATTAATCAAAAGTTGTATCCCAATGCAAGAATTTTCCCCAATCCGGCAGAAGATTTTCTTTATGCCAGCATATTAGCCAAGGAGGATCGTACCCTTACTTTGACCTTCTACAACTTATCCG
>CAZJWK010000033.1:0-17528 GCA_964549595.1 uncultured Sphingobacteriales bacterium | reverse complement strand
TCAATCCAGGAGGAAGAAAATCTTAATTACCGAAAAAGGCGGTTTATAGCCCTTGTTCAAGAGGGAACTTGAGAAACATATTGGCGGTAAAAAACAGTTATTTTAAAGCAATGGCCCGTTAAGTAATACAGGCAATCAAAACTATGGAAGTAGCTCAACATATTAAGGACCAGTTAACGGTTTTACCGGAAAAACCCGGGATCTACAAATATTTTGACCAGAACGGGAAGCTATTATACATTGGCAAGGCCAGAAATTTGAAAAAACGGGTATCTTCCTATTTTAATAAAAATCAGTATGACAACAGGCGGATCCAATTAATGATCGGCAAGGTAAACCAAATTGATTACGTGGTAGTCAATTCGGAGTACGATGCCCTGTTGCTTGAGAATAACCTCATTAAAAAGTATCAGCCCCGCTATAATGTAGATCTGAAAGACGGGAAAACGTATCCATACCTGATCATCAAAAATGAACGGTTCCCGAGGATTTTCCCAACCCGTAATTTTACCAGGGATGGTTCTGAATACTATGGTCCTTATGCTTCCGTAGGAATTATGCGTGTAGTGCTGGATTTGATCCGTAAGCTTTTTCCCATTCGCAGTTGCCATTATGACCTGAGCGAGAAAAACATTCAGGCAGGAAAATTCCGGGTCTGTCTGGATTATCATATCAACCTTTGCAAAGGCCCATGTGAAGGCTTACAAACTGAAGAAGATTACAATGCCAATATTCAAAATATACGGGAGATCCTAAAAGGCAATACCAACAAGGTCATTCGGAAGCTTAAAAGTTTAATGAGTGAAGCTTCCCAAAATTTAGAATTTGAAAAAGCTGAGGATTACCGGAAAAAAATTCAGGCGCTTCAAAAATTCCAGGCTAAGTCTACGGTAGTGAACGCCAAGATCAACAATGTAGATGTGTTTTCCATCATAACCAAAGAAAACAAATGCTATGTCAATTACTTAAAAGTAGCCAATGGTGCGATAATTCGGACCCATACGCTGGAATACACCAAAAAGCTGGATGAGGATGAAAGGGATATCATTTTATTGGCCATCGCGGAGATAAGAGAGCAATTTGAAAGCACTTCGAAGGAAGTCATTGTGCCATTTGATATAGATTTTGAGGGTCTGGATGTGCAATTTACCGTTCCTAAGATAGGGGATAAAAAGAAACTACTGGAGCTTTCCCGGCAAAATGCCTTTTATTACTACCAGGACCGTTTGCAACAGGCCCGGAAGCAATTGCCCAAAAGCGAAAAAATCAAGCAGAAAATCGAACAGATACAAAAAGACTTTGGCCTGCAAAAAGCACCCTATCACATCGAAGGTTTTGATAATTCCAATATGCAAGGTGATAACCCGGTTTCCGCTATGGTTTGCTTCAAGGACGGGGAGCCCAGCAAAAAGGAATACCGGCATTTTAACATAAAGACCGTGGAAGGCCCTGATGATTACAGTTCCATGGAAGAGGCGGTTTACCGGCGCTATAAGCGTTTGCTGGACGAAGACCAACCTTTGCCTCAGTTGGTTGTGATTGATGGGGGTAAAGGCCAATTAAATGCCGCTTACAAAAGCCTGAAATTATTAGGCCTTGATCAATCCATCGATATTATCGGCATAGCCAAGCGGTTGGAGGAGATTTATAAGCCTGGTGATCCTTATCCATTGGCGGTTAATAAAAAGTCAGAAAGTTTGAAGTTGATTCAGCATATCCGGGATGAAGCGCACCGCTTTGGGGTATCGCATCACAGGAAGCGGCGAAAAAACAATACCCTCCAAACCGAATTGGCACAAATACCCGGGATCGGCAAAAAATCCATACAGGTTTTATTGGAGCAGTTTAAATCTGTTAAGCATATCAGGGGTGCTTCTTTTGAGGACTTGGTTAAGGCAGTGGGTCAGAAAAGGGCTCAGCAGGTTTGGTCTTATTTCCGGGAAGGCACCAACAAGGAACCGGATCCCCGTTAAAGGGATCAAGCTATTAACCAAGGATTATAAACCCCATTGGGATTCTTCAGTACAATTGAGTTTTCCGTTTACCTTGCGGGCATCCGATTGGGCTTTTTTCTTAAATTGTTCCACATCTTCCGAAGTACCACAGAATTTATCGTATTGGTAGGTTTCCTGTTTATTGGTTTCAGGATCTGTGTATTGGTACTGGCAATCTATACATTCCTTACAGCTTGAAAAGGCAAATGACAAGCCGATACAGAAAACAACCAATTTTATGAAGGATTTGGCTTTCATTTCAATGATCCATTTATTTAATCATATAACAGGTAAAGGACAAAAATTATTCCTTTATCCATTCATTTTTCAATAAGCCAAAAACGGCCAGGTCTACATAATGGTCATTTAACCATTCATCAGCCCGTATAACCCCTTCCATTTTGAATCCCAGCCGCTCAGGAATGGCCTTGCTCCTGTAATTTTCTGTCGTCACCCTGATTTCAACCCTGTTAAGAGCCAGGTTATGGAAAGCGTGATTGATGAGGGCCTCACAGGCCTTCGTCATGAACCCCTGACCTTCGTAAGGTTTAGCGATCCAATAGCCTATACTGGTTTTACGGGAAAACCATTGAATGTAGTGAAAACCAATGACTCCAATCAGGGTTTGCTCATACCAAAGCCCGGCTTGGAAACCGTTATTGTGGTAGAATTGATTGAGGCCTTTTTCTATAAATTGCTTAGTATCATTAACGGATTCGATGGTTTTAATAAAGGGTAGCCAGTAGCTAAAGTGGTGATAATTGTCCTTTATTAACCGGTACAGGGCTTCTGAATGCCGGTATTCCAATAAACGGAGTTCAAGATTTTCGGACAAGGGATAATAGAACATAGCCAAAAAGTATCATTGCTTACCGATTTAAACGCCTGAAGTAACTTATCGTATTTAAGTTACGCTAACATTTCTCCTAATGGCAAAAATTAGAGGCCATCCGGAATAATCGGCACGATAAAACCAGGTTTTTTAACAAGCTGCCAACAGAGGCATGAACCCTTCAAATGGTGTAATAGTCCTCTTTTTGCCGATCAATACGGAAAAATATTTTTGTATTTCTCATTTACCTACTCAGGGTTGGTTCTTTTGGAAATTAAGGGGATTGTAAATCCCCAACAGCCCAGGTGCTCTTTCGGATTTGTAATCCGCTTTCTATTGACTTAGTAAATAGCTCATAAATTCAGAAATATTTTTTATACTCCTTCAATAACCTTCATTCCTGATTCAGTAAATTTCGAATGGTTTCACAAAGCTCCTTGGGGTGGTCCGTCCCGATTTTTATGGTTTTTCTTTTGTTTTTCAGGGTTAGCTCAATCCCATCCGAACCGCTAACATTGTACACGTTGGAATCCGCTTTGAAATGCACACCAAAGGTATGGGGAAAATGAAATTTAACGGGCTTGCAATCTATGATGTCATCAATTTTAAATTGCTTTTTGATTAGGCCAGGGCCAAATTTTACCTTAAGGACCTTATTATTGACCTCCACTATAAGGCTGTGAAAAAGGAAAAGTATAACCGTAAAACCACCCAGAAAGCCTAAAAGCCACGGAGGAAAATGACCGGTGAATAAAATCAGGATAATCATCAAAGGTATGAGCACAAAGTGCACCCAACTTTTTTGGATGGTTTTGTAAGGGGTTGTTACCATGCTTATTGCCCTGTTAGGGTTTCATTCCTACAAAAGTAAGGAATAAAACCTGAAGTCGAAACCAAAGTCATTCGACTATTGCTAATTTTGAAAAGGCAATTGAGTAATTTTATGGGTTCTTCAAAGACCATTTACATTCTGGGCTCCGGCTTTTCGAAATCCTTTTCCGAGAACATGCCCACAATGTATGACCTTACCGAAAGGCTTTTCCGGCTGGAAGAGGAGCAGTTCCGGAATTTGATCAAATTTGTGCACAACCTTTATGAAAAAAGCAACCATTTAGGTGAGTTCGGGGACATCGAAAACATTGCCAATATTATATTTTCCAAGCGAATCTTTAAGGACTTCGAAGAACAGCTTGATTATGAAAAATTGCGGTTTGAACTGATTAAATTCATTTACCAGGAAATTCGTCAGCAGGAAATAGACCATTCAAAGGCTGATGTGTTGTATAAATTCCTTCACAATTGTGCTTACCAGGATGACAAAGAGGAAGATGTGGTTTTTAATTTTAACTATGATTTGATCATTGAGTCCCTGCTGAAGGAAAAAAGAAAGGAAAACCACCGGCCCAACATTGAAGTCAATTACGGCTTACAGTTTGAACGATATGAACAGGAAAAGGAAGGGAAGTACTTCCAAAACGATCAGCTTTACCTGACTATGCTAAAACTTCACGGTTCCTTCAATTGGTTTCGGGCAAAAGGCAGTGAAAGCAATGACATCAGGAATATTTATATGGTTCATGAGCATGAGAGCAGTTTTAGTATCCATGCCAATGACATCCCCTCCTACATCCCGATGACCAATGTAAAGTCCCAATTCTTAACCGGGACCCTCTATAATACCCTTTGGACTAAAGCCATTGATTACCTTAACCGTTGTGAGGAAATCGTTTTAATTGGTTATGGCTTTCCCCGGACGGATTTGAATAACATGGCTTTGCTATTGGATTATAAGGATAAGATCACAGCGATCAATGTCCACCATCCCACTACCAACGATAAATTACAACGGTTAAAGCAGGTTTTTGGCGAACAAACAGTGCAGAATATGGATGCGAAAGATTTCATAGCTTCTAAAATTTTGGGTGCTAAAAATAGGGAAGGGTAGGCAGTATCTTAAAACTAAGAATAAGTGGTTACCGTTTGTTAAAAAAAATGAGATTATGAGTACTGAAGCAGATCCATACCAAGGATTAAGGGAACGATTACAAAAAATGGATTGGCCGGAAGTATTTATGTTTAAGTTCATTGTCACCCCGGAAAAAGTCGAAGAAGTGAAAAAAATATTCGGGCCGGCAGAAATAAAAACCCGTAAATCCCGAAATGGCAATTATGTAAGTGTTACCGGGAAGGAAATGATTTTGGACAGTGAGACGGTAATCGACCGTTACAAAGAAGCCGCCAAAATTGAGGGCCTAATTGCTTTGTGATTCGTTTCTGGGTGATCAGAGTGCTTAATGCCTTGGACTTCTCGGAGTTAAGGACTTTCAGGACCGGTTAAGGCATCTCGACCTTAAAGACCCTGTTTAGTAGCTGTTCATACACCTCATTTTGGGCTAACAAGAAGGCATCCCCTACCATTATTAATTTCCTCCTGGCTCGGGTAATCGCCACATTGAGCCTCCGGTAATCCGTGAGAAAACCCATTTTGCCCTGATCATTGGAACGGACAAAAGAAATCAGGATGATCTCCTTTTCACGGCCCTGGAAACCGTCTACCGTTTTTATTTCAGGCCTTTCCGGCTTGTTCATTATACTTTTTATGCGCTCAACCTGGTCATCGTAAGGAGAAATAATGCCTATCTTTTCAGCCGGATAACCGGCCCCAAGGAATTTTTCCGTTATTGTTTTAATGATCTCTGCTTCTTGTTCATTGCGGTAGGAAAATGACCTGGTTAACTGGCTTTCCGGGTATTGATGCTGAGTGTCGATAAAGACGCTTACGGGTTCAGGGGCTAAAGCTTTCTTCAGCCACTCTTCCTTCTCAGCCGAATGGGCCAAAGGCAGGTTGAAATCGGCTAAGGTATGCCCGGCAACTGATTTGTGGGCTTTTAATTTTTTTTCGTAAAAGGCTTCGTTGGGAAATGCCATAATGGAATTATGCATCCGGTATTGCACATCCAGCATGGTCTCAACGGTTTCATCATAAATTTCAAGAAGCCTTTCGAACAAGGTGACCTGAAGGTAAGGTTGCGCTTGCCGGTTCAGAACAGTGGGCGGTAATTGTTTGTGATCCCCGGCCATAACAAATTTGTCCCCTTTTACCATCGGTATGAGGCAAGCGGGTTCTATGGATTGGGTGGCTTCATCGATAAAAACCGTGTCAAAATGGTGGCCATACAATACATTACCCCCGGCCGTGGCATTGGTGGCACAAACTACTTCGGTATCGGCCAGAAGTTTCTGGGTAGCGCTTTCCTCCAGCTCAATGGCTTTTTCTGCCAATCCGCTGATCTCATCCTGTATTTCCAGCCATTTTGCCATGGCTTTTAATTTACCGGGCGGGATACCCCTGGATGTCTTTCCCTCCTTTGCCAGGTTTTTGATCTGCGAGTCCCTTAAACCCCTGCGATTTTGGCCGGTTGCCGGCTGATGGTTTTTTTGCTGCTCTTTGAGTTCATCAATTTTATGCCAATGGCTTTTGGCTTGTTTAAAACCTTCCTCAAACTGAAGCAGGTAATCCAGAGAATGGGCCAACAAATCCTGGTTAATGCGGGCGGGGTTCCCCAACCGGATGACCTTGCAGCCCTGGGAATACAGTTTTTCCACCAGGTTATCGACAGCGGTGTTTGAATCCGAAGTGGCCAAAATTTTCTGTTGATTCCCGGCATGTTGGATTATGGCTTCTACAAGGGTGGTGGTTTTACCGGTCCCGGGAGGTCCGTGGATCAAATAAAAATCCCTTGCTTTGAAAGCCTGTTCCACCGCAAATTGTTGGGAGTCGTTCAGGGTTTCATTAACCCCATTTGGGATTTCACTTTCCTCAAAAACCGGATTTTGGAGCTGTTCCGTTAATAGGTCGAGTGCCTTTTGATTGTTTTTAAGGGTTTTGATCGCTTCAAGCATGCGCTGGTAGGTAATGTCATTGGCAAACAAATCAAGCCGCAGGTTTTTCTTATACGCATAGGAGGGAGGTTTATTGGTAAAAGCCACCGTGAGGGCAAAATTGGTTTTTTCGGTGACAGTGCCCTGGGGTTCTTTTCCATTGGGCTTCCCGGTGCTGATAATAACCAGATCACCGACTGCCAGTTCATTATCAGGTAATCCGCCTTGGCTGACGAATTTTATGTGATGAGAACCACCAAGGCCTTTTCCGGCATCCCTTCCGCTAAGGTTTAAAACGGCCCGACCGGCTTTTTCCCTTTTTTGGGGGGTCATTTGCCTGATTTCAGCCATGTGGCGGTTTATTTCCTCGTTCCGCTCCAGCTGAACCAAGTCACGGAAATGGGATTTATAGGGGTTGTAATTTTTAAAACGGGGTATTTCCACAGTTTTTGTGCAAAGGTAATGGAGCTCATCTGGTTAGGCCAGCTTGCATTGAGCATTGTTTGAGCCATTAACCGGAATAGGTTTGAATTCTAAAGGAAATAGGTAAAAATTCAGTCAAAAAATCCGCCCGGCAAATTACCGGACGGACCAGAGAGGTTTAGGATTCTTTTTGGAAAGGATAGCGGTAATCCTTTGGTGTGACGAAAGTTTCTTTGGTGGCCCGCATAGAAACCCATCGGATAAGGTTCAGGTATGAACCTGCCTTGTCATTGGTCCCGGATTGACGAGCGCCGCCAAAGGGTTGCTGCATCACCACGGAACCCGTGGGTTTGTCATTTATGTAAAAGTTACCGGCCGCATCTTCGAGTTTTTTACTGGCCAAAGTGATGGCGTTACGGTCTTTGGCCATGATGGCACCGGTAAGGCCATAGGGGGACGTTTGATCTACGAGGGTTAATGTTGCCTCATACTGTTTTTCATCGTAAACGTAAATGGTAAGCACCGGGCCGAACAATTCTTTTTCCATTGTCACGTAGTGGGGATCGGATGTAAGGATCACAGTGGGTTCTACAAAATAGCCTTCGGATTTATCACAGTTCCCGCCGAATAGGATTTGAGCTTCTTCGTCCTGTTTGGCTTGTTCAATGGCATTTTTGTGTTTTTCAAAGGCGTTTTCATCGATCACCGCATTGATGAAGTTGGTGAAATCTTCTACATCACCCATTTTAAGGGATTTGATGTCCTTCTCCAGCCTGTGTTTGACTTCCTCCCAGCGATTTGATGGAATATAGGCACGGGAAACAGCTGAGCACTTCTGGCCCTGATACTCAAAAGCGCCCCTGGTAAGGGCCGTAGCTACCTCATCCGCATCGGCTGATTCATGCATAACGAGGAAGTCTTTGCCACCGGATTCTCCGACCATTCTGGGGAAAGATTTGTATTTTTCAATGTTTTCACCCGATTTGCGCCACAAGTTTTTCATTACCTGGTTTGATCCCGTAAAATGAACCCCGGCAAAATCCGGATGATCCATTACGATGTCGGTAGTTTCCTGTGGATCAGCGAGAATCATATTGATAACACCCGGTGGTAAACCCGCTTTTTCAAACACTTCCATGATTACCTGGGCAGAATAAACCTGTTTGTCCGAAGGTTTCCAAACTACGGTATTGCCCATCAAAGCAGGAGCAGCGGGAAGGTTGCCGCTGATAGCAGTAAAATTAAAGGGCGTGACGGCGTAAATGAAACCTTCTAATGGCCGGTAATCCAGTCTGTTCCACATCCATTTGCCGTTTTCGGCTTGTTCATCATAAATGCGTTGGGCGTTATAGGCATTGAACTTCAAAAAATCGATAAATTCTGCGACCGATTCAATTTCCGCTTGATGCGGATTTTTAGACTGGCCGACCATGGTGGCGGCATTCATCTTTTTCCGGTACGGCCCCTGGATCAGGTCCGCAGCCTTCAGGAAAATAGAAGCCCGGTGCTCCCAGGGTGTGTTACGCCATTCCTCTTTAGCAGACAAGGCCGCATCAATCGCTTGTTTTATTTCTTTTTCTCCTCCGTAATGACATTTGGCAATAACCTGGTTTAACCGGTGAGGCGGACGATAATCCACTACATTATTGGTTTTTACGGTTTCCCCATTTATGATATTGGGAATTTCCCTTACTTCATTGTAGCATTTAGCAATTTCCTCCTTCAATTCCTTTCTGTCTTCCGTCCCCGGTGCATAAGTAAAAAATTCCTCGTTAGTAGGATGCTTAACCCTGAATTGTGCATCTGCCATAAGTCTCGTTCTTTTTTGATTTATTGAAAACCCTACAAATATAAAATCCCAAAGGTGAAAGGGTAAAAGGAGGGGAGCAAAGTTTTGATCAGGTTAAAAGATGATCTTTATCGGGATTATTGTGGCTAATAATCGGAAAACGATAATTTCAAGGGTAACGAATTAAGGGAAGTCTAACCTATCTGATTGCCTTTGTTTTGGCCAGAAGATTACCCATTGATAACAATGACACCCATTTTACCAATGGCTTGCTTATATTTGCAATGGTTTTTAGAAAGGCCAAAAATTGGTTGAATGGCGTCAATTCCCTTGGTGGACCTTGGTGCGCAACACGCGCCATTGCAAAATGAACTTGATCAAGCAATACAGGAAGTTATGGATTCCGGCCGGTTCATCAATGGTCCCCAGGTCGGGGAATTTGAAAATGCCCTGGCGGATTACCTTGGGGTACCAGAAGCGATAGGTTGCGGAAATGGAACAGATGCCCTCACCCTTGCTTTAATGGCGCTGAAACTTCCGGCAGGCAGCGAGGTCATTGTCCCGGATTTTACCTTCGTCTCTACCGCAGAAGCCCCCAAAATACTGGGTTTGAAGCCCGTCTTTGTGGATATTGATCCCCATACTTTTAATATGGACCCCAGGCTTATGGAGGAGTCCATAACGGAGAATACCCAAGCCATAATACCTGTCCACTTATTCGGGCAATGTGCGCCTATGGAATCCATTATGGCCATAGCCAATAAATACCACCTTTACGTGATAGAAGATGTCGCCCAGGCACTGGGTGCCGATGCTTATTACAACGAGCAATGGGTTAAAGCCGGATCGATCGGTCATATGGGATGTACCTCATTTTTCCCGGTAAAAAACCTGGGATCCATGGGGGATGGCGGGGCTATTTTTAGCAATGATGCTGGGTTGGCTGCCAAACTACGATCGCTTAAGCAACATGGCATAAAGGCGAAACACGAGCATGCGTATTTGGGCATGAATTCAAGACTGGACACCCTGCAAGCAGCAATTTTAAATGTGAAATTACCCTATCTGGATGAATTTAACCAAAAACGGCAGGCAGTAGCCAGCCGATACGATGAGTGGCTCAATCAGATTGATGGGCTAAAAGGCCCTCACCGGGTCGGGGATTCGACCCATGTTTTCCAGCAATACAGTATACAGGTTTTAGAAGGTAATCGTGATTCCTTACAACAGCACCTGGAAGAAGCAGGCATCCCTTCAAAAGTGTTTTATCCGTTCGCTTTGCATGAACAACCCGCTTATCGCGATAGTGGCAACGAAAACAATCATTTGAAAATGTCCCTTGCAATTAGCCGACAGGTTTTATCTTTGCCGATGTATCCAGAGTTGGCAAATGCCGATATAGATTACATAGGCAAAAAGCTTCTGGCGTTAACGGAAAAAGAAAATTTGATTCAAAACAACAAGAAAAACCCGACAAATTAAAAACCTATAAAGACCATGAAAATTGCAGTAATAGGTACCGGCTACGTTGGTTTGGTTACCGGCACTTGTTTCGCCGAAACGGGCAATAACGTTACCTGCGTGGACATTGACGAAGAAAAGGTCCGTAAAATGAAAGGCGGGGAAATACCCATTTACGAACCCGGCCTGGAGACGTTGTTCTCACGAAACATAGAGCAAGAGCGGTTAAAATTTACAACAAGCCTGGAAGAAGGGGTGAAGGATGCCAAGGTCATTTTTCTGGCCCTACCCACTCCACCGGGTGAGGATGGTTCAGCCGATTTGCAATACGTCTTGAAGGTAGCATCTGATCTGGGCCCGCTTTTGGAGGAATATACCGTTATCGTGGATAAGAGTACGGTACCTGTGGGTACGGCTGACAAGGTACAGGATACCATAGCCAGGAATTGTGAGGTAGCCTTTGACGTGGTTTCCAACCCGGAATTTCTGCGAGAAGGCCATGCCGTGGATGATTTCATGAAGCCGGACCGGGTGGTCATTGGCACTGAATCTGATAAGGCCCGTGAAATCATGGATACCCTTTATCAACCCTTCATCCGACAGGGGAACCCCATTATTTTCATGGATGAACGTTCCGCTGAAATGACCAAATATGCAGCCAATGCCTTTTTGGCTACTAAGATTACGTTCATGAATGAAATTGCCAACCTTTGCGAAAAGGTAGGGGCCAATGTCGATGCCATACGCAAAGGCATTGGCACGGATGACCGGATTGGTAAGCGGTTTCTTTTTCCGGGCATTGGTTTCGGGGGAAGTTGTTTCCCTAAAGATGTGGAGGCCTTGTCCAGAACAGCCAATGAAAATGCTTATGATTTCCAGATCCTCAATTCGGTGATGAACATTAATGAAAAACAAAAAACCATACTGATCCCTAAGCTTCAAAATTATTTCAATGGTGACCTGGCCGGTAAAACCATAGCCATTTGGGGATTAGCCTTTAAGCCGGATACGGATGACATACGGGAAGCACCGGCCCTTTACCTTGTTGAGGAGCTCTTAAAATTGGGTGCCCGGGTCAAAGCCTACGATCCCGAAGCCATGGATAATGTCCATGATACCCTGGGTGATAAAATTGAATATGGGGACTACCCAATGGATATCCTGGAAGGAGCGGAAGCTTTGCTCTTGGTTACGGAATGGCCTGTTTTCAGGAACCCCGACTTTGATAAGGTGAAGAAACTCATGAAAAACCCGGTTATTTTTGATGGCCGGAATATCTATAATCCGGATTATATGGAAGAAAAAGGTTTTCATTATGAATCCATAGGACGCATCACTAAGAAAGTGGAATCCAAAAACCTGGCTTAAATTGTCACAAAATAGCAAACAATACAAAGGCCACGATCGTAACCGCATTTTGATTACCGGTGCAGCCGGTTTTATTGGCTCCCATCTTTGCCACCGGTTCATTGACGAGGGTTACTATGTCATTGGCATGGATAACATGTTAACCGGGGCGCTTTCTAACATTGAAGATCTTCTGAAGCTGGAAAATTTTGAGTTTTATAACCATGATGTGACCAAGTTTGTGCATGTACCCGGCCATTTGGATTATATCCTTCATTTTGCCTCACCGGCCAGTCCGGTGGATTATTTGAAAATGCCGATACAAACCATGAAAGTGGGTTCGCTGGGTACGCATAACTTGTTGGGTTTGGCCAAAAGCAAAAACACCCGGATCCTTGTGGCTTCCACCTCCGAAGTATATGGAGATCCGCAGGTCCACCCTCAAAATGAAGGTTATTGGGGGCATGTCAATCCGATTGGGCCAAGGGGCGTTTACGATGAGGCCAAGCGATTTCAGGAAGCCCTTACCATGGCTTATCACCAATATCACGGGATAGATACGCGTATTGCCCGGATTTTTAACACATACGGTCCAAGGATGCGTTTGGAGGATGGCAGGGCGCTACCAACTTTCATTGGCCAAGCATTAAGGGGAGAAGACCTTTCGGTTTACGGAGATGGTAGTCAAACACGGTCTTTTTGTTACGTGGATGATCTTGTAGAAGGTATTTACCGGCTTTTGATGAGCAATTATGCCAAACCGGTTAACATCGGAAATCCCAGGGAAATAACCATTAAAGCATTTGCAGAGGAAGTCATTGAACTGACAGGCTCCTCATCCAAAATTATTTACAAACCCCTCCCGGAAAATGATCCAAAGCAAAGGCAACCTGATATTACGCTGGCAAAGGAGTTACTGGACTGGGAACCCAAAGTGCATCGCTATGATGGGTTAAAATCTACCCTCGACTACTTTCAGCAATTTCCGGAATTTGCTCCGCAGGTAAATACTTAACGGTTAATATGGGGTATTTTATTCACCAAACAGCTGTTGTGGACGAGGGCGTGCATATTGGCGAAAAAACCAACATCTGGCATTTTTCCCATATTATGCCAAATGCCGCCATAGGTAAATATTGTAATTTGGGTCAGAATGTGTTTGTGGGGAAGGAAGTACAGATCGGCAACCAGGTTAAAATCCAGAACAATGTTTCGGTTTACGCAGGCGTAACTTGCGAGGATGAGGTTTTTCTGGGACCGTCCATGGTTTTTACGAACATCAAAAACCCGAGAAGCGCTATTCAACGGAGCGACCAGTTGGAAACGACATTGGTAAAAAAAGGCGCTACCATTGGTGCCAATGCTACCATAATTTGTGGCCTTACCATAGGCCAATATGCTTTTGTGGGAGCCGGGGCTGTTGTTACTTATAATGTGCCTGATTATGCTTTATTTTTAGGCAACCCTGCCAAGCATACCGGATGGATGAGCGAATATGGTCACCGTTTGAATTTTGACAGTGAAAATCAGGCAAAATGTCCGGAAAGCGGGCAATTGTACCAATTGAAAAAAGACCGGGTAGAACGGATCGATTGAGCTATGAAAGCTAAAAAAGTATTAGTCACTGGTGGTGCAGGCTTTATAGGCTCGCATACCGTTGTGGAATTACAAAATGCGGGTTTTGAGGTCGTAGTCATTGATGACCTTTCCAATGCTTATGGGGAAGTCGTTGACCGGATAGCCCAAATTACCGGTAAAAGGCCTGCTTTTTATCAATTCGACCTGTGTGATTTCAGGAAACTTTCGGATTTTTTCAAAGAAAACCCGGAGCTGGATGCAGTCATTCATTTTGCTGCCCTAAAACAAGTCGGTGAGTCTGTCGAAAAACCCCTTAAATACTACCGGAATAACCTGGATTCTTTACTAAATCTCCTGGACCTGATGGGGGATTTCCAAGTTCCTTCCATGGTATTTTCTTCCTCCTGTACCGTTTACGGGGAGCCGGAAGAAGTACCGGTTTCAGAAGATGCCCCTATTCAGAAAGCTGAATCGCCTTATGGGAATACCAAGCACATGGGGGAAGACATTCTGGCTGATACCACTCATGCCAATGGAGATCTAAAGGTGATTTCCCTACGTTATTTTAACCCCATAGGGGCTCATGAATCTGCTTTGATCGGGGAATGGCCTCTGGGTAAACCGGAAAACCTGGTTCCCTTCCTTACTCAAACTGCCATTGGCAAGAGGGACCAATTAACCGTTTTTGGGGATGATTATCCTACGCCGGATGGTACCTGTATCAGGGATTACATACACGTGGTCGATGTGGCTAAAGCGCATGTTACCGCTATGGAACGACTGATTGAGAATCAAAATCAACACCGGTTTGAAGTGTTCAATCTGGGAACCGGGGAGGGTTACTCGGTTTTTGATGTGATTCAGACTTTTGAAAAGGTTACCGGTGTTCAGGTCCCTTACAAGGTTGGCCCACGCAGGCCTGGTGATGTGGTGAAAGTGTATGCGGATACGAAAAAAGCGAATGAAATCCTGGGCTGGAAAGCCGAGAAAACACTTGAGGATATGATGGCATCAGCCTGGGCATGGGAAAAAGCCTTAAATCAGGAAAAAGCAAATTCACTATAAAGTCTATTTATGCCTTTAGGAAAAAAAATATTGATCACCGGAGGAGCCGGATTTATAGGTTCTCATGCGGTTCGCCACTGGGTTCGGAATTACCCGGAAGCCGAAATTTTTAACCTGGATAAATTAACCTATGCCGGTAACCTGGAAAACCTAAAGGATGTGGAAAGTGCCCAGAATTACCATTTCATAAAGGGGGATATTGCTGAAGAAACCGAAGTTTTTGATTGTTTTAAGAAATATTCCTTTGATACGGTGATTCATCTGGCGGCTGAATCTCATGTGGATCGCTCTATCATGAACCCTGATGCGTTTGTGCGAACCAATGTATTGGGCACCACCAATTTGCTGAATGCAGCAAGTAACTACTGGGATTTGAATCAACCGGAGCAGTATGTATTTCTCCATGTCTCAACTGATGAGGTATTCGGCTCTTTAGGGGATGAGGGGTATTTCAACGAAAAAACCCCTTATGATCCGCGTTCTCCCTATTCCGCTTCCAAAGCCAGTTCTGATCACATGGTGCGTTCATATTACCACACCTTTAATTTGCCCGCTAAAATAGTGAATTGTTCCAATAATTATGGCCCTTATCAATTCCCGGAAAAGTTAATTCCCTTGATGATCAATAACATTAAAAACCGGAAACCGTTACCCGTTTATGGTGAAGGTTTGAATATCCGGGATTGGCTTTATGTAGAGGATCACGTCAAGGCCATTGCACGGGTTTGCGAAAACGGCGGCATTGGTGAGACTTATGCGGTTGGCGGTAAAAACGAGTGGAAAAACATTGATTTGGTCAGGACCCTTTGTCGGCTAATGGATGAAAAATTAGGCAGGAGGGAGGGGGAATCCGAAACTTTGATCACATTTGTCAAGGACCGAGCAGGCCATGACAAGCGATATGCCATTGATTCCTCCAAAATTGAGAAAACATTGGGATGGGAACCCACGGTTACTTTTGAAGAGGGTTTAAGCAAAACCATAGATTGGTACCTGGAAAACGAGGAGTGGCTTGAAAACGTTACTTCCGGTGCTTACCAGGAATATTATGAGGCCCAATATGACAAAAGGTAAACAGTGATTTTATGAAAGGCATTGTCTTAGCGGGAGGCTCCGGCACCCGTTTACATCCGATTACCCTTGCCATGAGTAAACAGCTCATGCCCATTTATGATAAACCCATGATCTATTACCCGTTGTCTATCTTAATGACAGCAGGCATTAAGGACATTCTGATTATTTCCACACCTTACGATTTACCCAATTTTGAAAGGCTTCTCGGAGATGGCAGCCAATTGGGTTGCCATTTTCAATATGCTGAACAACCTGAACCCAAGGGATTGGCTCAAGCTTTATCGATTGGCAGGGAATTCATTGGGCGTGAGGAGGTTGCTTTAATCCTTGGTGATAATATATTTTTTGGCTTGGACTTTGAACGAACCTTGATAAATTTATCCAAACCCAACGGGGGGCTCGTGTTTGCTTATCATGTTTCTGATCCTGAACGCTATGGGGTCATTGAATTCGACCAAAGCCAAAAGGCCATAAGCATTGAGGAAAAACCCGCTCAACCCAAATCCAATTATGCCATTCCCGGGCTTTATTTTTACGATAACCAGGTAGTGGATATAGTGGATCATTTAAAACCTTCAGCCAGAGGCGAATACGAAATAACGGATGTCAATAAGGCTTACCTGGCCGAAGGAAAACTGGAAGTGGAAGTGATGCAAAGGGGCACAGCCTGGCTGGATACCGGAACGTTTCAATCCTTTATGCAAGCCAGTCAGTTTGTCAATGTCGTAGAAAACCGGCAAGGGCTGAAAATTGGGTGTATTGAGGAGGTGGCTTACCGGCAGGGCTTTATTGATGCAGCACAAGTGGAAAAATTAGCCGAACCATTACAAAAGAGCGGTTATGGGGAGTATTTGAAGGAAATTATCAAAAACGAGTAGGGTTCATTGAATTATTAAATAGATTTAAATCATTAAAAAAAGTTTTATGCAAGTCAAATTCAGTTTAGTAAGAATCGGAATGGTTAACCTGTGCTTAGTCGGGATTATGGCATTTACCGGATGCCAATCTTCGCAGCAGGCTCAGAAGGATGCCGGATTATTGGAAAAAGCAGATACCATGCATACTACCATGGACAGTGTAAGTTATATCCTGGGGACCAATGTGCATGAGAACTTTAATAGAGGAGGGTTCGGCATCAATGATACCATGGTCTTGAAAGGGTTAAGGGATGCCATTGCAAGCTCGGATACCCTCATTTCCGAGGATCGGAAAAAGCAAATCATCCGGGATTTTCAGAAAAAAATGCAGAAAAAGCAACAACAGGAACAGGGCCAACAAGGAAGGCAAAAACAAAGGGGACGTCAGCAGGAGAGACAGCAAATGGCCAAGGAAAACAAAGAAAAAAGTCAGGCCTTTCTGAAAAAAAACAAGCAAAAGGATGGCGTGAAGACCACTGAAAGTGGTCTTCAATACAAGGTCCTGGAAAAAGGTGATGGTCCTTCACCGTCTGCTCAGGATACCGTAAAGGTGCATTACAAAGGCGAACTAAGAAACGGAGAGGAATTTGATAATTCCTATAAACGGGGGAAACCTGCGGAATTTCCTGTAAACGGTGTCATTTCGGGATGGCAGGAAGGTTTGCAATTGATGAAAGAAGGGGCTAAGTATAAGCTTTTTGTGCCTCCTGAGTTGGGTTATGGGGCACGGGGAGCCGGAAGGAAAATCGGCCCGAATGAAGTGCTGATTTTTGAAGTGGAACTGATGGAGGTTAAGTAAGGGGCTAACAAACTTCTTACAGAACCTTGAATACGGTTTTGCGTAGGGAATTTTGGGAATATGCTTTAAAAATTACTGTTTCCCCAAATTCCCCAACGCCCAACTGTACTACGACCTTATTACTACGTATTACCACTTGTTACTACGTGTTACTATTCCCACGATAAACCTTTCCTTCTCCCAAAGGGAATCCAACCCCTCAGAATCAACCTTATTTCAACGGTGTTTCCACTTATTTCTATGTATTTCAAACGTACTTTTCATAATCCCCCAACGCCCAACCTACCACAACCTTATTACTACTTATTACCACTTATTACTACGTGTTACTATTCCCACGATAAACCTTTCCTTCTCCTGAAGGGAA
>CAZJWK010000032.1:12119-23851 GCA_964549595.1 uncultured Sphingobacteriales bacterium | reverse complement strand
TACAAAATTTTTGTGTTGGGGGAAGTAAAAAGCCCGGGTTTAATCACCATTAACAATGAAACTGCCACTGTTATGCAAGCCCTGAGCTTAGCAGGTGGAACAGGGCAATTCGGCAGAAAAACCAATGTAAAGGTATTTAGGGGAACGCCTGAAAATCCCATCGTTCACAAGTTAGATTTAACCACCGTAAAGTCCATGAATTCGCCGGGTTATTACCTTCAGCCTTACGACATCATTTATGTGGAACCACTCAGGCGAAAAACCATTCTTGCTAACATTAACACAGTTAATGCCATTGTCGGGATTTTAAATACCACCTTGAGTTTTCTCTTTATATTCCTTTCTTCTCAGCAATTTTAAAAAGGTTTATTTTAACCGTTTAAGAAATGGCGGAACAATCTAATCAAAACGAAGATCAACAGATTAACATATTCTTCCTCTTAAAACTAATCCAGAAGAATATACTCCTTTTTATCTTCTTTATTGCGGCGGCTTTGTTTGTAAGCTTTATGGTAAACCGTTATGCGGAAAGGATCTATTCCGCAAGTGGTCAGCTACTCATTGGGGAAGAATCAAAAACATCCGCCACCCCTGATAAGCTTCTTAAGGATTTGCCTTTGCTCAATCAAAAACCCAATGTGGAGAATGAAACCCATTTTCTAAAATCTACAAAATATGTGAAAAAGGCGGTCAATAAATTAAACTTACCCGTTACTTACGAAAAGGAAGGCCAAATCAGAAGCAGTGTATTATACAAAAGTTGCCCATTCAAGGTGATTGGGGAAGTGAAGAATGAAAGCCTTTATGAAACAAAAATTAATTTAAGGGTTTTAAACAAAAATCGCGTATCCGTATACTTAACCAGTGATAAGAACCCTGGATTAAATTTTGACAAGAAGCTCAAATTCGGCGAAACTTTTGAAAATAAAGATTTAAAATTTAAAGTCCTCCGACATAAAGAGCATTTCCCCTTCAATAATGTAGATGGCATTGTACAAAGAAATTTTAATTTTCATTTTAATAAGAAAGAAAACCTGATTAATAATTTTAAATCCCGTTTAAGTGTTGGTAAAGTCGGAGAACGCACTACCATTTTATCGATTTCTCTAAATAGCCCCGTTAAAAAGAGGGCTCAAGACTTTATTAATACCCTGATGGAAGTCTACATAAGTAATGAAATTGAGCAGAAAAGCAAAGTAGCCTCCAACACTATAAAATTTATTGATAGACAAATTGCAACGATGTCTAAATCTTTATCTCAGGCAGAGGATTCCCTTAAGGATTTTCAGGCTCGTAATGCCTCATTGAACTTGAGTTCAGGATCAGGAGGGGGATCAGGAAGTTCTGGTTCAGGAGGGAGTGGTGGCGGATTCTTTTTCAATAGGCTGACTCAAATCCAATCTGAAATTGAAAAAATCAAGCTTAAAATTCGAAGCCTCGACCACTTAAAAACGCAAATCAAAAAAAATAAAGATGTAAAAAATTATTCACCGGCTGTATTGGGTGCCGGGTCTGGTCAATTGAGTGGCCTTTTAAACGAATGGACCAAATTAATTACTGAGAAGCAGGCTGCTGACAACTTCGCTTATAAAGGAAGTCCCACCATGAATGAGCTGAATGCCAAAATCAACGCCACCAAAGAAACCCTTATCAACACCATTGCTTCTGTAAAAAAAGGGCTTGAGTTGAAGTTGGATGAATATAAAAATCGTCTTCAGGAAGTAGAAGGTAAAATGCTTACCCTCCCTAAAAAGAAAATCCAATTGCTCAACCTGAAACGGCGCTTTTCGGTAAGAGAAGAAATGTACCTTTACCTGCTCCAAAAGAAATCAGAAGCAGAAATAGCCAAAGCCGCTACGGTTTCCAACAGTACGGTTCTTGAAAAGGCGTCTGCCTCCGATCCTATTAGCCCCAATGAAAGAAGGAATTATTTAATAGCGCTTTTTATTGGTTTGGCCATTCCTTCATTAATTGTGTTTTTGCAATATTATTTCGATGATACCATTAAAGACAGAGTACACCTGGAAAAGATGACGGAAATACCTATCATAGGTGTGGTAGGGCACAATAATAAAAAAACAAGCCTGGTGGTGTCTAATCACCCAAAATCCCTAATTTCAGAGGGTTTCAGAAGTATCAGGACCAATCTTCAATATTTGGGGGATCGTTCTAAGGAAAATAAGGTTCTCTTGCTCAGCTCGGTAGTAGGAGGGGAAGGCAAAACCTTTTGTTCGATCAACCTGGCTTCTGTTTTGGCTTATGCCGGTAAAAAAGTTGTCATCATTGGGCTGGATCTCAGGAAGCCCAAAGTTCACCTTGAGTTTAACCTGGATAATGAAACCGGCGTAAGTAATTATTTGATCGGCAATGTAGAAACTGACGACATTATCAGAGAAACCGGCATAGAAAACATGCGTTTTATTGCTGCCGGTCCGCCCCCACCCAACCCTTCCGAACTTATCCTTAATGAAAAAATGCCGGAATTATTAGATAAGTTAAAGGAACAATTTGATTACATTGTGCTGGACTCCCCACCTTTTGGTTTAGTAACGGATGCTTCTATCCTCATGGGTTATTCAGACCTCAATATTTTTATAACCCGGCAGGATTATAGTAAACTGGATTATATACAATCTGTTAATGAACTCAGGGATAACAAGCAATTTAAAAACATTTACCTCTTGCTTAATGACCTGAAAGTAGAAAAATCCCGCTATGGCTACGGCTATGGCTATGGCTATGGTTACGGATATGGCTACGGTTACGGCTACGGATACGGATATGGTTATTATGAAGAGGATAAAAAGGCCAAACCTTCCTTTTTTAAGCGGCTATTCAAACGCTCTTAAAATAACCAATCTTGAGGGTCCTTTTTAGCAATAGTGAATAAAATGATTTAGGCCGAGAATTTTTTAAAAATCCCCCTTGAAAAACCTTCTTATAAGTACATAAAAAGTCTTTGGCAAAAATCCTTTCTTGACGCCCGGTACTTGTTTATTTTTGGTTGCTAAGCATGTTTTGAAACATGTATTATTTTAATGCCTACCTTGATGAATTAATAAACCATTTAACCCACTATTGATAAGGTCTAAAACCAATAGGCAGTGGAATTAGAGGCCTTCCACTTTAGAAACTTTAAACATTTTTTTTGTTTCCAATGTTTTGTACACAATTTTGCATGCCAAAACGAAACCTTTGGACCAAAAAGAAACCGATATTTTTCAGCATACCCTAAAGCTTCTGCTGACCTATGGTGTAAGAAGCTTAACGATGGATGAAATTGCCAGTTACCAGGGCATTTCCAAAAAGACCCTTTACCAGTATGTAACCAACAAAAGCGAGTTGGTAGAAAAGGTCATCAATTATTTCATTGAACAGCAAAAACAAGATGTCCAAGAAATTCAGAAAAAAGGTTACAATGCTGTGGACGAATTGCTTTACATCTATCAACATACTTGCCTGCACCTTCAAGAGATGAATCCCAATGTCGGTTTTGACCTAAAAAAGCATTATTCAAATGCGTGGGAGATCTTTCTGAATTACAAAAACAACTTCATTTACCAGCATGTCTATCAAAACATGGAAAAAGGAATAAAAGAAGGGTATTACAGGGATGATTTTGACAAAAAGATTATCGCCATTTACTATGTTGCCCGATTTGATATTTTTCTGGATAAAAACTTATTCCCTCCACAGGAATACGCTTATAAAGAAATTTTAAAAGAACTTTTTAAATACCATATTAGGGGGATTGCATCCCCTAAAGGAAATGAATACCTGGACAATAAGGTCGATTTAAATTTTTAAACTATGGTGATACCAAAAGCTTTTTCAGCCAAGATAACCTTTCTATTAAGTATCTTTTTAACAACAGGGCTAATGGCCCAGGAAAAACAAATCCCGGTCATGAGCCTCAAAGAAGCCAAAAACTATGCACTAAAGCACAATGCGGAGGTTAAAAATGCGGAATTGGAGCGTTTAAGGGCTCAAAAAGATGTCAAAGAAACCCGGGCCGGCTTGTTACCCCAAATAGACGGTGAAATAAGGGGCCGAAAAAATTTTGACATCAGAACCAATGTAATAAAGTTTGACTTCCCGGCTGGTCCGGGTGCTCCTCCTGGCAGTTCAGAAACCACTAAATCAGAAGTGAAATTCGGTACTGAGTTCAATGCTGAGGCTTCAGTCACAGCATCCCAGCTTATTTTTGACGGCTCTTTCTTTATGGGGCTAAAGGCTTCCCAAACGTATGTAGAGCTTTCGAGGAAACAATTCGAACAAAAGGAAAGGGATATAAAAGTAAAAGTGTCCAAAGCTTATTATTCAACCCTGGTGACAAGCAGGAACCTTTCGATCCTTAGAAGAAATGTCGAACAGGTCAAACAAAATTTATATGAAACCCGGCAAATGTATAAGAACGGGATGGTTGAAGAGCTGGATGTGGACCGGTTAAAGCTAACCCTGAAAAAGCTGAGGAACCAAGTAAATAAAGTGGGTAGAGAGCGTGATATTTCCCGTCAATTGCTAAAATTTCAAATGGGCTATCCATTAGAGGACAGTCTTATACTGGAAAATACTTTAGACACGAGCCTCCCAATGAACAAACAGGAAAAAGTTATTCCGGATGATTTCAAACCTTCAGACCGTGTGGAATTAAAATCCCTTGATGTCCAGCAAAAACTGGCCAGACTTGATAGGAAACGCTATTCCAAAGGATACCTTCCCACTGTTAGCGCATTTGCGACTCACCTTCAAAATGCTCAAAGAGAAGAATTTAGCTTTTTTGAAGAAGATAAAAACTGGTTCCCATCTACTTATGCCGGAGTATCCATTAACATCCCCATTTTTGACGGATTGCGAAAATCCGCCAAGGTGCAAAAGGCAAAAATCAGGCTTAAAAAACTCCAAAACCAGGAAGAAAACCTTAAGAAAAGCATTCGCCTTGAGGTTAACCGAACCAAAAAAGATTTTAACAATGCTTTAGACCGTGCCCAAAGACAAAGGGAAAACCTGGAATTGGCCAGGAAAATTTATCAACAAACAAAAACCAAGTATGATGAAGGAGTGGGCTCAAGCCTTGAAGTCACGAATGCAAGGAATGATTTATTCAATGCCCAGTCTTCATACATCAATGCGGTTTATGATTACCTTATTGCAGAAATAGAACTGAAAAAAGCCTTAGGATCATATTAAAAAATAGGTCATGAAACTTCAGAAATTCTTTATTTTCATTTTACTAATTACAGGAGTATTTGTTCAAAGTTGTTCGGACCAACCAACAACCCTTTCAGACAAAAAACAAAAGCTTCAGGATTACCGGAGTAAGGTCAATGACCTGCAAGCAAAAATCACTAAGCTTGAAAAAGCCATTCAAAAAAGTGATACTACGGCCTCTGAAGAAAGCCGTTTGGTCAACTTAGCACCGGTAAAACAAAGAACCTTTAAAAATTTTGTGGAGGTCAGCGGAGAGGCCACTTCCAAAAAAAATGTTAAGGTCAGTCCTGAAAGAAGCGGGATTATCAAAAAGATCCATTATTCGGAAGGAGATACGGTTAAAAAAGGCAGCCTTTTAGCAAAATTGGAAAGTGAAACCATTGAGCGGCAGATAGAAAAGATCAATACCAACCTAAGTCACGCACGAAAGCTCTACAGAAGGCAAAAAAACCTGTGGAGGAAAGACATTGGCTCAGAGGTAGAATACCTCCAGGCTAAAAACCGTGTACAAAACCTGGAAAAACAATTGGCTTCGGTTAAAAGCCAATTGGCCAATACCAAAATCACATCCCCCATTGATGGAGAAATCGATGAAATATTTTTCAATGAAGGGGAAATGGCCAATCCTGCTTCACCCCTTTGCCGTGTGGTAAATCTTCGCGAAATGCGTGTCGTTTCAAACGTCTCAGAAAGCTATTTAGGTAAAATTCGTAAAGGAGATTCGATTACCGTTCATTTTCCCAATATTGGTATCAAGCGCCGTACTGTCGTTAATCACGTAGGGCAATTCATCAATCCGGAAAGCCGGACTTTTAAGGTAGAAATTAAGTTAGACAATAAAAACCGGCTGATTAAACCCAATGTCCTCGCCACCATCCGTTTTTCGAATTACCAGAATCCGGATGCCTTAGTCATTCCGACAAAAATTCTACAAGAATCGGATTCAGGCACTTTCATTTTTACTGCTCAGGAGGCCAGTGAACAGCTTAAGGCGAAAAAAACCCTTATAGAAACCGGTAAAAGTTACCAGGGTTTTACGGAAGTCTTAGAAGGATTGACTAAAAACGACAGGTTCGTTTTGAAAGGATTTAGAAAAGTAGCTGATGGAGAAAATATCAAATTGCCTAATTAAAAAATACCGGCTTTACCATGAGCGACAACGAAAATAACCAAGTAACCCGCTATTTTGGACTCACCAATCTATCCTTAAAAAATAAGACCAGTGTTTTCATACTGACCCTTTTGCTGGTCTTAACCGGTTTATATTCCTATGTCACCATGCCCAAGGAGTCCTTTCCGGAAATTGTTATACCGACCATCTACGTTGGCACATCTTACCCGGGAAACTCCCCGGCTGACATGGAAAATTTGGTTACCCGTCCCATTGAAAAAGAAATACAGTCCATTGACGATATCAAAAACATCAATTCTACTTCCCAGCAAGACTTTTCATCCGTCATTGTAGAATTTAATACCGATGTGGAAATCACCAATGCCCTGCGGGAAGTGAAGGATGCTGTGGATGAAGCCAAATCGGAGCTTCCGGAAGACCTACCAGAAGACCCTTCTGTAAGTGAAATTAATTTTTCCGATATGCCCATTATGACAGTTAATGTCTCAGGGAATTTTAAGCATCGGAAATTAAAGGAATACACCGAATATTTACAGGATGAAATTGAGCAAATCAATGAAATATCCCAGGCCAATTTAGCCGGGGATATGGAAAGAGAAATCACTATTAAGGGTGATTTACATAAAATGGAGGCAGCAGGCGTAAGTTTCAGGGATATTGAAAATGCCGTAAGCTCCGAAAACATTTCGATGTCAGCCGGACAGATCAAAAAACGGGGCTTCCAACGGACGGTCAGGATAACAGCAGAATTTGAAAAAGCTGCTAACATCCGGGATATCATCGTCAAGGAAAAAAACGGGCAAACTGTTAATTTAAAGGATGTAGCGACCGTCATTGATGGTTTCGAAGAAAGGGAGAGTTATTCCAGGGCTAATAAACTACCCGTTATATCCATCCAGGTCATCAAACGTAGTGGCGAAAATTTGCTCGAGGCTTCAGCCAAAATTAAAAAGCTTATCAAAAAAGCTGAAGAAAACGAATTTCCGGAAGGGGTCGAAGTAACCATTACTAATGACAATTCGCGCTACACCAAAAACCAGGTCAGCAACCTCGAAAACAGCATTATTTCGGGCATTATTCTGGTGACCCTTACTTTGTTATTTTTCATGGGCCTCCGAAATGCCTTTTTTGTTGGAGCAGCCATTCCCCTTTCCATGTTCATAGCCTTTTTAGCCTTGTACGCATCGGGGGTTACGCTTAATCTTATTGTTTTATTCTCCCTTATTCTTGCCCTCGGCCTATTGGTGGATAATGGCATTGTGGTAGTCGAAAATATTTACCGGCTTATGCAAGAAGGGAAATCCGCTTTCCAGGCTGCCAAACAAGGTGCTGGAGAGGTGGCTGTCCCCATTATTGCATCCACGGCAACCACCCTTGCAGCCTTCTTTCCATTGGTCTTTTGGGAAGACGTTGTGGGTGAATTCATGAAATACTTACCCGTTACCCTGATCATCGTTTTAGCATCTTCTCTGTTTGTGGCATTGGTTATAAACCCCGTTCTAACAGCCACCTTCATGCGTGTAGATAAAAATCAGTATAAGCCAAACCGTAAAAGATCTCTTCTGATAACAGGCATATTTGTGGCCATTGCCGTCCTTTTTTACATAGCTCCGGGGACCATCCTGAGTTTAGAATGGAGCTTTTTTGGTGGCATTTTCCTGGTTTTTGCTTTAATCACCCTTCTGAATACATTCCTTCTTGTACCCATTTCTTACTGGTTCCAAACCAGTTTTCTACCCAAATTGGAATATCATTACGAAAAAACCGTCCATTTTGCCCTTCGAAACAAAAATCCTTACCTATTCTTTTTCGGGACGATTGTCATTTTAATCGGCTCCATACTTCTTTTATATTTTAAAACCCCAAAAACCCTTTTCTTCCCTGAAAATCAACCAGACAACATTTTCGTCTACACCGAATTACCTGTTGGCTCCGACCTGGATAAAACCGATTCAGTGACCAAAAATGTGGCCAAAAGGTTGTATAAGGTACTTAAGCCTCATGAGGAAATAGTAGAATCCGTGAAAACCAATGTGGGAAAGGGAGCTAAAAATCCCCGTGAAAGCTTCCGCTCCGGTGGAGAAGCTACACCCAATAAAGGCCGGATCACCGTAGCTTTTGTAAAATTTGAAGAAAGGAACGGTACCAACACCCTAAAACTCCTGGAAAAAATACGAGATACGGTTACCGGTATTCCCGGTGCTACCATAACCGTAGAAAAAAATCAAATGGGGCCACCCGTAGGTAAGCCAATCAATATTGAAGTTTCGGGTGAAAATATCAAAAAATTGGTTAATGTCACCGAAAACGTTAAGAAAGAAATTGAAAGCCATAACATTGCTGGTATTGAGGAGCTAAAAACTGATCTTGAAACCCAAAAACCACAGCTAAAAGTAAGTGTAGACCGGGATCAAGCACAACGCTTTGGCTTTTCTACCAGTATGGTGGGTAACGAATTGCGCACTGCACTGTTCGGAAAAGAAGTATCCAAATTCAAAGCAGGTGAAGATGAGTTTGATATAAGACTCAGACTGGCTGATAAATACCGGTACCAAACGACCAGTTTACTTAACCAAAAAATTTCAATTCGGGAACAAGGGAAATTAAAACAAATACCTATTTCCGCCGTAGCAGATATTAATTATGGAACTACCTACGGTTCAATCAAAAGAAAGGACCTGGATCGTGTCATTACAATCTCTTCCAATGTAGAGGAAGGTTACAATGCCAATGATGTTGTGGGTCAAATAGAAAATGTGCTTGCCAATTATGACATGCCAAAAGGCTATAATTATAAGTTTACGGGTGAGCAAAAGGAACAGGCGGAATCCTCTGAATTTTTGATGAAAGCCCTTATGATAGCTGTTTTCTTAATTATGCTGATCCTTGTTTCCCAATTTAATTCATTGATCAAACCTTTCATCATCATAGGGTCGGTGATCTTTAGTACTATTGGTGTCTTTCTTGGCCTCGTGATCTTTCAAATGGACTTTGTCATCGTTATGACAGGCATCGGAATTATTTCCCTTGCCGGCATTGTGGTTAATAATGCCATCGTTTTAATTGACTACATTGACTTGGTTAAACAGCGTTCCAAAAAAGCCCTGAACCTAAACCCTGAAGCAAGCTTACCCACGCAGGATTTTTTAAATGCTGTTGTGGAAGGGGGCAAAATACGGCTAAGACCTGTATTATTAACGGCCATTACCACAGTTCTGGGATTGATCCCATTGGCAACCGGACTGAATGTCGATTTTTATAATTTACTCGCTAATTTCAGCCCTAACATATACTTCGGGGGTAACAATGCCCTTTTCTGGGGACCAATGGCCTGGACCGTAGTCTTTGGGATCGTATTCGCCACTTTCCTGACTTTGGTTATAGTACCGGTTATGTATGTAATATCAGATAGATTAGCACGTACCGCTCAAAATCTGATCAGTGGAAATAACCACAAAGAGGCTTAATAAAGGCCCACCCATAAACGGTACACCGCATGAAAAAACCTAATTTTGCGGAAAACTCAACGAATTGGATAAACAACCTTTAATCCTGGTTTCTAACGATGACGGCATAACCTCCCCGGGGTTGGAAGCATTGGTGGAAAGTATTAAAGATTTAGGAACCATTGTTATTGTCGCACCGGACAGCCCTCAATCAGGGATGGGGCATGCCATTACGGTCAGCGAACCCCTTAGGCTGGAAAAAAGCACCCACTTTAAAGAACAGGAAGCTTATTTTTCAACCGGTACGCCGGCTGATTGCGTTAAGTTGGCAGTAAGTTGCATTTTGCATAAAAAACCGGATTTAATTGTCTCCGGTATTAATCATGGCTCAAACGCTTCAATTAATGCCATTTATTCAGGAACTGTTTCAGCGGTGATGGAGGGCGCTATTGAAACCATTCCCGGGATTGCTTTTTCCTTAACAGATTACTCCATACATGCTGATTTTACAGCCTCCAACAAATATACCAGGCAAATAACCAAACAAGTGTTAAATAATGGGCTCCCCCAAGGCACCTTGCTAAACGTTAATATCCCCAAAGGAGAACCGGACTCCATTAAAGGTGTTCGTATTTGCAGACAAGCCAATGCCAAGTGGGAAGAAAATTTTGATGAACGAACAGACCCCAATGGTAAACAATACTACTGGCTGGTAGGAAATTTTGTCAACTATGATGAGAGGGAAGATACCGATGAGTGGGCTCTTGCCCATGGCTATGTCGCCATAACACCCATTCAATACGACCTGACAGCCCATAACGCCATAAACTTATTGAATAAATGGAATCTGAATGATGAAACTTAAAGACCATATTTTAACTGGCACTATTCTGGGTTTAATACTGCCTGTCATCACCTTGATAATTATTCATCAAATGGCCTTTACCGAATTGGTTAAGCTTCAGGATTTTCATCGGTTTGCCATGGATAAAGATTTTTTTGATAACCTAGTTAGCCTTAGCGGAATCCCCAATTTGGCCTTGTTTTTTCTCTTTCTGAAAACCAAGCTTTACGAAAACGGTAAGGGCATTATATTGGCTACATTTGTCCTGGTATTAGTAGTCATTGTCCTAAAATTCTTCATTTAAGGTGCGCTATTACATCATTACCGGAGAAGCCTCCGGGGACATGCACGGGGCTAACCTCATCAAAGCCCTTAAGAAAAAAGATCCGAAAGCACAATTCAGGGGTTGGGGTGGTAACCGAATGGAAGCCGAGGGTGCTTCGCTCGCTAAGCACATAAAAGACCTGGCTTTTATGGGTTTTAAGGAGGTCATCCTAAACCTGGATAAAATCTTTAGCAACCTGAAATTTTGCAAGAAAGACCTTCAAAGCTTTAACCCGGATGTGCTCATTTTAATTGATTATCCCGGTTTCAATTTGCGCATTGCCAAATATGCTAAAAAAGCCGGTTTTAAGGTAATTTACTACATTAGTCCACAGGTCTGGGCGTGGAAATCCTCCCGTGTGAAAAAAATCAAGGAATATGTAGATGAAATGCTGGTCATCTTACCTTTTGAAGAAAGGTTCTACCGCCAGTGGAATTTTGAAGCCACTTTTGTAGGGCATCCCCTATTGGATGTCGTAGCCGATTTTAACCCCGACCCGGATTTTCAGGTAAGGAATGCGTTACCCAATAAACCTTTAGTAGCCCTTATCCCGGGAAGCAGAAAACAAGAGATTGCCAAAATGCTTCCTGAAATGGTCAAGGTGATACCTCATTTTCCTGATTACCATTTTATCATTGCCGGAGCACCGGGTATTGAAAAGGACTTTTATCAACAGTGGGGTCAGCAGGAATCCATTTCGGTCATTTTCAATGAGACCTATAACCTCATGGCCTCTGCCAAAGCCGGCCTAATAACTTCAGGGACTGCGACTTT
>CAZJWK010000032.1:0-12109 GCA_964549595.1 uncultured Sphingobacteriales bacterium | reverse complement strand
GTGGTTTGTTACAAAGGCAGCAAGTTATCCTACGTTATCGCTAAAAAATTGATTAATGTAAAATTCATCTCCCTGGTCAACCTGGTCATGGATGAGTTAGTAGTAAGGGAGCTTATCCAGGAAAGCTTTAATGTTGAAAACCTCAAAGTAGCACTTAGCAAAGTTCTGGAAGATGAATCAGAGCGGGAAAAACTACACCAAAAGTACAAAGCGCTTAAAAACCTTTTGGGTGATTATGGCGCTTCCGAAAGGGCTGCTGAAAGGATTAATACCTTGCTTCAGGACTGACATGCCGGGTTCAGATATAACCTTCCAACAAGTTTAGCAATTCCCCGATATCTTCAGAACGATGGGATTCGTTTAGATTTTCATAAGAATAAATGAGATTCCGGCATACGCGCATAATGATCTCAATATTGGAACAAGGTTCATAGTAAATCTCCTCCGGCTCAAGCGACAATTGTTTCAGAAACTGATCGATATTCCATTGACTAAAGACCGTTCCTTTATTGAAAGCATTGATAAAGAAAAGCGTTTTACCTTCTTTGCTTGGCTCTAAATAATCATACCCTTGAATACTGGACTCATCAGGAAAGGTATCATGATCCTTATAGGAGAGAATAAAATGCTGTGGAAGATTAACCCCATAAACAGGCATGCCGACCCGTTGGCAAATAATGGCATAAATAATGGCCAGGGAAATGGGATTGCCTTTCCGGTTATCTATGACTTTATTAATATACGAATTTTCAGGCGAGTGATAATCATCCGCGTCACCACGGAAACGGTAAACGTTATAAAATATGTAATTGACCTTTTTTATCTTTTCAAGCGGGGTAAGGTCTTTATTCAACTCTACCCACAGATCCAGTTTAATGCGGTCAATCTTTCTGTTCAAGCTTTCTTTATCCAGATTAGGATACCGGTAATAAGCGACCAAAAAAGCGCCTTCAAAAAGGTCTTTTCCTCCACTTGATGCCCATTGGGATAACTCACCTTTCACTTCCTCCAGGTGAATTTTACTCTTGATGGTTTTCAGCTTTTCCTGATGGGTAGGATTAATGTTTTCAACCGGTATATCTTCCAGCAAAGGCAATACTTCTTTCCCGTAAGCCAACAGTTGGTCTGTTGCGTGCTTAACCACTTCTTCATCGGAATCATCAAGCAGGGAAACCAATGCCTCGATTTTTTGCTGCTCAGCCATAAATCAAAGTTTATCCGCTAATTTTAAAACTTTTAAATTAATTTTTTCTGATTCAAGAAAATGCTCTTAGCATTAACCCTGGATCATTGCTTTTTTGATGAGGCCTTCTTGCTTGCAGTAGTTTTTTTGGTCTTGGAAGCATTGCTGTTATTGGCTGCTTTTTTTCCTGAACCACCTTTTTTCTGCTTGCCCTTTCCTGATTGGTTTTCAGGGTTACTAACGATCTCAATGCATTCATCCTCCGAAAGATTTTCGGGGTCCTTATCTTTTGGGATCTTGAAATTTTTCTTGTCATAGGAAATGTAGGGTCCAAAACGGCCGCGCAGGACTTTCAATGTACTGCCATTATGGTCAAAGCTCATAATGGTTCGTTTCCGCTCTGCTTCTCTTTTCTCTTCAACCACTTCTACGGCTCTGTCATATTGAACGGTATAAGGATCATCATCCTTGGGAAGCGAATAAAACTTATTATCGTGTTTTACGTAGGGCCCAAAGCGGCCTATAGATACTTGAAGGGGTTTTTCCTCATATTCCCCTAATTCACGGGGTAGCTTAAACAATTCAAGGGCTTCTTCGAGGGTAATATTCTCAATAAACTGGCCATCCCTTAACTTGGCAAATTTGGGCTTGTCGGATTCCTCACGGTCTCCGATCTGAGCAAAAGCGCCGTATTTTCCGATTTTTACATAAACATTCCTCCCTGACTTCGGGTCCTTGCCCAAATAACGCTCCCCTTTGAACTTAGACGTATTTTGGGCCGTATCTTCCACCTTGGGATGAAACCGTGAATAAAAATCATCAATCATTTTACGCCATTCCTGACTTCCCTGGGCTATCTCATCAAATTGTTTTTCTACCTTAGCCGTGAAATTAAAATCCATGATATTATCGAAATATTGCAGAAGGAAGTCATTCACAACCATGCCGGTATTGGTGGGAAATAATTTTCCTTTATCGCCACCATAGGTTTCGGTCTTTTTCACTTGATCAATACCCCCATCAGTCAAGTGAAGCACCCGGTAATTCCTCTCTTTTCCCTCCTTACTGGTTTTCTCGACATATCCCCGTTTTTGGATGGTAGAAATGGTAGGTGCATAAGTAGAGGGACGACCAATGCCCAATTCCTCAAGTTTTTTAACCAAAGAAGCCTCCGTAAAACGGGCAGGAGGACGAGTAAACCTTTCCGTAGCCGTTATATACTGCATTGCCAACTGCTGGCCTTCCCATAAAGGGGGTAGTAAACTATCACCCGAATTATCTTCATGTTGCTCTTCATCAGTGGATTCAATATAAACCTTCAAAAAGCCGTCAAACTTAACTACTTCCCCGGTAGCCGTGAATTGATTTTGACTTTCGGAAACATCGATTTTTACGGTAGTTTTTTCCAGTTCGGCTTCAGCCATCTGTGAGGCAATGGTTCGCTTCCAAATAAGGTCATACAGTTTCTGATCATCGGCCCCTGTATCGACTTTCCGCCTCTTTACATTGGTGGGTCTAATGGCTTCGTGGGCCTCCTGGGCACTTTCACTTTTCGTCTGAAATTGGCGGGATTTGGCATACTTGTCCCCATATGATTGCTTAATTTCCTTTCCTGTTTCTTTAATGGCCTCTTGTGAAAGGTTCACTGAATCCGTCCGCATGTAGGTGATGTACCCCGATTCATAAAGCCGCTGTGCCAAAGTCATGGTTTTTGAGACCGAATAACCAAGCTTACGGCTCGCTTCCTGTTGCAAGGTAGAAGTGGTAAATGGGGCTGAGGGACGTCTTTTAGTGGGTTTTTTCTCCACAGAAGCAATAGAGAAATTAGAGCCTTTACAAGCTTCTAAGAATGCCTGGGCCTCATCGAATTCCTTGAACTTTTTAGGCAGTTCCGCCTGTAGAGTGGAGTCAGTGGGATTTCCCTCTTTATCCAACGGGGTAAACTCAGCCGTTACACGGAAAAAATTGTCCGGCTCAAACTTATTGATTTCCCTTTCTCTTTCCACAATAAGGCGAACCGCAACGGATTGCACCCGACCTGCCGAAAGCGATGGCCTGACCTTTCGCCAAAGAATCGGAGAAAGTTCAAAACCCACTAAACGATCCAGAATGCGCCTGGCCTGTTGGGCATCTACCAGGTTTTTATCAATTTCCCTGGGATTCTGCAAAGCTTGCTCAATAGCCCCTTTGGTAATCTCATGGAAAACAATCCGGTAGGTTTTCTCATTGTCCAAATTCAGCGCCTCCTTGAGGTGCCATGAGATGGCCTCTCCTTCCCGATCCTCATCCGTAGCAAGCCATATACGTTCAGCTTCCTTGACAAGCTTTTGAAGTTCTTTAACCAATTGCTTTTTATCACCAGGGATTTGATAATGAGGCTCGTAATCCTGATCTACGTCAACTGAAATTTTATCCGGTGCCAAATCCCGGATATGACCGTAGCAGGACTTAACGGTATAATCATTCCCCAGAAACTTCTCAATGGTTTTGGCTTTAGCCGGTGATTCTACTATGACAAGGTTTTTGGCCATAAAATTGTTTTGACGTTACAAAAAACTGATGATTTTTCAATTGATAAAAACCATTTTTTTAGTAATTGTTCGGTTGCCTGTCGAAAATTGAAGGTAATAAACCCCTTTTTCATTGATATTCAATGCCTCCCTTGATAATGTCGTGCTTCCTCCTTTACCTAAGGTCATATTTTCTTTAACAGACAGTTGCCGACCGGTCACATCCAAAACCCTTAGGTCTGTTTGAATGGTTTGAGATCGGGTTTCTATGTGAACACGTTTTCCTTTTGCCGGATTGGGAAATACCCGGATTTTTGCCTTTTGATTCCCTGCTTTATCTTCTTTCCTGCCTAAATTGTAATTCATCCGAATATTGTCAATAAAAGCATTATTCCCGGGGGTCTTCGCATCCCATTCAAAGCGGACCATTAGGTTTTGCTTTTTAGGCAAGGATAGCGAGAAGGTACCCCAATCATCCTTATTTTTGGGAAAGAAGGATGAAGTGGTGGGATCACTGGTTGGCATATCCAATGCTGAAACAAACCTTTCCTGGATTGCCCAAAAATCTCCGCAACTTGTAGAAGTCTCAATCCTTAGAATATCTACTGAGGAAGAATTCTTTTTTGCATAAGAAAGGTCAAACTTTAAAACCGGATTACTGATATTGGAAAGATTCATTTTAGGCAGACGGAACCTCGCTACCTGTCCCCCATCAAAAGAATGGTTGTTAAGGAAAAGAGCTGCGTCTCCTAATGATGCAACCTTTTTGGTTCGTTCCCAACCATTTCCAAGATTATTCGGAATAATTTTAAATCCATTCGCAGCATAAGAATCTTTTTCAAATCCCTGATAGTAGAAATTTTTAATAACCTTATCAGGACCGAAAACCTTAATGAAATCCTGCTTAACGATGGAATCCCTTCCCTGGGAATTGCTTAAGATTAGGTTGGCTTTGTAAGTACCGGGTTGATCAAAAGAAACCTCTGGGTTTTTCTTTTTGATGGTAGAAGGATTTCCATTAGGAAACTCCCATTTCACATCAGTGGGGGTTCCGGACTTTAATTGGCCCCCGGAACAATCCAGGTTATAGCTTACTTCCACTTTCTCACAAGGATAAATATAACGTTTTTCAGCTACTAAAGAACCTATGGCCGGCTTTTCAGACTCATTTTTCACCCCTGTTTCTATTAAATTTTGTTTAGAAACCAATTCCGTCCTTGCATTGCGATTATTGGATGGAGGTAAGAAAAATTCAGCCCTTGATTTTTGGCCTTTGGTAAACATAACCTGGCATCTATCAGGGGTATAATCCATGTAATTCTCCCGCATATCGGGGTAATCTTTTCCTGCGGGATTCTGTTTGTAAATACAATTATCAACCCCATTACATCCAACACCACGACCATTACGCGATTCCGTTGGTGGGGTATCATCAACCTGGTCATTACCACTACTGCACCCTCCCTGGAAAGGATGATATAGCCCAAGGTAATGCCCTACTTCATGCGTTAGGGTTCGATCGCCCTCCTCTAAATTGCGATTGAGCAATACAATGCCATCATCATCTTCACTAAACCATGGGAAATTCGCATAGCCCGAAACATTTCCCCTGGCAATATTATCCACCGTCCAGATATTCAGATAACTATCCGGATCCCATTGGACCAAATCTTTGACATTATCCCCTGCATTATCAGTCAAATCAGATTTGACCCGATTAATTCCGTTCGTACACTTTCCGTTGGGATCCGCCTTGGCTAACCGAAATTCAATCCCAAAATCCGCACTGCGGTCCTTGAAAACTTGCCTAATCTGGGAGGTATCAGAATTCCTTTTCTGGAAATCCTCATTCAGGGTTTTGAGGTTTTCCATGATCTTATCCTTGGGCACGTTGGATTCGGGATCGTTGTAAATTACATGAAATACGACCGGAATTATTGTTGTTTTTCCGGGGCGTTTCCGGCTAATATTTTTTTGCTTAGCAAGGCGGTTAACCCGCTTTTCAATTTGCTTTAGCTTGGGGTTTTCTTTCAATTTTTCCTGGTAATACTCATCAGTACCACAGACAGGCTCCTTTGTTTGGCCGTAAAGCAAAATAGGACCGATAAAAAGAAGTAAACAGATAAAAAGGATTCGGTTTAACATAAGGTTGTATTTAATCCGACATGGTTAGGGCTCAGTTTAAAAACAGGACTTTTTTCGTAATAATTTTATGGTCATAGGAAAATTTTAACAAATAAACGCCATTTTTCAGAATGTTTAATGTCTCCCGGTTAAAATAGGTTCCATCTTCATTTCCGCCTAAGCTTAAATCACCCCTTTCAAAAAGGACTTGACCGGTCATATCAGTAACGGTTAAATCAACTTTGGATGGTTTTCCCGTTTTTTTAATCCTTATACCGGAGCCCCTAACAGGATTGGGGGATATTTTAAAAATTTTGGTTTCTGTTAATGAGGAGGATTCCCTGCCTACGTTATAATTCATTCTGATATTATCAATAAACACATTATTGCCCGGCTTATCGCTTGAAGTCCACTCAAAGCGTATCAGCACCTGGTCTGATTCAGGCAGCAATAATTTGAAAGTCTCCCAATCATCTTCAGAGTCCGGGTAAAAGGGACTTTTCTTTTTCTCATCCACACTTTCCATTTCAAAAAAGGTATAGGATTTCACATTTTCCCAGGTTTTCCCGCAGTCAGAGGACATGTAAACATCCATTATATCCCGTGAATTAAAAGTTTTACGGGCATAAGCCAGGTCAAACTCAAGGGTTCTTCCCTCGACATTGGATAAATCCATTAAAGGCAAACGAAAACTCACTAACTGCTCACCGGCAACATTGTAATTGTCTAAAAATAACGCACCTTTTCCGTTTGCAGAAGCTTTAGAAGTATATTGCCATTTGTAGTTTTTCGGGTTTTCGGGTGTAACAACTCCCCTATTCAATAGGTCATTTTCATCAAACCGCATGATAAAGGGTGCTTTTTTCACAGCAGTAGAATCAAACACATGAATAAGATCTTTCTTAACCATGCTATCTACTCCCATGTCATTACTCAATTTTAAGGTAACCGGATACGATCCTGGTTTTTCATAAGCAATATGGGGTGATTGGGCATGAGATTGGGTTTTTTTGGCACCCGGAAATTTCCAGGTCACCTCTTTAGGTGTTCCTGCTATCAACGATCCATTGCGACAACCCTTTTTGTATTCGTACTGGAAACGGACCCTTTCGCAGGGATAAACATAAGACTTGTCATTAGCAAAACGGGTTATTTGAGGCTTTTGCGTAGTATCAACCACCCCTGTTTTAACCAGGTTGGAAGCCGAAACCAGCTCCCCTCTATAGAAGGGTGAAAAATAAGCCTGAGACCGATTCCTTTGCCCTTCGGTAAACATTATGCCACAAGTGGTGTAATCCATGTAATTTTCTACCATATCCGGGAAATCCCGGCCATAATTAGTGGTATCAGAACAAGTGTTTAAGCTTTTGTCACAAACAATGGTCGTATTTCTTTCTTCCGTAGGAGGTGTATCGTCTACTTCATCATTAAAAAGTATTTCACCGTTATCGTTAGTAAAAGAATCACAACCGTGATTAAAAGTATGTTTCAGGCCCAGATAATGGCCCACTTCATGGGTTAAAGTACGATCATCAGCAACCACTTCACTTGCCCGCATAATAATACCATCGGCCCCATCATACGACCAAGGGTAATTAGCCTGGCCTGCAATGTCTGAATTGGGATTGTTATCATAAATATCTTCGACAACCCAAATATTCAGGTATTTTTCAGGATCCCAATAATTGATCGTATCGGTGTAATCGGGAATTTTCTTTAGCCATAATACATTATCCGTTAAATTAGGCCTGGCCATTCTCGTAATGCCATTAAAACATTTTCCGCCGGGATTAATCCTTGCCAAACGAAACTCCAGATTGTAATCGCCAGTGCGGTTTTTAAAAACCGGTCTAATTTCTGAAGTATCGGTGTTTAATAAATTCAGGTCCGTGTTGATCCGCTCCAGGGCTGACAAAACCCTTGTCCTGGAAATATTGGATACCGGGGTATTGTCATGGATGACATGAAAAACCACAGGGATTATCCGTTTTTTAGGGGGCTTTTTGGCGGTCATGCCTTTGTAATGAGCTGCACGCTGATCCGCAATCTTTTCCGCTTTCCTTAATTTAGGGTTTTCTTCCAGGAGCTTCTGGTAATAATCATCGGTCCCGCATACCAAATTTTTTTCCTGGCCAACGCCCAAAACGGGTACCAATAAGAGAAAGCTTGTTAAAATTTTCAGGTATCGATTCATTCAACATTTAATTTAAGCGGTCTATCACATTAAGTGGACTTTCCGGATGATTAACTGCTTTAACAAACTGTTTAGCCACTACATTCGGTTCTATCAACATTCCGGATTTTTTAAATGCTTTAAAGTCATCAAGGCGACTAAATTCATTTTCATTGGCTTCCCGGATGGTATCCTGCATGGGTGTGTCCACAATACCGGGTGCCAATGCGTAAATTCGACAGTTTCGGTTTTCTAAACGGTTTTCCTCATTCACCACTTGGGTAGCCATATTTAGTCCAGCTTTTCCGGCACAATAGCAGCTCCAACCATCCATAGGCCTCTCAGCCGCACCACTTGTAACATTAAGGATGACTTTCTCCATTTCTTCAGTCCCAAAAATGCCGAGAAAATTGTTCATCAAAACCATCGGGGCTACCAGGTTCACATGGAAATGATCCCTTATTTCATCCTTATTGGTGCGCCCTAAGTGCTTGACGGGTTCAATCACGCCTGCGTTGTTTACCAAAACAACTTTTTCAACGGACCCTGATCCCTTCGGAATTTGAAAATCATAATGATCGGTTTGATCCAAATCCTTAAGGTCTAAATAGACCGGGGAATATTGTTCATGTTCAATGGTATGTCTGCGTCCCAAACCGACCACAATACTGCCTTCATTCAGCACTTCCTCAGCAATGGCTTTTCCCAAACCTGTACTCGTTCCTGTCACATAATAAACCACCATAATAATTCATTTTATCAGGTTTACGGGGGATTAAGTTCCCCCTCACTTTGGGCTATTAATGAAGCTACCGTGGAGTCCCCTGTAATATTAACAGCGGTTCGAACCATATCCAGAGGACGATCTACGGCTAAGACCAACCCTATACCCTTAGGATCCAATCCAATGGATTCCAAAACAATCACAAGCATAATAATGCCTGCACCGGGAACAGCTGCCGAGCCAATAGAAGCCAGTGTAGCGGTCAATACAATGGTCAACTGTTGAGAAAAACTAAGGTCAAAGCCAAAGGCCTGCGCAATAAATACAGCAGCCACACTTTGGTATAAACTCGTTCCGTCCATATTGATGGTAGCCCCCAAAGGCAACACAAAACTGGAAACGTTCTTGGAAACGCCTAATGCATTTTCCGCACGGTCCATAGTAATGGGCAATGTGGCTGCACTTGAGCTGGTGGATAAAGCCGTCAACTGAGCCGGTAAAATGCCTTTGACAAAACGGGGGTATTTCAATTTGGTGAAAAAAGTCAAAACCAAAGGATATACCCCAAATACCATCAACAATAACCCGAATATAACCGTCATTCCGTAGACACTAAGGGCCTGGAAAAGTTCAGCCAGGGTATCCCGGTTATCCACAATTTGCTTGACAAATAACCCAAAAACCCCGATCGGAGCAAATTTCATAATAATACCCACAATCTTGAGCACCACTTCATTAAGGCCGGTTATGAGGTTTTTAATGGTTTTGGTTTGGTCATCCGGCAAAATAACCATGGCCACCCCGAACAGGATGGCAAAAAATATGATTTTCAGCATTTGGGAATTGTCACTTGCCGCTGAAAAAAAATTTTCCGGAACCAGGTTCACCAGGAAATCCAGAGGACCTCTTTCCTGTACTTTACCGGCCTCCAGTTTTTGTTCTGCCGATTCATCAGCATAGCGCTCCTGGAATTCTTGTTGCTTTTCCTTCGAGAAAGAATCGCCGGGCTGAATAATATTAACCACCGTAAGACCAATGGAAATGGCAACAATGGTAGACAGAATATAAATACCAATGGTTTTGGATCCAATTTTGGTGAGTTTGGTAATATCCTTCATGTTGGTGATGCCATTGATCAGGGAGACTAATACCAGAGGCACTGCAATAAGTTTGAGCAGCTTGATGAATATGGTACCGAAAGGGGCTATCCAGTCGATAGAAAACTCGGACCATCCCATGTAGGTAGCCAAAAGGCCAAAAAGGATCCCTAAAACAATCCCGGCCAGTATTTGCCAATGTAATGCAATCTTTCGCATAAGGGTCATTTAAGCTTTCCGCTAAAACGTTATGGCTAAATTGATACGGGCACAAAACTAAAATGAAACTTTGTAAAAGTTGAAAAATGAATAATTTTGCAATGGAATGCAGATGTGGCGGAACTGGTAGACGCGCTACGTTCAGGGCGTAGTGGGCGTAAGCCCGTGTGGGTTCGAATCCCACCATCTGCACTAATCCATTGACTGAATGCGGGTATTTGAAAACCCAAAAAATACGTGTATAATAAAATAAAGGCCCTTGTAATCTTTAGTTTTGAAAAATCTGAAAAGGTTTTATTCCGAAGTTTTAAAAACAACGGCAAATCACCCAAAAAAGCTATTGTCAGGTTAATGATCGTGAATGAAAAACTTAACTAAAGGCTTACAAGCTATAATGGCCTTGCCCCGCGCCTCGCTTTTCAAATGGTTGAAAGGCCTTACATTGCCTAATCCATTCACAAATTGCCAATAAATTTTTTACCTTTAAGGTAGGATATTAAAGCCGTATGGATAGCACCAGTTTCCTCATAATTCTGCTTTCGCTGTTGTTTTCCGCCTTCTTCTCCGGGATAGAAATTGCTTATTACAGTGCTAATAAACTGCGGTTAGAACTAAAAAGCAATCAAAAAGGCCTGTCCTCCAGAATCCTTGGCTTCTTCAACCAGTACCCTTCTTATTTCATGACCAATACCCTGGTTGGGAATAACATAGCCTTGGTTATTTACGGGATTTACATGCAATACGTGCTTTTGCAGTTTATCGAAACCTCTATCCCCTTTCTTGAAAATGACTTTGCCCGATTCATCGCTATAACTGTTATTTCCACCATTATTGTCCTGATTTTTGCGGAATTTTTGCCCAAGGCTATTTTCCGGGCCAATCCGGACCGGATCCTTTCCTTTCTTTCCATCCCTTTCGGCCTCTTTTATTATTTGTTTTACCCGTTAAACCTATTTGTGGTCTGGCTTTCCAAGCTTTTATTACACAAATTCCTCAAGACAGAGTCTAACGAAGACGACAAACCTGTTTTTAACCACTACGATCTTTTTCATTTTGTGTCTGAGAGTGACGAGCAGGAAGAAACCTTAATGGATTTGGATACCGAGATTTTTAAAAATGCCATTCAATTTCCGGAGGTTAAGGTAAGAGAGTGCATGATTCCGCGTACGGAAGTAAAAACTTTAGAAATTTCTCAGAATATCGAGGAACTCATCAATTTATTCAAAGAGACCGGTCATTCCAAAATCCCGGTTTATCGCGACAATATTGATAACGTGGTAGGGTATGCCCATATCATTGACTTGTACCGGAACCCGGAAAGCATTGAATCCATTTTAATGCCTATCATCATTGCTACGGAATCTATGGCCGCAAGCGAACTGCTGAAGCAACTAATCCAAAAACAACGCAGTATGGCCGTAGTAGTAGACGAATTCGGAGGTACTTCCGGTATTATTACTATTGAAGACATCATTGAGGAAATTTTCGGGGAAATTAAGGATGAACATGACACGGAAGAATTCACAGAAAAACAATTGAATGACCATGAATTTTTGTTTTCTGCCCGGCTGGAAATCGATTACCTGAACCAGCAATACAACCTGAATCTTCCCGAAGGGGATTACGAAACCTTAGGCGGGCTTATCCTCGCCATTAATGAAAGCATCCCCGAAACCAATGAAACCATCACTTATGAACCTTTTAAATTCACCATTTCAAAAGTTTCCAAAGCCCGCATAGAGGAAGTCCGGTTAACCATTAAAGAACCTATTGAAGAACTGTCATCCTCATGATCACCAGTTTAGGTATTCCCGTAAATAGAAGCTTTCACCCAAACGAGCAAAGTGGCATTCCTCCTGAAATTCAGTTTTGCGTAGCCAAAAATCGGTAACAGCCAATGAACTTTTTAGTCCATTTTAAATCCATAAATCACGGATTTCGTTTTATGCAGGAATTTGGTAAAAGCCATTGAAGCTTCCTCCTTAAAAGCAAAACCATTCATGACTAACCCTACCGGAACCCTGTACCTCATACCCAACACCTTAACCAATCAGGCCATTGACGTTTCCCTCCCTGCTT
>CAZJWK010000031.1:0-23913 GCA_964549595.1 uncultured Sphingobacteriales bacterium | reverse complement strand
GCCAGGAGCACAATGGGCGAATCTTCAGGGCTGGCACTTTCCCAGCAATAAAGTAACCCGTGACCGTTGATTGTTTCCTGACGGGTTTGCTTATGCACTTCCGGGTAAGCTTCCCCTAACCACTGCTGAAAAGCCTGGAAAGGTTCCTCAGATGCTTTTTCGGGGTCATCATAAGAAATGGTGGGGAAAGTAAGGGCTTGTGCTAAATGATCGTATATTTTTTCAGAATTTCCCAGGGATAAAACCGGGTTACCACCTGCTTGCCTATCTCCATAAGTAAAAAACCTGAATACAACCACCAGGATAATTAAAGCCAATACTCCCAAAAGCGCAAACCATAAAACCATGCCTTCAAAAATAAAGCAAAATCGCTATTCTCCCACTGATCAACCTTCTTAATCTTTAAGAATCAAACAGGCCATGATTCCATCCGGTAAGCACTATCCCAGAACATCCATTCTAACCGGGTGGAGTAGACAAAAGCTTCTTCCATTTTATTACGGGTGCCGGAAGATGTATCCGCTGCTATTTCATCCGTAATGACCAACGCTTTATCAACCAATTCACTGAATTCTTCTCCCGAATAAGTGTCAATCCAAGCCTGGTAAGGATTATCTGAGCCGGCATTTTGGTAAATGTAATGGCCAACTTCCCGGTAAACCCAAAAACAGGGCAATAAAGCGGCCATACCGGTTTCATATTCCTCGTAAGCCGTTTTGGCTAAAAGGAAACTTGTGTAATGTAAGCAAGTGGGAGATTTGAAGCCGGCTTCAGGGATTTCAAATTCCCGGAAATACTGTTCATGCAAGGCCTTTTCGACCACAACAGCTCCTTCAGCAAACTTGGCAAATTGCTGCAATTTCTCCGCCTCCAACGAACGGGCAGCCATCATGGCCAAAGCCCTCCCGAAATCATGCAGATAAAGGGAATCTTGTCTTATGTAAAATTGAAAAGGGGCTTTGTCCAGGGTACCCGTCATCAATTTTTGGTTAAAGGGATGGTTCAATATTTCGCTGTAAACCGGCTTAATGGTTTCCCACAACTTTTCAGTAAACTTCATGGATTGGGTTATTTTGCTAAATTTTCTTGATTCAATCAATCCCACCATTGGTGGAAATGGTGAACAGGACCTTTCCCCTCTCCTATTTTTAACTGTGCTCCCACTTTCAAAGCTTCATTCATATACCTTTTGGCCTTCCGACAGGCTTCCTCTAAAGTAAAACCTCTTGCACAAAAGGAGGCAATGGCTGATGACAAAGTGCAACCTGTTCCATGGGTATTCGGGGTATCAATTTTTTCCCCGGCCATTTCAATCATTTTACCAGAAGCCTTTACGTAAAGCAGATCAGGACTGGCGTCTCCTGCCAGATGCCCGCCTTTCAAAAGAACCGCTTCAGGCCCTAACTTCGTTAATTCTGAAATATGCCTTTTCATCGCCTCAAAATCCTTTATCTCCTTACCAATCAACACTTCGGCTTCCGGTAAATTGGGTGTGATTAAGGTGGCTTGGGGTAATAGTTGTTCTTTTAAGCTTTCTATGGCATCTTCCTGAAGCAACCGATCACCGCTCTTAGCCACCATAACCGGATCCAGTATCATTGTTCCCCAATCAAATTTCTTTAATGACTCGGTCACTGTTTGGATTACCTCCGGAGAATGTAGCATCCCGATTTTTATGGCATCTGCTCCAATGTCTTCAAGCACCGCATCAATCTGCTTTTCTATGAAAGCAGGATCGATTCCATAAATACCATTAACGCCTTTTGTATTCTGTGCTGTTAAGGCTGTAATGGCACTCGTGCCGTAACACCCTAAAGCCGAGAAAGTTTTTAAATCGGCTTGAATACCAGCGCCACCTCCGCTATCTGAACCAGCAATGGTCAGGGCTTTGAGCATATTGGACATAAGAATTTCTTATTGGCTTGAAAAAACGTTTTTCTATGTTCGCCTGTTTAAATTTTACAAAGATGAAGGTTTTAGCATATTTTTTCCTTAATGTAAGCCAACAAATTGGCTACCTATTTTGAATCCTTACATTTAAGCAATGCTTGATTGGCTTGATCATAAAAAAAAATAAATTGAGGAGGATCTTATAAAAGTGGATGTTTAAAACCTTAGAAAGTTCATTCAAACACTTTTGAAACCCAATTAGAAAAACTGAATTTATGCAAGTGGTTGTTAACGAGGAAACTAAAAATTTGGAGAACAAAAAAACCGTAAGGGATTTCATCCGTGATTTGGGTTACAATGATGGTGATGGTATTGCTTTAGCCATTAACGATGAAGTGATACCCAAAGCAGAATGGGACGATAGGACATTGAAGCCAAACGATAATATCACCCTGATCCAAGCCACTCAAGGTGGTTAAATGAATTTTGCATGGAAATAGCGGTCTTTTCCTGGCCCGATCAACTCGATAATGAACACGCCTTAATCAAAGCTTTATTTGACAATGGCTTAGAAACTTTTCACCTCAGAAAACCCGGCTGGACTGAAGAAGCTACGTATGATTTTCTTACCAATATACCAGCCGAATGGCATCCCAGGGTTATTCTTCATCAGCATTTTGCATTAAGCAAAACATTTGACATAAAAGGTATTCACTTTTCCAAAAGATGGCCCCTTTATCGTAATTCAGATTGGTTAAAAATGGAAAATTTACTATTTTCCTGTTCCATTCATGAATTCAATCAATACCAAAATTTACCAAAAGGAATAGACCGTATTTACTTAAGCCCTGTCTTTCAAAGTATTTCCAAACCTAACACTTACGGGGCTTTTGAAGGAAAAGCAATGGCGGATTTTATCCAGGCCCATCAACACCAAATATCAATTTTCGGCTTAGGGGGCATACACTTATACAATATTTTTCGGTTAAAACAGTTAGGATTTTCAGGAGCAGGTATTTTAGGAGCCATCTGGAAACCTTTCCAAAAAAAAGGATTCCATGAAGGCCTGAAAGTTTTTCAACAATTAAAAATAAAGGCAGCCCGCAGCTATGGTTAATGAACTAAGCCTCCCGAAGATCCAATTTATAACGGGTACCAATCCCCGCCTAAGTCATGCTGAGGAAGCAAGAAAAGCCTGTAGAGGAGGGATTCGTTTTATCCAATTTCGCGAAAAAAATGCCACCCTGGAGAACTGCAAAAGAATGGCTGAAACCACTTTGGAAGTTTGTAAGCAATATGCGGCTTACCTGATTGTCAATGATTATATTGAGGTGGCCCAGGAAATAAAAGCTGATGGGGTTCATCTTGGATATAACGATGAAAGCCCCTCCAATGCGAGGGAGGTGCTGGGTAAAAATGCCATAATTGGAGGGACCGGAAACGCTTTTGAGGATATTCAGGCTTTACATCAAAAGGGTATTAATTATCTTGGAGTGGGCCCGCTCCGCTACACAAGTAACAAGGATAAACTTAAGCCTTTTCTGGGCATGGAAGGTTATAAAAAAATCATTTCCCAAATGAAGGAAGCCGGCATTGACCTCCCTGTTTATGCCGTTGGGGGTATTCAATTGAGTGATATCCCTAATCTTTTGGGAAACGGCGTACATGGCTTAGCTGTGGCCTCTTCCATTGGCAGGGATTTGGAGCCTGAAAAAGCTGCTTCTGAATTTGTCCAGAAAATGGAAGCCCAAAGTGTTTAATGGGCAAGCCGAATTAAGCTAACTTCCAAGCTTATAATACTTTTTTTCGCATACGGGATCCATCATTTTTTCAAATTCCCTTTTTGATTAATTTCGCTGCCATTACCAGTTATCCTCTAAAATGATTGAATTAAGCCAAATTATAGTCCTATTGGTGCTGGCATTTATCATTTTTTCCCTTTACCGGGAATTTGTGAGCCCACCAGCCACTTTTTTTATCGCCATAGTCATGCTTAGTGTTACGGGTATCCTGACCCCTAAGGAGGCCCTAAGCGGATTTGCCAATGAACAAATAGCCGTGGTCATACTTTTATTGGTGCTCGCCAATATCATCAAGAAAACGAAAGTCATTGATGCGTTATTTGAAAAGCTTTTTCAAACAGCAAGGAGCTATATTGGATTTATCACCCGGCTAATGATTTCTGTAGCCGGAAGTTCTGCTTTTTTGAACAATACCCCGATTGTCGCCACGTTAATTCCTTACGTTAATGATTGGGGGAAAAATAACAATATAACGCCCTCAAAATTGCTGATCCCCCTTTCCTATGCAGCCATTCTGGGAGGAACCGCCACCCTGATCGGCACTTCCACCAACTTGCTCATCAATGGTATGGCTACCGATAATGGTTTAGAAGGCTTTAGCATTTTTGATTTCACGTATGTAGGTGCCCCGCTAATTGTTGTGGGAATTGCTTACCTGGCCCTGGCCGCTCCTAAGATTTTACCGGATAAAAAAGATGCCCTGGCCAGTTTTAGTGAAAAATCCCGGGAATACATCGTAGAAACACGCGTTAAAAAAGACTCACCCTTAATCGGCCAATCCATTGAGAACGCAGATTTAAGGCACTTAAGAACGCTTTTTTTGGTTGAGATCCTTCGGGGGAACCGAAAGTTTGCACCGGTCTCACCCGGCCAAATCCTGAAAGAGGGTGACATCCTCATATTTGCGGGAGAAGTGTCCTCCATTTCAGATCTCCTGGATGCGGAAACCGGTTTGGAATTACCCCAGGTCAATAACATTATAAGCAATCATAAACTGGAGGTCAATGAGGCTGTCATTCCTCAAAATTCTCATTTGATAGGGAATAAAGTCCGGGAAACCAACTTCCGCGCCATTTACGATGCAGCCATTATTGCCATCCACCGGAACGGAGAGCGATTAACCGGGAAAATTGGTGAAATCACACTAAAACCGGGGGATTTGTTACTACTGGTGACCGGTGATGATTTCCGTCAGCGCACAAAAGACACCCAAAACATCTACGTAATCTCCAATATCAAATCCCTTGGGGACATCAATTTATTAAAAGTCAATACCATAGGCATTGGTACCATATTAGCCATAACGGTATCAGCGTTAGGGCTTATCTCCCTTTTTAAAGCCCTTCTGATATTGCTTTCGATCATTGCATTGATGCAGATTGTTTCCCTTTCCGAAATCAAAAACAGCTTAGACTTCAATGTAATCATTATTTTAGGGTTTGCGATCGCCATTGGCCATGCCCTTACCAAAACCGGCACTGCCGAACTTTTGGCAACCTCCCTGTTAGACCTGATCAAGCCTTTGGGATTGGTTGGCATTTTGTTCGGGATCTATATAATTTCGAATTTATTGACAGAGATGGTAACGAACGCAGCCGCAGCCGCAGTGGTTTTTCCCATTGCTTTAGCCACCGCAAATAACCTGGGTGTGGAACCTGAGCCCTATTTGCTTGCTGTGGCCTATGGTGCTTCAGCCTGTTTCCTGACCCCGATTGGCTATCAAACCAATTTAATGGTTTTAGGGCCAGGGGGTTATAAGGTAAAAGATTTTACTAAAGTGGGTTTTCCCTTAACCATTATGTACATGGTTGTGGCTTGTTTAATCCTTGCTTACCGTTACGGTTTGTACTAACATAAAGGGGCTTAATGCCCTCAATTTCCAATTAATAGCCAATTTCCGGATTTGATTGTAGCCGATTTGTTTGGTAAAATATTTTAAATTTGAACTTTGTAATAAAATTTTGCTACACAGAGAAACCCATTAATCGGATGATTAAGCACCTCCTTGTCAGTAAATGCCTTCTACTGGTTTCTTTCCCCCTATTTTTTGTGCCCAATACAGCCTTTACTCAGCGAACTTCAGAAGATTTGAACAACCATGCCATTTACGAAAAGGCACTTGAGCTTTGGGAAAATCAAAAATATGGGGCAGCTCAAACCCATTTTCATCAATACCGGAAAACTACTCAAAGTAAAATCAAAAAATCAGACGCCCTTTTTTATGAGGCCAGGTGTGCCATGGAGCTTTACCAAAAGCAAACCGTTCACCTTTTCCGGGAATACATTGATAAATACCCGGAAATGGGTAAAAAAGCACTGGCTTATTTTAACCTGGGTAAATACAAATTCCGTCAAAAGGACCTTGAAAAAGCGAGGGAATGGTTAAACCAACTTAAGGCGGAAAAATTAAACAATAGCAATACCAATGAGTATCACTTCATGTTGGGTTACAGCTATTACAAAGCCGAATTGTATGAAAAGGCCAAGCCCCATTTGGCAGCCATTATGGAAAAACCCAATGCGTATTTTGCTTCCGGTAATTATTACTACGGGTACATTGCCTATCTGGAAGGAAATTACGATAAAGCCATTCATCGATTCAAAAAAATACAGGATGATGATAAATTCGGCAAGGTAGTACCGGTTTACATTACCCAATTTAACCTGCTTTCCGAAAATTACAGCCAAACCATAAAATACGGTGAGAAGGCTCTGAACAGGAAAAAAGTAGGGAAAAGGGACCAGATACGCGCATACATCGGGGAGGCCCATTTTCACCAAAAAGATTTCGAGCAGGTAATAAAGTACCTTTCACCCCTTTGGGGTAAAGATTTTTCATTAAACCAAAACCAGCGCTATAGCTTAGCTTTTGGTCAATATAAAGCAGGGCATTACGAAAAAGCCGCCAAAATTTTTGAAACCATTTCCATTGGTAAGGATTCGCTCGGCCAGAATATAGCTTACCATTTGGGTGACATTTACCTTCAAACCGGTAAAAAAGAACAAGCACGCAATTCCTTTAAATTTGCGGCTCAGCTAAGTTTTGATCCGAAATTAAAAAGGCAGAGCGCTTTTAATTTTGCGAAGCTTTCCTATGATTTAGGGTACCAGAAAACAGCCACTGATAAACTGGAAGCTTTTATCAAAAAGTATCCCCAATCCGTTCAGGCCAAAAAGGCCCAATCCTTACTGGGTGAAATCCTCCTTACCACCAAAAATTACCAGGAAGCCCTGTCGACCATAGAGCGGATAGAACAGCCAACCGAAAAAATGCTTGAGACTTACCAAAAAATTGCCTACCAACGGGGTTTAGAGCTTTTCCAGGATGATGACTACAAAGAAGCCAGAGAAGTATTGATCAAAGCGTTAAAAGATCCTATTAACTCAAAATACAAAGCCCTTTCCTATTTTTGGTTAGGAGAAACTTACTACAAACTAAAGGCTTATGAAAAAGCTTCCAGGGAATACCAAAATTTCCTTTATCAGGAAATAGCCTCTGAAACCCCGTATTTTGCGGTCGCCTACTATAATTTAGGATACGCCCAATATAAGAGGAAAAATTACCAAAAGGCTTTAAGCCATTTCAAACGTTATAAAAGTTTGAATGAGACCCAAAAGACTTCCAAACGGTATATCGATTTGTTAGCCAGGATGGCTGATTGTCATTTTGTTCAGAACCAATATGAATTAGCCAGGGAATATTACACCAAGGTCATTGAGCAAGATCAGTATGCGGTTCCTTACGCCCTTTATCAGAAAGGGATCTTATTGGGCTTACAAGGGAAAAAGGAAAAAAAGATAAAGGTTTTAAAAAGGCTTTCCCAGAATTATGGGGAATCACAATATGTGGATGATGGACTTTTCGAAATCGGTAATGCTTATTTCCTTCAGCAGGATTATAAACTGGCTCTGAATCAATTCAGATACCTGGTACAAGATTATCCTAAGAGCAATTATTACCGGGCTGCGCAACTCAAAATGGCTTTAATTCGATACAACCAGGGTGAAGATGAAAAAGCCACTGAGCAATTCAAGGAAATTATTCGTGAGCATCCCTATTCAAAGGAAGCCAAGGAGGCCATTGAACAATTAAAAACGGTCTACACGGAGCGCGGTCAAGCAGATAGCTTGATTGCCTTTTTAGAAACCATAGAAAGCGCGGAATTAACGGCATCATTCAAGGACTCAACCACTTATTATTCCGCTTTTAGCTACGTCCGGAAAAATGATTGCCGTAAGGCCATCCCAGCCTTTGAAAAGTATTTAGAAGAATACCCGAAGGGATTCTTTTCCATAAAGGCCCATTTTTATTTGGCGGAGTGTGCTAAAAGGGAAAACATTCCCTCAAAAGCCATAAAGCACTATCAAGCGGTCATAAAAAAAGACGGTAATCAGCTTTTAGAACCTTCTTACTCTTCTCTTTCCACTCTTTTTTACGAAAAGGATAGCTGTAGCAAAGCCATTAATTACTACGATAAACTTTCTGAAAATACAGACAAAGTCCGGAATAAGCTAAAGGCTTTTATCGGTCAAATGCGCTGCCACTTTCAACTGGAAAATCTCCCCCAATCCAGGGAAAAAGCAAAAAAACTTATTGCGCTAAAAAATGCTTCAAAACAACAAAAGACTGAAGCCCGCTATTACCTGGCTAAAATCCTGTTTGAACAGAAGGCTTATGAAAAAGCCTTACCCCTTTTCCCCAAGGTATACGAAAACAATACGGGTGAATTAGGCGCTGAAACAAAATACCTGGAAGCCGCAACCCTATTCGCACTGAAAGATTACGAAAAAACGAAAAAAACAATTTACCAGCTAAAGGATCAATTCACCAATTACAATTATTGGGTTGCCAAAGGCTTCATTCTTCTGGGGAATGTTTTTGCCAAACAAGGCAAAGTTTTCCAGGCAAAAAATACATGGAAAAGTATTGTGAAAAACTACGAGCGTGAAAAACTGTCTGGCATAGCCAAAAAGAAACTGAAAAAAATCGAGCAGCAACAAAAGGCTGAAAAAGAGGAAAAGCAAAAAAACCTCAAACCGGATACCGTAAATCAAACCGATGATGAATAATCAAAAAAAATATCAATCCCAAAAGGGTTTATTCCTTTTTTTACTGGCTATCTTCATATTGGCTGGGTTGACGGCTAAAGCCCAGGTCAAGGAACAAATCGATATTGTTTCAGACTATAAACCCAAACTTACCGAGGCCATTAAAATGGATGTACAGCCTTTCAAACAATCCATCGAAGTAGAAAAGCCTAAGCTTACCTACAACAATGAACCCGCTTATTTTCCTTTAACCCCGGCCCGGAAAAGGTTACCGGCAGTTTCTCTGGGTAAGAAGGAATTAGATCCCTTGAGAAATACTTTCCTTAAAGCGGGGTATGGTAACTTTTCCAATGTCCTGGCAGAATTCAATTACAATACCCTTAGGGATAAAAACAAAGCCCTTACAGCCTATGCCAAGCATCATTCAGGCAAAGGGCCGGTTAAAAATTCAGATTTTGGCGAACAAATAGTCAATTTGGCCGGTAAAAAACTTTATGACAAAAGCACCCTCAGGGCTGAAGCCTACTTTAAAAATAATATCTATCACAATTACGGCTATAACCACGATTCACTCGATTTTGAATCGGAAGATCTCAGAACCCGATATACGCGTTACGGCTTTAAAGCCAACTTTCACAATGAAAGGGGCGATACGGGGAATATCAGATATTGGATTAATGCCGGAGCGCATAACCTGGGAACATCCAGGAATAGTGGAGAAACAGATTTATTCGTGAAAGGAAAGGTCAAAGAAACCATTAAAAATAATGCGGCATTTTTTGACGCCAAATACCGCTTCCTTGACTACCGCGAGGGAGGTAACGCTTATGGCCGGAGCATTTTCAAAGTAAACGGTCATTACCAATTGAACCATGAGATTGGAAGAGCAAAAATAGGATTCCGGACTGCTTCTGTGAACGATACCAGTAAAAGCCCTTTTCATTTTTATCCTTATGTCCGTGTGGACGTGCCCGTGTATGAAGAACAACTCACTGCGTTTGGCGGTATTAAAGGCAACCTGAACGTGAATACTTATCAATCTTTCATTGACAAAAACCCCTATTTGAAGAAGGATCTGAGTTTAAGGAATACCAATAACAAATTTGAGATTTTCGGAGGCGTGAAAGGCCATTTCAAACAAAATGGCTCTTATAAGGCTGAAATAGCTTACCGTAATGTCGAAAATATGCCCCTGTATGTCAATGATTCTGCCGTCAGCCGAAAATTTAGAATTCGTTACAACAATGGTGTAGCAGCTATTTTTGAAGTAAACGCAGAATTTAAATATGCGGTATCAGATGAATGGAATGTCTTCCTAAGAGGGCGTTACCGGAATTTCAATTTAGCCGATGAGGAAAATCCATGGCACATACCACCCTTAGATTATGAATTATCCGGGCAATACAAATTCGGTGAAAAAATAAAAGTCCATGCAAGTATTTTTGGGTTTAACCAACGGGATTACCTCATTTACAATGAGCAAGGAGCTCCTGAAACAAAAAAGCTGGATGGCATTCTCGATTTAAATGCGGGGATTAATTACCGGTTTTCAAAAGGATTTTCAGCCTTTTTTGATTTCAATAACATCCTTTCCCAGGAATATGAATATTGGCACAATTATCCCGTTCGGGGATTTCACTTGACAGGAGGCGTCAAATTGAATCTTTACTGAAAAATACCGGCTTAAAAGCCTAAACCCATCACACCTATCCACCCACTATTATCGGAGCCTTGAATCATTTCATTAACCATCTTTGTTTAAAAATGATAAAGGGCATAAGGTTTTAAGTCAATTCACAATAAATACTTAAAACGGCCCGTTTTGGAAAAAAGATTCGGCTATGCGTTGTTTATTATTATGCCTAATAAGCTTTTTAGCTGTAAGCCAATTATCCATGGGACAGGATAATAAAATTGTGGAGGGTAAAGTAGTGGGCAATGATACGATACCTTATTTTAGATTGCCCATGGTAGAGATAATGGATAAGATCGGAAAAACCGGAAAAGTCAGAAGAAAGCAGTACCATAAACTTGTCCGTGATGTCAGAAAAGTTTATCCCTACGCCAAATTCTTTGCTAATAAAATGAAGGAGTTAGATAGCACCCTCAAAACTTTTGACAAAGAAAGCAAAAGGGAAAGGTACCTGGAAAGGCAGGAAAAAAAGCTTAAAAAGGACCTCACCGCTGAACTAAGAAACCTTACCTATGATCAGGGTCATATTCTCATTAAACTCATCAACAGGGAAACCGGTAAGACTTCCTATGAACTTATTAAGCGTTACAAAACCGGTTGGAATGCTATGATGTGGCAATCGGCTGCCAATGTTTTTGGTATGAGCCTGAAAGATGAGTATGACAAAGACAAGGAGGAAGCCATTGAAAAGATTCTGGATGCCTTAGAGGAGGTTCAAATGGAAAAAACAACCCAATAAAAAAGCCCGCTAAAATACTTATTAATTAGCAGGCTTAATCCGGAGTGCTTTAAATGGTTTTTATGATTCAGCCTCTTCTCCGCTTTCCTCCTCTGATGAGCCTTCTTCTTTTTCTTCGGATTGGGAATCTTCTGATTCAGTGCCTTCTTCTTCTCCTTCAGTTTCTTCCCCGGAGTCTTCAGTAGCGTAAGGGTCAGAAGCGGATTCAAAAGCTTCTTCAGCCTTACTGGCTTCTTCTTCAAGCCGTTTCAGCTCTTCAGCCGCTTCCGCTTCGGATTGTATCTCTTCCTGAGGCTTTTCTTCTTCTTTAACCACAAAAAATTCCGGCCTGGCAAAGGTTTTCATCGTAGCCTGCTTCAGCACATCCTTCCTGTTTGCCACCCGGGTTAATTTTTTCATTTCCCTTTTGGTCAGCTTCTTATTTCTCATGACACTCAATAAATTTTTTGCAAAAGTAAAGGAAACCTATTAAACCACAAACCCTCAATGAATATCTACCATCGGAAATTTAATCCGACAAGTATCCCAATATTTTCATCATGGTTTGGGAGGATTGTTCCGGTTTGAAAACCTCGTAAGTTAGCTCATTATTTTCATTATGATCTACCAGGATATGTTTTAAGCCCGGGATCAAGCAATGTTTAATACCACCATAGCCGGCCAGTGCTTCCTGATAGGCCCCGGTGTAGAAAAATCCGACCACCAAAGGATCTTCCATAGCACATTGAGGTAAAAAAACCTGGCGAACATGAATTTCGGAATTATAGTAATCCATACTATCGCAAGTCAGTCCGCCCAGGTTCACACGCTGGTAAGGAAGATTCCAGTGGTTCGCTGCCAGTAATATGAAACGCTCACCAATCCCCCAGGAATCAGGTAAACTGGTAATGAATGAATTATCGATCATATACCAAAGCTCAGAATCATTTTGTTGTTTTTTACCGATAATGGAATAAAGGTTGGCACCACTTTCCGCTACCGTATAACTTCCGAATTCCGTAAAAATATGGGGAGGCTTTACACCCCTTTTCCAACAAATTTGCTGAATGTTGCCCAGGATTTGTTCTACCATATATTGGTAATCGAAATCGAAATTCAACGATTGAGGGGTGGGAAATCCGCCTCCGATATCCAAAGAATCGAGCTCCGGGCACAAAACTTTCAAATCGCAATAGAGGTCAACCGCTTTACTCAATTCATTCCAGTAATAGGCATTATCACTGATTCCTGTATTCACGAAAAAATGAAGCATCTTAAGATTAACCTTCGGATTTTGGCTAATCCGATTCTGGTAAAAACTGAGGATATCATCGTATCGTATCCCTAAACGGGAGGTGTAAAATTCGAATTTTGGTTCCTCTTCTGTGGCAATGCGCAATCCAATCTGGAAGGGTTTATCCAGCCGGCTTTCAAACTCCGCTAACTCTTCAATATTATCCAAAACAGGGATAACCTTCTTATAACCATTACGCACTAAATGAGCTACTTTGTCCAGATAAATTTCACGTTTAAACCCATTGCAAATCACATAGGTTTCTTTGCCAATTTTCCCTGATTCGGCCAAATGGCTAATGATATCCATGTCATAAGCGGATGAAGTCTCAAGGTGGGCATTGTGGTTAAGCACCTCTTCCAGGACAAATGAAAAATGGGAGCTCTTGGTACAGTAACAGTAAGTATAAGTCCCCTTATAGTCCAATTTTTCAATGGCATGGGAAAAATAATACCGGGCAGTTTCTATTTTCTCGCCAATTTTAGGCAGGTAAGTCAATTTTAATGGCGTACTAAACTGATTGGCCACTTCCATTAAAGGGATACCGTGAAAAGTTAATTCTTGCTCCTTATTAAGATTGAAATCCAGTCGAGGCCAGTCAAAAGTTTGATCTATTAATTCCCTGTAAGTGATTTGCATTGACTTCAAGTCTTAATTTTTTAACCTTGCAATGGCAAAATAAACATTCTCATGCGTAACATTAGCATTGTCCAATGCCCGTCCGAATTCGGAGCCGGGACGCGTGGTGCGAGCCTTGGTCCCCAGGCAGTTCAAATCAATGCCGCAGAACAAAATTACCCCCTTTTTGAGAAATTGAGAACAAATAAAATCCCGGTTGGGGAAATTTACCCTTTTCATGTCAGATTACCCTCTATTGATTACATACAGGAATTTGTTACCCTCCATAACACCATCTATGAACAATACAGCCAACACCTAAAAACTTTTAGCAAAAATTTGATATTTACCGGTGACCATTCCAGTGCAGCGGCTTTTATCGGTACATTGAAGGATCAATACCCGGATAAAAAAATGGGTGTGATCTGGATTGATGCTCACGGTGATTTGCATTCCCCATACACCACACCTTCCGGGAATTTTCACGGTATGCCCCTTAGTACATTACTGGGTTTGGACAATAAAGCAGAAAAAGCCAGAAACCTTAATGAAGAAACTTCCGAAGGATGGGAAAAACTCAAAAGGCTGGGCCAAAAAGCCATAACACCAAAGATTAATCCAAGAGATATTTTTTTCATTGATATACGGGACCTTGAAGACCAGGAATGGGATATCATAAATCATTACCATATAAACTACACAACACCAAAATTCCGTAAAGCACACGGAATACAAAGGATCATTGAGCAAGTCAGAAATTTCTCAGCCCAATTCGATCATGTTTACATTTCTTTCGATGTAGATAGCCTGGATGCATCCCTGGTACCGGGAACCGGAACCCCTGTGGAAGATGGGTTAAGCTGGAAAGAAGCCCAACAGCTTCTGCAGGCATTTTGGGTTTTCCCCAACACCAAGGCTTTAGAAATAACCGAAATCAACCCGCTATTGGATCAACACAACCAAATTGCCCAAAACATCAATAAGCTTATCAATCACCTGGAGGGATTAAAATTCGGGATATCACAATAATTCCCTATGCTTAGCGTTTTTTAACCAGTTTATTTTGAGGTATGAAAAGTATTCAAACAAGTTTTTTCCTTTGCTTTATTGCCCTGCTTGTCAGTGTTAATGGGAAAAGCCAAAAAGCCCCTTTAATAGGCGTTCAGTTCGGCAGCAACGTATCTGAGCTTCATGGAGCCGGAGTCCCTGTTTATACGGATAATAAAGTAGGGCTCACAGCAGGAAGTTTTATTAATATCCCGCTTAATGAGGCCTTTTCCATTGAGACGAAATTGCTTTATTCCTCCAAAGGTGCCCAATTCCAGGAAGGGAAAACGGATTACAAGTTACAAATCCGGTATTTGCAAATCCCGGCTTTAGCCCAAATGGGTTTTGGAAGCGAAAACTTAAGGATATACGGAAACGCGGGTCCTTATTTGGGACTTCTCATGGATGCGGAAAAGAAAGGAAAAATTGTAAGGGGTACCAATCCCTTCACTGGAAAAGCACAGGTGGAAAAGATTGATGAAAATGCGGAAGATCGGATAAAACGCTTGGATTTTGGCTTGATGGGGGCTTTAGGAACCCAATTTCCCTTTTACAACGGGCGGATGAAAATTGCCCTTAGCTATGGTAAGAGTCTGCCGGAAATTCAAACCGGGGAAAAGGAACTTTTGAACAGGCAAAAGAAAGGACCGGTCCAAAACAGCACCATTCTTCTTAGTGTAGGTTATGGTTTAAGATTGGCAGATTAATTTCAAACCTCCTGACCGCTTATTAGATAAATTGCTATATTTCTGTATTTTAGCTCATATAAGCGCGTAAAAAGCCGATGTCCTATTTTGAGTTGCTACCTCATTTATTTTTGCCCTGAAGATGAGCTTTTTCCTTTCTCACTTCAACCCTGCCTAGGGGGTGTATCAAAATCGAAAAATCTCCGAATTTTTCGGTTTTAAAAGTCTTTTCTCTTTCATAGTAGACTGTTAACAATCAAATTTTTAAATTCTAGTACTGGTCCAATTTTTTTCTCAAATCTCAAAAAAGACTTTTGATACACCCCCTAAGCAAAGAAATCGGGGCAGGGATATTTTTTCGGCCAAACTGACGATTTTGCCATTAGCCCTGCCGAATCTCGATGAAGTTTCTCCTTACCAAACCTTTTTACCGAATGTTTGGAAACTCTGGTGATTATTTCGCTATTAGGAGGTTTTAACAACGGAAACTTCTATGACCTTCTACCACCGGCCTATACGTCAATGGCAAGCAATCTTGTTTGGCTCGCGAAAAAAACGCCAATGCCCCACCAAAAAGATCTGTTATTAAAATGCGGAAAGCAAAGCAATCTGAAACGCTTACTTATGAATTACCCTTTGGCTAAAGGGGAGGGAGAGGCCGTTGCCCTTCTATTGATTTTTTTGGGGTATCCCTCTTGGGGGTGGATCAAACAATAAAAATTCAAATTTTTTTTCGTTTAAAAGCCCTTATCAACGCTAGCTAAAAAAGTCTTAACTCTTTTTAAAAAACTCAATTTTTTGATTTTAAAAAGTGCAAAGGCTTTTGATCCAACCCCCTTAGAACGGGTCAAAAAAATTCAACCAAAGTGTGTTTTTTCTTTTGAGCAGTGAAAAGAAAAGGACAATGAAAACAGGGATCAAAAGGAATTTTTAGAAGGAGATGCTATTATAAAGGTACGGGGCAGATTCAGAGGCTTTCAATACGGTTAAGGGAAAAACTGATTTACGAACAGGTTAAGGATTCCTAATTTTTATTATACTTTTTCGGGGGTTTTATCCAAGGAGGCCAAAAACCGGAGCGTATCAATGTTATCAGGATAATCCGAAAGTCGGGGCTGTTGTGCTTTACCCGGTTCTAATTCGATTTCTTCTATTATTTGCTCAGCCCCAATGATGCATTGAATCTCATTCCTTTTGTCACGTAATTCCGCTTTTAACTGATCCGTATCCTGGTAATAGCCCACATGGAGCATGGCTATAGGCGATGGTATTTCGTGATTTTCCCGTACCATAAAAAATCCTGTATCCATGAAGGGCTCATCATCCATAACCAGGAAACTCTTGTTATACAAGTAATTATTCTCGTATTTTTTATGGTCTATTAATCCTTTCCATTCATCAAGCACTTCAAACAAAGGGTTAAAATCGTACCCTTCAGGCACATAAATTTTAGAAACATTGCGGCACCCTAAGCCGAAATACCGGAAAATATCCTCACCCAAACCGCGAAGGTCAGATTTCGACTCATTCCCGGTTAAAACGGCTACGCCATTTCGATTTTTTCGAATTACATGAGGATACCGGCCGAAGTAATATTCAAAATACCGGGCGGTATTATTGCTACCCGTTGCAATAACGGCATCGTAATTAGTCAGTTTATCCTGGATGTGAACACGGGATGGCAATGCCTCATCAATGGCTTCCATTTGCTGCAACATAAAAGGTAAAAGCTTATCATCCTTTGAAGAAAGTTTCACTACCGCCTCATGACCGCTCATTAAAACAGCCAGCAAATCATGAAAGCCAACCAGGGGTATATTACCGGCCATAACAATCCCCACCTTTTTGGAATTTTTAACCGGTAAAGGATAATCACTTACCCACTTTTCAAGCTTTTCGCCATCCAAAAATTCTCTGGAAATGGCATCCACGGATTTTTTCACATTCTCTTCTGTAAACCAACGGTTGTAAAAATGCGCTTCCTTAAATTTGGCTTGAAAAAATTCGCTATCAATATGATTTTGGAGCCTAATACCGAATTGGTTAAGGCTTGTTATAATCCGACTCAACTCCATACTTCACAGGAATTTAATAAAAAAAGCAAAACAATTTTTTTTTACCTTTGTTTATCTAAAGGTGACAAAATTAAAAATTACCGTTTTATGGCTATAATAATCACGGAAGAGTGTATAAATTGTGGCGCTTGCGAACCAGAATGTCCGAATAATGCCATTTATGAGCCGGGAACCGAATGGTCTTTCCAGGATGGGACCAACCTGGAAGGGACCATTGAATACAATGGCCAGAAAATTGATGCCAGTCAGAGGTTCGAGCCCATTTCAGACGAGATATATTACATTGTTCCGGATAAATGTACGGAATGCGTTGGATTTCACGAGGAACCTCAATGCGCAGCCGTATGTCCCGTGGATTGTTGCGTGGATGACCCGGACCGAAGAGAATCAGAGGAAGAATTACTGGCCAAAAAGGAACAATTACACTTGGAATAAGGTAGCATTTTAGTAAGGGCATAAACCCTGCAATCGATTATTACGGGGTTTTCCGGCAACCTTTTTATTTTGGCAAATGGGCTACGGCATTTGTAATTACCCATTCTTACCGGTAAGGGAAGATTCTTCGGAGGCTTCCCAGATGGTCACTACTTTGTTATTCGGGGAAACCTTTTCCATCCGAACTTCCCGTGCAAATTGGCATCAAATAGTCATGAATTACGATGGGTATGAGGGCTGGATTTTTTGCCGGGATTTAATGCCTCTTACTGAAGATTCTGATTTCCCGGAAAAAGGCCATAAGAAATACCTGGTAAGCCAGCCTTTTCAAAGGGTTCATAACCCATATAGCCGGTTTTATTTGGGATTAGGGACTCCCTTGCCCTTTTACGATGGCGAAAATTGCTTTTTAAAAGGGTGGACTTTTCAAGTGGATTCACCCCCCTTTGAGGTTTCAGATGATCCGGGAAACTGCCTGGAAATAGCCAACCGGTTTTTGGGAACGCCATACCTGTGGGGCGGACGCAGTAGTTATGGCATTGATTGTTCGGGTTTTACTCAAATATTACTCAGATACAGTAACAAAAACATTTCCAGGGATGCAAAGGATCAGATAAATGAAGGCCGGCCGGTCAAAAAATTGGAAGAATCTCAAACCGGTGACTTGGCCTTTTTTGAAAATGAGAAAGGCAACATCATACATTCCGGATTCATAAAAAACCCCAAAGCCATTATACATGCCTCCGGGAAAGTCAGAAGTGACCAAATAGACGAGAATGGCATCTGGAATGATGATTTAAAACAATATACGCATCAACTGGCTGGTATCAGGCGTTATTTTTAACCCTTGTCATTATTCCGCTTATCATCCTTAGAAGCCGCCTCTTCTTCGCTTGCCCCGTCCTCATTTTTGCCCGGGTATTGGCCTTTGCCATTTTCTGATAATTGCTGATCCGGCTGACCGTCAACAGATTGTTGATCATTTTCAGGGCTTGACTCACTTTCAGGGCTTTCCTCAGAAGATGCTCCCTCTTCGCCCTGGTCAGTTTCCCTACCCTGTTGTATTCGTTCTTTTTGCTCTTCTATTTGTTGCTGAAGCTTCTGATTCTTCTCGAAATATTTATCATATAGCTGCTTTTCCTCAAAAGGCCTTGGTCCCAACATTTCCTCAAGATCATTCTTATAAATAATTTCTTTTTCTAATAAGGCCTGAGCAACCTTTTCCAGTCCATCAACTTTTTCGTTCAGCAAATCCTTGGTTCTTTGGTAGGCATCATTTATGAGCTTCCGTACCTCTCCATCGATCAATTCAGCCGTTTCATCCGAGTAAGGTTTCTTAAAACTGTATTCTCCCTGATGATCCACATAGGATAAATTACCGAGCCGCTCATTCATGCCATAGACCGTAATCATGTCATAGGCAATTTTGGTCACACGCTCGAGGTCATTCTGGGCTCCCGTGGAAATACGTCCGAACTTAATATCTTCGGCTACACGCCCGCCAAGTGCCATGCAAATACTGTCAAGCAATTGTTCCTTGGTATAAAGGTATTGTTCTTTAGGCAGGTATTGGGCATAACCTAAGGCAGCGGTGCCTCTTGGCACAATGGAGACCTTCAGCAATGGCGAAGCATGTTTAAGGAACCAACCTACCACGGCATGGCCCGCTTCATGGTAAGCCACAATTTCTTTTTCTTCGGGGGATATAAGCTTATTTTTCTTTTCCAGGCCACCAATAACACGATCAATGGCATCCTGGAAATCCTCCATATCTACAGAGTTTTTATTTTTTCTCGCAGAATTCAAAGCAGCCTCATTGCAGATATTGGCAATTTCAGCACCCGCAAAACCAGGCGTCTGATGAGCCAGCTTTTTGGGATCCACTTCCCCTTCTTCAATTTTTAAGTTTTTAAGATGGACATTGAAAATTTCTTCCCGCCCAATGATATCAGGTTTGTCTATAGAAATCTGGCGGTCAAACCTTCCCGGTCTTAAAAGGGCAGGATCCAGCACATCCGGGCGGTTAGTGGCTGCCATTAAAATCACGCCGTTATTCGTGCTAAAGCCATCCATTTCACTGAGGAGCTGATTAAGGGTATTTTCCCTTTCATCGTTGCCGCCACCCATCATATTTTTACCGCGTTGACGGCCAATGGCATCGATCTCGTCAATAAAAACAATGCAGGGTGCCTTTTCCTTCGCCTGTTTGAATAGGTCCCTCACGCGGGAGGCTCCAACACCCACAAACATTTCAACGAAATCCGAACCTGAAATGGAGAAAAACGGGACATTGGCTTCACCCGCCACCGCTTTCGCAAGCAGGGTCTTACCCGTTCCCGGCGGGCCAACCAATAAAACGCCTTTGGGGATTTTACCTCCTAAATCGGTATACTTCTTCGGGTGCTTGAGAAAGTCCACCACTTCCATTACCTCTACCTTGGCTTCCTGTAAACCGGCTACATCGTCAAAGGTTACATTCACTTTTGTATCCTTATCCAGAAGGGTGGCTTTGCTTTTACCGATATTAAATATCTGGCTACCGGCACCTCCCCCACTCATCCTGCGAATCATGAAAAACCACAGCAATACCACAAGCCCAATCGGGATTAACCAGCCTAAAAGTTCACGGCCCCAGTATTGGCGGTTTTCATAGTCAATGGGTAATTCTTCTCCTTCACCAAGGTATTGTTGCCGGGCTTCTTCTACCTTTTTTTCAAATGATTGAGCACTACCAATGGTAAGCTTATAATGCGGACCTTCTTCCGGGTTGAAGAAAAGATCATCTTTCAAGCCTTTATGCAACTCATTGTCAAGGGCTTCTTTTTTTAGAAAAACATGCGCAAATTCTTTATTGATGACCTTAAACTTTTCCACATGATCTTTCTTGATCATCTTTTTTACTTCCATCCACTGGGTTTCCTTAGCAAAATTCCGTGGAAAGAAGGCAATGACGATGAAAACCAAGGCAATCACCAGGTAAATCCAATAGAAACTAAATTTTGGCTTATTGCCCTTATTTTGGTTGCTATTCTGATTGTTCCCTTGATTTTCAGGATTTTGGTTATTTTCATCCATGTTAAAAAACCTCCAACTTTTCGGTATTTGATTATTTTTCCTCGCTTTGAAAATGCTCAATTTTTGCATCGCCCCATAAATCTTCCAGGGCATAAAAATCTCTTTTCTGTTCTTGAAATATGTGCACAACCACGTTTACGTAATCAAGCAAAATCCATTCCTTATTGTCAAAGCCTTCCCGGTGGTAGGGTTTTTCCGCATTTATGGTTTTTACTTGGCTTTCCACTTCATGGGCTATGGCTTCCACCTGGCGATCAGATCCACCGTGACAAATGACAAAGGAATCAGTGGGTGCATTGTCTATATGGCTGATATCCAGTGAGACAATTGATTGGGCATGCTTTTTCTGTAATGCCCTTATGATAACCTGTATTATGGAAGCTTTCTCCTCAAAAGTTTCCAGTGCTTTTGTCATTCACATGGCTTTTTTGTTCATGGCTTTAGTCAACAAAACACGAATTTAAATATGAGGTTCATGTCACTTTGTCTGATTACCAAAATTTTTTGAATGGCGCATTCAGTTTTAAGAAAAAAATCTCATCAAATTTTTGAACAGAAAAATAAAGGTAAACCGGTATCACTTCCCCCTTAATGGCTACACGGATGGATACCTTTTCGTTCTCCGATAAATTGAAATCGTTATTACTAAACTCGGGTCTGGAATCTTTTTCTTTGATGAAATGGGGATCGGAAATTGCTAAGGATAAATCTCCGGCCGGATCAGGATTTTCATTGGCCATTTCCCGCCAATAAGGCCTCAAAAGTTGGTCTAAATGCCACCTGAACTCATCCATTGAATGCGTTATCACCAACTTCTCAGCCTCATCCGGATTTTTTTCTGATAAAGCCCGCATGAAATCATATATCTTTTCAAGCACTTGATCCCTGTTAGGCAATTGTTTGCCAAAATTGTCCCCAATCACAAGGATATGCTCTAAATCATTCATTGCGCTTTTAATATTGCTTATCATTAAAAAGACAAAAATACAAATAATCCAGTTCATTAGCCCAACATAATACCAACCTCATGTAGCCAACAGTTTTAAATTTGTTGCTTGTTAAAAACCTTTAGCCTATTCAAAATGGATGATTTTCCTCCTCTTACACACTTTCATATAAGGACTTACGGGCTGCTAATTCACCGCTCACATGTCCTTATTTCCCATGAATACTTACGTTCATTCGCCTTTACGAAATTTCCGGGCGGAGGGCTTCAGCTTGGAGAAAAACCCACAGAATGCCTTGAAAGGGAATTCAAAGAAGAGTTAAACCTTGCCATCAACGTTGGCGAGCTTTTTTATACACCTGATTTTGTGGTAAGAAACCATTTCCGGAAAGAAGAACAGGTTGTGGTGCTTTATTACGCGGTTCACTCTGAAAACGAAAAATCCCTTAAAACTTTAAACCTCGGCGAAAAAAAATTGCAAAGTTTAAAAGAAACCAATCAAGTTTGGCACGAATGGGTATTCATTTCCGACTTAAAACCCGACTACCTCACCTTTCCAGCGGATAAAGCGGTCGCTGAAAAATTGCAATCCACAAAAAAAGGGTGACCGAGGCCACCCTTTTATTGACTAATGATGAATATTCAAAATTCAGCCTTCACTTTCATCACCGGGAACAACCTCTTTATGGCCGACCCAGACAAACCGTTTCTGAAGAAACTCGGGGTTGGAAAACCCCGCATTTCCAGCCGGATTGCCGCCGGTAAGGTGAACATCCGAAAACGCCACATTCAGGTTCACCCAAACCGGGCCCACAAAGTTGAAAGAAACGGGGGCAAAAACGGATCCCATTTCCCGCTTGATCTTCTTCTTGACATGGGAATCCGTGGTATAAGCAGTACAGGTTATGGCGCCTTTTTCCCTGGTAAGCTTTTGGGCTACATCAATGGCATGATCCACATCTTTGACCTTTACTACCAAAGCAATAGGCCCGAACTGCTCCTCTGCAAAAATATCTTCCTGGCCGGCATCAACCGTAGCCACCATTGGGGTGGCTGTTCGGGGATTGTCAAAGCCTTCCTGCTCTACCGATTTAGAGTCAAGCACTACATTACCGTTCAACTTTTGTTTGATATTCTTAATACGTTCTTCAGTATGAGGGCTTTGAATAGCACCCAACGTTCCGGGTCCCATTTTGGGATGGTCCACAAGACCTTGAACACTTTCAGTTAACTTCTGTACGACCTCATCAAAGGAAAGTTTTTCCCCATTGGCTTCAATGCCGCTTTCAGGCACAAAGATGTTTTGGGGTGCGGTACACATTTGGCCGGAATAAAGACATAGTGAAAAGGCAATATTCTGGAAAGCTTCCTTGGTATTCTCCATCGAATGAAGAATCATGGAATTGACACCGGATTTTTCCGTAAAGGTCACCTTGCCTTGTTGTTCCAGGCTTTCCACGTAATCCCCGAATGTTTTGCTTCCGGTAAAGTCTATGATCTTCACATCCGGGTGTTCGGCTAAATCCTTGGTGATCTGTTTTTTCGGCTCATCAGGGGCCAGCTGGATAATTTGCGGATTATAACCGTGGGCTTCAAAGGTTTTTTGGATTTCAGCCACTTCAATGGCAGCCGGTAAAATGGCCATGGGGTGCGGCTTCCAGATAACCGGGTTACCGGTTACCAGGCTACCGAAAACACCCGCCACCGAGTTCCAAACGGGAAAAGTAGAAACCCCGATGGCCAAACCAATACCCTTGGGCACCGGCTCCCATTCTTTTTCCACATGCACATCGCCCATTTTACCCATGGGTTTATGCCAATGCGCGTGATCTGGGAATTTTTCCATTTCAGCCACGCCCATGGAAATGGCCTCCAATGCGCGATCGTTACCGTGCGGGCCGGAGGCCTGGAATGCCATCATGAAAGCTTGTCCGGTCGTGTGTTGCGTAGCAAAACCAATCTCAAAAAACCTGTTTTTGATGTTTTCTAACGCCTCTACCAGAATGCCGGCCCTCTCCCGGTAGTCCACATCCCGCCATTCTTCATAAGCTGCTTGGGCACTTTTAATCAGGGTATTAACATCAAATTTTGGATACGTAATGCCTAATTTTTCCTGGGTGTAAGGAGATACCTCTTCACCTACCCATTCTTTAGCCCCTTCCTGTTTTAATTCCCGGAAGGGCTGTCCCTTCATGGCCTCAAAATTTTTCTCCCCTTCCTCCGAATTCTCCTTGCCATAAACTTTCGGATGCTCCGGGTAATGGGCGTAAAATGTCCGTTCCCTATTTGCCTGAACGGCTTTTTCAATTGCTTCCTGGTGTTTTTCGTACAGCGCCATAAAAGTAATTTTTTAGTTTTATCAAAGGTAAGGATTGTGGATTGCTATTTCAAGCAAAAAATTTACCATTCGATTAAGATGGTAACACGTAGTAACAAGTGGTAATACGTAGTAATAAGGTTGTGGATATTTGGGCGTTGGGGGATTATAGGAAGTACGGTTGAAATATATAGAAATACCGTAGAAACACCATTGAAATAAGGGTGATTCTGAGGGGTTGGATTTCCCTTCAGGAGAAGGAAAGGTT
>CAZJWK010000030.1:5661-24561 GCA_964549595.1 uncultured Sphingobacteriales bacterium | reverse complement strand
TTTTTTAGAAAAAACCCACCCAAAAAATCGGGGCCTGATATTTTTTCGTCCGCCTACTGATACGGCTTCTCCATTAGCCCTGCCGTTGCTCGATGAAGTTGCTCAAAAAATTGAGGTTCTTTAAACCTTTTCCACTCATTCCGCCATTTCCAAACCCATTGCTATTTCAACGGAAACTTCTATGACCACCTACGCTTGGGCCTACGCGTCAATGGATCAGCCTTGGTTGGCAACGAAAAAATCTCGAAGGCCCCATTAAAACCACAGCACTAAATTTCCACAAAAAATGTGGTAGAACCCAATCCTTTTCACATGCACGTTGTAAGTAGTTTGGCAACAACTTAACAGGTAAAAGGTTACCCTGATAGCGCCAAATTGTATTATAAGAAAGCATTGAAACTTTCACCCGGGTTTACGGATGCTGCCTTGAATTGGGTAGTTGTCCATTTTAAATCCGGCAATGTTAAGAAAGCGCTTGAAGTGATCAGGAAAGTACCTTTTGAAGGAGAAAACCAAAAATATAAAAGGTATTTAACAGTTAATATCAAAAATCGGGCTAAAGCCATGCAAAAAAAAGATAGAAGAAGAAAAGATGAAAAAAGGCGTTAAAGACATGTTGGGAAAAAGAAGTGGCTAAGAAATATTTATAAAAAATGTTTAAAAGAAAATCAATCATTTAGGGATCAATTAGTAAAGGATGTAATTTTTTCACTTGAAAACATTGATAACACTATTAACATTGTCAAAGCTAATAAACTAAAAAAATTATAACTATGTCAAATTTAATGAAAAGTATTGCACTAATTGTATGCTTATCCGTGAGCTATGAAACGCAGGCCCAAAAAATTACTAATGTACAACCTGATGAAGCCCGGGTTGGCCAATCTTTAACCGTTACTATTACCGGTCAGAATGTTGATTTTAGTCAAGCATCGACTTCTGCCAGGTTAATAATGACAAAGAATGGTAGTACTCAAATGGGTATACCGGCTCAAAATCTTTCACCTATCAGTAGTACTAAATTGCAAGCCGATTTTGTGTTTTTAAACCTCTACGATACCGGCTTATATGACATTGAGTATAGGGACTTTAGTGGTTCTCCCATTATTAAAAAAAATGGTTTCCGGTTAAAGGCAGATTCTAATCCTCCGGGCTTAAAAACTATTGAACCCGATAGGGGTAAAGCTGGAAATAATGTACAAGTGACTATTAAATCAAAAAACTTTACATTTTCTCAAAGTACCGGAAATAAAAGGATTTTAATGGGAAAGAACGGAAATTATTCCGAACAATTTACATCCATTATCCGCGTTTCAGACAATAAATCCCGGGCCACATTAGCTTTGGATTCTACGTTGGAAGGGGGCTTTTATGATTTTGCTTACTATAATTCAAGCAACTATGTTTTTGCGGAAAGGGAAAAAGGCTTTTTTGTAGAAACGGATAATTTTAAATTACCGCAAATAAAAAATGTGAAAGAGGATACCGTCAATAAAGGTAGAAAAAATGAGGTGAATGTGTCGCTTACTTCTGGTAACCTATACGACAATCCGACCGATACCATGTATTTGAAAAAAGGCAACAACCTTATTCCGGCAAATCGGGTTGCCATATACGATCCTAAAAAGCTTGAAGCTACTTTTTCCCCTGGAAGCCAAGCAGAAACCGGACTTTATTCTGTTGTGCTAAAGTACGCCGGTAATTTTGAGTTGCTTCAAAAGGACGCCGTTTACATGGCAAAAGGTACAGGTTCCAATGTAGACGGGGTAGATAAGAAGAAAGTTCAGGTGAAAACCTATCCGAATCCTGTTGAGCAAGACTTAACTATACAAATTGGCTTAGATAAGCCTATGAACATTCGGGGTAGGTTGTTGAATGCTTCAGGAAAAGTGACTCAAAATTTATTTAGTAGGGATTTTAATGCTGGTAAAAACGTTATTAAGGAGATTTCCTTAAAAAGCTTGCCTAACGGTGTTTATTTTCTTGAGTTAGCTTCTACTGAAGGCGAGCCATTTAAGCAAATGATCCCAATACAAAAGCAATAGCCAAAAGGTGTTTTATCCCGGCAATACTATTGGATTTAATGGGAAAATTGGCATAGCCCTGCAGCTATGCCAATTTTTTGGGTTACACCATTACTGAAAATTTTAAAAAAGGTAATGGCTCAAAAAAATTTATTCTGGTTGAAAGCAATTTTAAAAGGTCATTTGGTTAATCATTCAAAGCCTTTGCTAACCTTTTTAAGGCTTCGTCCAAACGGGAACGTGGGCAAGCAAAATTAATCCGCATAAATCCTTCTCCCTGCTTACCGAATTCCATACCGTCATTTAAACCTAAACCGGCTTTTTGGACCATGAAGGTTTTCAAATTATCCTGGGACATTTTAAGTGCCCGGCAATCCAACCACCCCAGATAGGTACCTTCTCCCTCAATAAGGGATATACCGGGCAGGTTTTCTTCGCAAAATGTTTTTAAATAAGCCTTGTTATCCTCAAGATAAGGCAATAATTCATTAAGCCAGGGCTCACCATGATGGTAAGCAGCTTCAATACCAGTAATGCTCATGGCATTATTGAGGAAAATGCCATTTTGCTGCAAAGTTTGGCCGAAAGCATTACTTAGTGTTTTATTGGGAATAATGGCATAAGCGCTTTTCAGGCCTTGTAAGTTAAAGGTCTTACCGGGAGAAGTAAAGGTAATGGTTTGCTCCCGTAAGGCTTGATTGAGGCTTGCTATAGGCCAATGACTTGCTTTGTCATATACTAAGTCAAAGTGGATTTCATCTGAAATCAATAGGAGGTTATTCCTTAAACAGATTTCACCAAGTTTTTCAAGTTCTGATTTTTGCCATACACGACCTACTGGATTATGAGGACTGCATAGTATTAACATTTTGGTTTGTGCATCGATGGCGGCTTCTAAACCTTCCAAGTCCATCGAGTACGCATTTTCATTTAATACCAATGGATTTTCCACAACTTTCCGGTCATTGTTTTCTATGGCCTGGAAAAAGGGTTTATAAACGGGAGGTTGGATAATCACCTTATCTCCTGGCCCCGAAAATGTTTGAACAACCCAATTCAAGCCAGGAATGACACCCGGCAGGTAATGTAACCAGGATTTTTGAATTGACCAATTGTGACGTTTTTCAAACCAATTGATTATGCCTTCAAAATATTTCCGGGATTCTGCTGTGTAACCAAATACGCCATGTTCAGCCCGTTTTTTCAAAGCCTCTTTTACGGCAGGTGGAGATTCAAAGTCCATATCTGCTACCCATAATGGTATAATAGATTGTTCGCCAAATAGCTTTTCACGGTAATCCCATTTAATGGAGTGGGTGCCTGTTCGGTCGATGATGCGGTCAAAATCCAAGTGCTTAATGTTTTGTTTAACGGGGCTAATTTATCATTTTCTTGGCTTGGATAATTTATCTTTTTCTTAGGTGTTTAAGTTTAGGGATGATCAAAATGGTCAAGCCTAAATGCAAGCGGGGTTCCTAATCCAGATTCATTAAAAGGAGCGTAATATAACTGGTAAGTAGGCCTTTGGATGGTTTCCTGGTCTCGATATCAACCATAAGAGCTGTCCTGAATCTCCTCAACTGTTGAGTCCATTATTTTGGGAAAAAAGGATCTATAAAAGGACGGAGGTAGGTTGCTTTAATTTTCAATATGCCCTGAATAAAGGTTTAAAGTTTTTTTTCGCTTAGCCTTGAATAAACCCATAGGCATGCATGAATTCATGACTCAATAAGCCATTTAAAGAAAATATAAGAAAAGGTCGTTATTTGCAGGGTATAACCCCCTTTAAAAGGGTATTACATTCAATCGTTAAAGATGATTAATTTTCTGAGCTTGTAATTTTCTGGCCTTTTAGAACCATTGAGCTTCATGAAATAAGCGCCTTTTGGCAGACTACTAATATCCCATTTAAATGCATTCTTTCCTTCATGCGCTACCCTGGTTTCAGACTTAACTTTTTGCCCCTGGGCGGTCCAAAGGGTTAGGTCAATTTTTTGATTGACTTTGGATTCCATGTGCACTTTTACTTCACCGAAAGCAGGATTGGGAAAAACCCGGTAAGATTGAAATAATTCTGCCTCCCTTAAATGGTCAGCTCGGCCGGCATAAACGATACCTTCCTTTTTGTTAACACCAAACCTGATACTATCGGCTGTTGGGTTTTGATTGGACAATTGTACTTCTTCTTCATTAGCCTGAAAACCTGGTATTTCCACGCGAACATTATAGCTATCCACTGCTATGTTTTCAAATTCAAAGCGTCCTTCTTCATTGGAAAAGGTGTAATCCTCAGGTTCGCCATCCCCTGTCAAGGCAAGCACTTCTACACCTCCTTGCGGATCACCCGGTCCAAGTCTTTTACCTGGTCCGGTCTGAACGACAAGACCGCTTATGGAACCAGAACCCGACCTATTTTGGGCTGAGTCCATACTTATATTTGCTCCCTGAATTGAGACCCCGGTTTGGGTGTTTACTTCAGAGGCTTGGTTCCAAGAAAGGGCACTGTCATGGTAGGTGGGAACAGCCTGGCCGGCAAAATTGGAATTACTGTCAGCTATGGCTCTAATCAAATATTTACCGGAATCAACCCCTTGGAAACTGTACTGACCATTATCACTTGGTTGAAGGGATATACTGTCCTTTTTAGTAACGCTATTCGTTTCCTTTTGCCAAAGGGAAACCTCCCCCTGGTCCAGTGCAGAACCTTGAAAACTAACAAGGCCTTTAATGACCCTTTGGCCCCCTTCAAACTTCTTAACAATGGTTTTCTTAGCGTTACCCTGATTCTTGTAAGCAATATAACGGGTACCGGTTTTAGGATTAATGGCTAAACTTTGAAACTCCGCAGTTCCGTCCGAAAAACCTTCTGAACCAAGCGTCACCCATTGGTTACCATCAAACTGCTTAACGGTGGTTCGAAATCCGTTGCCAAAATCCTGGTAGCCCAAAATCAGAGTACCTGAGTTGGGATTGATCGATAAATCTTTATACTTAGCTCTATCTCCGGTAAAGCCTTCGGTTCCCAAAGTCACCCACTGAGTACCATCAAACTTCTTTACGGTAATAGAAGATCCATTTTCCCTATCGCTATAAGCGACATGAGGAGTACCGGTATTGGGAACAATGGCTAAACTTATATTAAAAGACTCTCCGGCAGAGAAGCTATCTTTGCCTACTGTAACCCATTTTAATCCGTTAAATTTCATAACGGTCGTGGCTTTTCCATTCGCCTCATCTCTATAGGCCAGGTAAGGAGTGCCAGTGTTGGGGTTTATTGCTAAGCTTTGGCTTACGGCCCTGCCATCCGAAAAGCTATCTGTACCGACTGTCTCCCAACGGGAGCCATTAAACTTCTTGACCGTAGCACCATCTCCTTTGGCATTGTCCTTATAAGCCAAATAAGGGTTTCCGTTCTGGGGGTTAAATGTTAAACTTACGTAATCAGCCCTTCCGTCCGATAAATTTGGGACACCCACATTTTTCCATTCACCATTAGTAAATTTTTGAACGGTAGCACCAAAGTTATTTTCCACATCTTTGTAGGCCACATAGGGGGTCCCCGAATTAGGTTTGAAAGCTAAACTTTGATACGAAGCTGAACCTTCAGAAAAGCTGTCAATGCCAACGCTCACCCATTGGGACCCGTCAAACTTTTTAACGGTTGTACCACCACCATTGGCCATATCTTTATAAGCCACGAAAGGGGTTCCCGAGCCAGGTTCGAGCGCTAAATCCTGATGCCTGGCTTCCCCGTCTGAAAAACCTCCAGAGCCAACCGTTTTCCATACATTTTGGGCTGAAGTAAAAGTATATAAGGTAATTAAACATAACGTGATAATAATTCCATTAAAACGCATAAGTCTTTATTTTTTTAAAAATAATTTTGGTGCTAAACTACAAAAAATTTTAGGGACTAACATAAGTAATTTTAAAATGGATAAGTTCCTGGATTTTTTTGTAATGCCTTACTTAAGGAATAGCTTTTATGCTAATCTATTTAACCGTATTTATCACCTTTTAGTAAGTTTTTGACCCATTACTAAAAAAACACTCCGGATTACGGGTTCCCCCTGTATGGTTTTAATGAAACCTTTGTCATGTTTTTTTAGTACTTATTTAGATTTTTGACAATCAATTAATAACACAAATCATACAATAGCTTTTTGCTAACTTCGTTTTATATAAAGCAATCAAATATATTCCCTTCTGGAAATTCTTTACTACTTAATTTAGCCTATTAAGGACAGTTTAATCGTGTACCTCTCTTAAAATATGGCTTATGGTATATGCTTCTGCATTCAAAACGGCCTTAATGGTTTTTGCCATAGTGGGTTGCTTGGCCGGTTGTCATTCCGGTAACGATGAAACCGAAACACAACAAAATGATGCTCAGAATAAAGAGCAAACCAGGAAAGCGAATAAAAATAGGGATAAGGTTTTCCGAAAAGCGGATCAAAAAGGGTTATACCAAACACCGGTCCGAAACAAAGCCCTGAAAGGGGAACAATACACACTCAGTTCGTCAAAGGATACTACAGTCTCCTACAAAACCGGGACTAAATTACATATTCCTGAAAATGCCTTTTTAGACCAAAACGGCAATGTGGTAAAAGGTCAAGTGGAGTTGAAATACCGGGAAATGCATACCCCGTTTGATTTTTATGCGTCCGGCGTGCCGATGGAATACCAGGCAAACGGTAAAGACAAGGTTTTCAAATCGGCCGGAATGTGCCGGGTAGAAGCCTCCAAAAATGAGCAAAAATTGAGGGCCAATCCGGAAGCAAGGATTGAAGTGGAAATGCAAAGCTTTGTCAAGGGAGATGATTACCAGGTTTACAAACTGAATGAAAATAAGGGTGATTGGAAGAAAACAGGGGACGAAGCAATGAAAAAACAATCCTATGAAGGTGCGAAAAACCGTTTGCCCACAAAACCTGAACCTCCTCAAAAAGATGGCCCTAAGAGCTTTCAAGTTGAAAATCCGGAAAATTTCCCCGAGCACTTTAAGGCTTTGGGTAAGGCATTTACCGTTAAGGTTGATCAGGATCAAGAAGATCCTGTAATGGCTTCACCTTCAAGTTACCCTGATGGTAGGGATGCCCTTTACAGTTTTTTGGCCGAGATGGTTGAATATCCTAAATCCGAAGGTATCAACCCCGCATCCGGATTTCTGGAACTGAACTTCTTTGTAAATAAGGATGGAAATCTTGAATATAGCGGAATAAGGGAAGAAATGCCTAATGCTTTTGGTGACAGTTGCCAAGCAGAAGTTTACGAGGCCTTTAAAAAAATGCAAAACTGGGAACCGGCTGTTTCCGAAAAAGGAAGCCCCTTAAGGACATTAATTACCATAGGCTTTAGTTTTAGAAATGGTGAGGTAGCAGCTTTCATGGATACCATCAAAAACGCTTACGAGGAAAATTACAAGAAGGTTGAGTTTAAACCTGTCAATCCCGCTCAATGCGAAAGGTATCAGAATCCGCGGTCCACAAGTATTGAAAAAGGAGCGTGTCCGGGTACTTTCCGGTTGATGACTTACGACAACATGTTCCGGGAAGGGGAGCCCAAAGAATGCCTTTGCGTCATGGCTTTTAAGGATGACAATGCCTATGGAAAGGCCATGAAAGCGTTTAAAGATCGCTACCAGGAAATGATGAAAAAGAGGGAGCAAGCGGAACAAGCCATGCAAAAATCCTGGCAAAATTATCGTTCTCAGCTCCAGGAAATGGATTTCCCCGGTTTGAATGCTTCCAAAGATCAGAGAATTCAACGGGTATTTGAGTTAAGCGAATTTGGTTTCACCAATATTGATAAACCCACTGCTTATCCGGAAGGAGCTCATTTAATGGCCAGGTTCCGGGACGAAAACGGCAATCCTATTCATTTTAAACGATCCGTTAAATTGGCTGTGAAAAATGAGAATGCTTTATACCGGTATGACAATGAAATCCGTTTTGATCCCGATAAAGCCAATTTACTTTGGGGAATCACCGGGAAGGGTAAACTGGCTTACCTAAAACCTGAAGATTTTGACAAGATTGATAAAACTTCCGGGACCCACACCTTTAACATGAAAATACATGAGGGGAAATTGAAATCCAAAGCCGTTATAAAGGAGGTTTTACTTTAAAAAACGCATAGAGGTATTAACCATGGGAAAAGGGTTTGGTAAGATTCTATTCATTGCGATTAATCGTTTGTTCATAAAAAAAACATTATGAAATCCATTGATTCTGAGTTATTTTCTGATCTTTATAAGCCAATAATTAACGGTTTAGCCCAAAGGCTTTTAATCGTTTTGTTGGTATGGCTGATTGCTGGAATTTTAACCGGTTGTCATACCAATAGCGAGCAATCCAAAAAGCAGGCAGATGGAAAAGATACGATGAGAAATGAGTCAGCGGGTCAATCCAAGACTGATGTTGAAGCCGAAAACAACCCCGACAAGAGGGTTAAAAAGGAAGCGAATATTAACGGAGGTAGAGAAAAGCGTGATTTGACGAGAAACCTGTATGAGCCACCTGTTACTAATGAGCAAAGGAAAACCCAGACTTACAGTATTAGAACAAAAAGGGACACAATCATCAAGTACTCAACCGGCACTGAAATTTACATTCCGGCCAATGCCTTTTTGAATCAATCGGGAAAAGTGGTTAAGGGGCAAGTCAAGTTTCGTTACCGGGAATTACACTCCCCTTTTGATTTTTATGCGGATGGTATCCCTATGGAATATGAACAAGGTGAAAAGAAATACGTCTTTGAATCAGCTGGGATGTGCCAAGCAGAGGCCACGAAAAATGAACGGGAATTGAAAGTAAATCCGGAAGCCCAGATCAAGGTAACCATGCAAAGCTTTGTGAAAGGGGATGATTACCAGGTTTACCACTTGGATGAAGCAAACAATGAATGGGAGCAAACCGGGGATGAAACGTTTTCTACCAAGTCCTATGAGGCCGAAAAGCAGAATTTACCTGCCAGGCCGGTCCTGCCAAAAAAAGCCGGTTCCAATACTTTTAAGGTAGAGGATCCGGCTAAGTACCCGGAAATTTTTAGCAAGTCCCGGCATAAGTTTTCCGTTCAGGTATACGATGTAGCCATGACCAGAGTTAAGCCGGATAAGTTGCCTTCTTTGCTGGTTGAGCAGGAAAAGTTGAAAAAACACTTAAACGACCAACTTGACCAAACCCATTTTGACCGGGAAAATCGGGATAAATACGAAATACGCTTTGTTGTGAACAAAAAGGGTGAAACTTCTATCATTTCAACAAGTAAGTTTTACTACTGTAATGCCTGTAAGCAAAGCTTATACCGTGCCATTGATCAAATCCCTGAATTGGATCCGGCTAAAGTGGGAAATGATGAGGCCTCTGTAGAAATTGAAATGGAAATAATGTGGAAGAATAATGAAGTTGCTTTTGCCGTTCAAAACGTTTCCCTTGCCAATCAGAAATTCTTTGAGGATGTATATTTCCGGCCATTAGATCTTGATAAATGTAAACGCCACAATGCACCGGATTATTCCGAGGTAAAGCGTGGTTCCAGAACCGGTACTTTTTGGTATATTAGCCAAACTGAAACAGCCAACGGAAAAACCGAGACCAAAAAATGCCTCTGCGCATTGGCCTTTAAGGATAGAAAACGCTTCAAAGAAGCCAAAGCCGCATTTAAAAGAAAGTACAAACCTGAATTCCAAAAGTACCGCGAAGAGGCGAAAGCATTAAAAGGAGATTGGTCGGATTACCGACAACAAGTAGCCCAAAATGACTACCCGGGTCTGGATGTTTCCAAACGGGAACAGGTAGAGCGTACTTTTGAACTGAATGAATTCGGCTATACCAATATCGATAAACCTCAGGACTATCCGCAAGGTGCAACATTAGCGGCAGAATTTACGGACCGCCAGGGTAATCCGCTTCATTTCAAGGGTCAGGTACAAATGGTCGAAAAACAGGAAAACGCCCTTTACCGGTATGCGGACACGGTTTATTTCGATCCCGGCCAAGAGAACATCCTTTGGGGAATAACACAAGACGGTAACGTGGCCTACTTCAAGCCAAATGATTTTCGTAAAATCCGGAAAAAGGAGGGAAGTTATACCTTCAGGATGAGCCTCTATAAGGGCGAGTTTAATACCAAATCGGACATTGAACGTATTTTAATGGAGAATAATGTATAAAAAAGATGGGGTTATGGTTTTTCGTAAAAAGCATGGTTTGGGCACTTACCTGGCCATAGGTTTATTGGTTTTATCTTCATGCGTGGTATCCAAAGAAAAATACCAAGCCAAAAAGGCTGAGCTAAAAGAAGTTAAAAAGCGGAATGACAGCTTGGAAGGTGTTAATAGGGAATTGAATAAGGAAACCCGGCGTTTGGAAAAACTCCGAAAAACCAATCAGGAAAAGACCCAAAGGATTGAAAAACTAAATAGAAGGCTCGATACCCTTAATCGTGAATACGAAGAACTTGGAAGGGCCATCAAACAGGTCCGAAAGGAAAACAGGTATTTAAAGCATAAAAATGAAGTGGTCAAATACAGGCTTAATAAAGTAAGGCGGATAGTCGATAAACCCATTGACACTCCGCAAGTCCAAAATGGGCCTTAAAACGGTATCCTGATCAGTTATCGATGAATATCGTGATAGCCATGTTCTTGAATTGAGCCCAATGAATTCAAGGATCCGCTTCAGTTATTTTTCAACGGTATTACTACCTATTACCACTTAATGTCCAACCCTCAATGACCGGTGCGTTCTTAATGTGGATTTCACTCCCATATCCCAAAGTCAACAATAACAAATTTGATGAAATGGCTTGTAGGGAGCAACTTTATTCAGCATATTGACGAAGCGAAGCCGTTCGGGGATCCAATTCAAACAATTAACGGACAGGATCAATGGATAAATTTTACCCCTTCCTTAAAAAGGGACTTCCGAATCTCCCTCATTGTCCTCATTGATCTTGGATTCTTTGGTTATGGTATTGCCACCGGGCTCCCCGCCTGAAAAACCAAAATCTTCCATATCGTCAAATTTGGCGAATTTGTTGATGAACTTAACAGGCACTGTGGTCACACTTCCATGCCGGTTCTTGGCTATGATCAGTTCAGCCATTCCCTCAGTAGGGTTGCCTTCCTCATCTTCCGTAATGCCATAATATTCGCCCCGGTAAATGAAAAGCACCTGGTCGGCATCCTGCTCAATAGAACCGGATTCCCTAAGGTCTGAAAGAATGGGTCTTTTGGAGCCGCCTCGTGTTTCTACGGCCCTGCTTAATTGGGAAAGGCCAACGACCGGCACGTTTAATTCCTTAGCAATACTCTTCATGGCACGGGAAATGGAACTGATTTCCTGTTCGCGGTTTCCGGGTTGCTTGTTATCGGTTTGGGCATTCATAAGCTGAAGGTAATCCACAATGATCAATTGGACATCGTGCTGGGCTTTCAGGCGCCGGCATTTGGCACGCAATTCAAAGATGTTGATGCCGGGCGTATCATCAATGTATATGGGGGCCTCACTAAGCTTATCGATCTTAACGTTCATCTGGGTCCATTCATGGGCCTCCAGGTCACCATGACGAAGCTTTTGGGCATCGATTTCCGCTTCTGCCGAAATCAGGCGATGAACCAGTTGCAAAGCGGACATTTCCAGAGAAAATATGGCAACCGGTTTCCCGAAATCAACAGCGGCATTCCGGGCCAGCGATAACACAAAAGAAGTTTTACCCATACCGGGCCGTGAAGCCATGATGATCAGATCGGAGGGCTGCCAACCTGATGTGTTTCTATCCAGGTTGGTGAAACCAGAAGGTACGCCGGTTAGGCCTTCCGTATTCTGGCTCAATTCCTCCATTTCCCGGATGGCTTGTGTGATCAATTCGCTCATCGGGGCATGTTCAGTACGTAAATTGCCTTCGGTAACGTTAAAGAGGTCCTTTTCTGTTTTATCCAGAAGATCAAATACATCGGTGGTTTCTTTGTAGGCTTCGGTCTGGATTTCCGAAGAAATGCGGATCAATTCACGAAGAATATGCTTTTCCGCTACAATTCGGGCATGGTATTCTATGTTAGCCGCAGAACCTACCTTGTTCGTGAGATCACTGATCACATAGGCTCCCCCGACAAATTCCAGCTTACCTTCTGAGCGTAATTCATTGGTTACGGTCAACAAATCGATCGGTTGAGAACGCTCAAACAGGTTCCTGATGGCTTGGTAAATTGCTTTATGGGTGTCTTTGTAAAAACTTTCAGGCTTGAGTACGTCAATGACCATGCTTATGGCATCCTTTTCAAGCATTAAAGCCCCGAGAATGGCTTCTTCCAATTCCACCGCCTGGGGTGGCATTTTACCCATTTGTTCCAGGCCCTGAAAATTCGTTCCCGATTTTTTTTGAATTTTTTGTAACGAATCCCTGAATGATTCTGGCTTGTCTGCCATTTGACCGTTTCCTTTTCCTTTATTGAAAGCTCAAATTAAACCAAAAATTCCCCTTTAATTTTAATACTAAACAAGCTTTATCCAAAACATAGAAAAATGTCCACAACTTAGATTGTTTTTCAACATTACCAAGCGGGTTTTGAACATTTTATCCACAGAACTTGTGGAGAACCTTTCATGCTTTTTTCTTGTCAGACAATAGGTTAAAAAATTTTACACATATCCACAAATCCCTTTTCCCTTATTCATTTTTACATAAATTGGCCATTAGGAGTTTACCTCATTCGGCTTTACTTGATGTTAATGTTGAAAATTTTGCTAAGTAAAAGTTGGCTAAAGAATGGGTTGTTAACCCCAATTTGCCGAAATGCTTGCTTAAAAAAGATTGAGGAAAATGTTTAGCCTGATTAAAGGGCGTTAAAAATTTTCAATGGATTACCCGAAAAAGGTCCATCCATGTGTGCTTGTAAAGATTCTTCTTCCGGCTGATAAGGTAAATCCTCGATTCCCCTTTTTGAATAAAATGGTAAGTCCTAATTGGGACGGTGAAATTAAGCCAATGGCTTAAAAAAAGTATTGACAATGTTTCATTGATTGATAAGGATTTTTAATGATAATATTTTGTCAGGTTGGTGGACTTAAAAGGATTTGGCTCAAAATTTGTTAAAATAGTGAGAAGAATCATTGTTGGTGTAAATTGTCTTTTAATAGACAAAGAACCTTTTGGATGTGTAAGATCAAAAATAATTTTTTGGTTTTGTTGTTAACTAATGTAAAAGGTTTGCTGTTAGTTTTGTTGATTGAAAGCTTATGAACATTCATAAACCTTTTGGTTCCCTTGTTTGTTTATAAATTGTGTGAGGAGAATCATAGCATGATAAAAATACACCGCTAAAGAAAAAATATTTTTTATGGAAGCTAAATTTTCACCAAGGGTACGCGATGTAATAAGTTACAGCAGGGAAGAGGCTATTCGTCTGGGGCATGATTACATTGGTACCGAACATTTACTGTTAGGCTTATTACGTGAAGGTGAGGGCAAAGCCATTAAAAGCCTTGAAAGCCTTGACGTGGACTTAGTTCGTTTGAAAAAGTCCATTGAGGATGCCATAAAAAATACGGCATCCCACAAGAATGTAACGGGCAATATTCCCCTTACTAAGCAATCAGAGAAGGTGCTAAAAGTCACTTATTTGGAAGCCAAAATTTTCAAAAGTGATGTGATTGGTACCGAACATTTGTTGTTATCGGTATTAAGAGATGAAGACAATATTGCAGCTCAGATCCTTCACCAGTACGCCATCACTTATGAGTCGTTTAAAGAGCAGTTGGAAGATAATTTTTATTCTCCGCGTTCCGAGTCCTCTCAAGAACCTCCTGAAGAAGATTTTGGGAAAGAGTCAGGGCAAGGTGGTGGAAAAGGACAAAGTGGCAAGAAGCAGGAAGGCAAATCCAAAACACCTGTTTTGGACAATTTTGGCAGGGATTTAACCAAAGCTGCTGAAGAAGACAAACTTGACCCTATTGTCGGCCGTGAAAAAGAAATAGAACGGGTTTCCCAGATCTTATCCAGGAGGAAGAAAAACAATCCGGTTTTAATTGGTGAACCTGGTGTAGGAAAAACTGCCATAGCAGAAGGTCTGGCACTTAAGATCATTCAAAGAAAAGTATCTCGTATTTTATTCAATAAAAGGATTGTCACACTTGATTTGGCTTCACTGGTTGCAGGGACCAAATACCGGGGTCAGTTTGAGGAACGGATGAAAGCTGTTATGAATGAGCTGGAAAAAAATCCGGAAGTCATTCTTTTCATTGATGAGATTCACACCATTATTGGTGCAGGAGGTGCTTCCGGTTCATTGGATGCCTCCAATATGTTCAAGCCTGCCTTAGCAAGTGGTGTGATTCAATGTGTAGGCGCCACCACGCTTGATGAATACCGTCAGAATATTGAAAAGGACGGTGCTCTTGACAGAAGGTTCCAGCCAGTAATTGTCGAAGCCACCACTTCGGAAGAAACCAGAGAAATACTGGAGCAAGTCAAGGAAAAATACGAAGACCATCACTCCGTAAATTATACACCGGAAGCTGTTGAAGCTTGTGTGAAATTAAGTGAACGGTACATCAATGATCGTTACCTTCCGGATAAGGCCATTGATGTTATGGATGAGGCCGGTGCGAGGGTCCATATTACCAATATTCACGTGCCCCAAAACATTCTTGACCTGGAACAACAAATAGAGGATATCAAGCAGCAAAAGAATCAGGTCGTTAAGAGCCAGCAATATGAAGAGGCTGCAAAACTGCGGGATAAAGAAAAGCAATTGCTTGAGGAACTTGAAGTGGCCAAGAACAAGTGGGAAGAGGAAACCAAAGAACAGCGCTACACGGTTACTGAAGAGGATGTAGCGGAAGTCATTGCGATGATGACCGGTATTCCGACCAAGCGCATTGCCCAGGGTGAAGGCCTTAAGCTTCTCAACATGGAAAATGAGCTTAAAGACCGTGTTGTGGGTCAGGATAAAGCCATTGAACGTTTAACCAAAGCCATTCATCGTACGAGGGCAGGACTGAAGGCTCCGCAGAAACCCATTGGCTCATTCATCTTCCTTGGACCAACGGGTGTCGGAAAAACCGAATTGGCGAAGTCTCTGGCTAATTACCTTTTCGAAAATGAAGAGTCCCTTATCCGTATTGATATGAGTGAATACATGGAGAAATTTGCCGTTTCCCGTTTGGTTGGGGCGCCTCCGGGTTATATTGGGTATGAAGAAGGGGGTCAATTGACTGAGAAAGTTCGAAGAAAGCCTTACAGCGTAATCTTATTGGATGAGATAGAAAAAGCCCACCCTGATGTTTACAACATACTACTGCAAATCCTTGATGAAGGGTTTGTTACCGATAGTTTGGGCCGTAGAGTGGATTTCCGTAACACGGTTATCATTATGACCTCCAATATCGGAACCAAAGAACTGAAAGATTTTGGCGGTGGTGTCGGCTTCAGCACGCAAGCCAAACAAGAAAAAGCAGAAGAAACCAATAAGAACATCATTGAAAAAGCCTTAAAGCGGACTTTTTCTCCTGAGTTCCTCAACAGGGTGGACGATGTCATTGTCTTCAACACCCTTTCCAAAGAACACATTCACCAGATTATTGACCTTCAGCTCGATATATTGTTTAACCGGATTAAGGAAATGGGCTATAATGTAAAACTTAGCAAGAAAGCCAAGGATTTCCTTACGGATAAAGGATATGACCCGCAATTCGGAGCGAGGCCTTTGCAACGTGTAATACAGAAGTATCTTGAGGATAAGATTGCCGAAGAGATTCTAAGGTCTGAAATCAAAGAGGGCGATACCATAGCCGTGGAACTCAGTAGCAATCAAAAAGAGCTCAAGGTTAAGGTAGAGCAAAGTAAAGCCGAGCAAAAAAGTGAGAAAGAAAAGTCTGCCTCATCCGATGATGGGGGTTCAGATTCTTCCGATTCTAATTCTGATTCTTCCGACCAAGAGGAAGAAGAAAACCAATCTGAATCGGGTCAATCCTAATAGGATCACTATAGGGTGCTCATAAAGAATTAATCGCTCGCTAATACCATTAGTGAGCGATTTTTTTTTGGCAATGACCACCCGGGTTATTGGTTTACGCTTATTCTTCGTCTTCGAATTTCTTCATGACTTCGTGGCTTATGCCTGTCTTATTGAACCCACCGTCATGATGTAAAGTCTGCATGGTGATTTTCTTGGTATAATCAGAGAATAGGGTTAGGCAATAATCGGCACATTCTTCAGCAGAAGCATTTCCCAGGGGCGCCATTTTATCCGCATAATCATAAAATGCTTTAAAACCTTTTATCCCCTTTCCGGCCGTGGTCATGGTGGGTGATTGCGAAACCGCATTGATGCGCACACCCTTTTCTTTCCCGTAGTGGTAACCGAAATTCCTGACAATGGCCTCCAATAATGCTTTGGCCTCAGCCATGTCATTGTAATCGGGAAATGTTCTTTCCGCAGCGATGTAACTAAGGGTTACCACTGATCCTTCTTCCTCAATGGCATCCAATGACTTTGCAGTTTGAAGGGTTTTATGGAGTGAAAGCCCCGATATATCCAGGGTTTTCTGGAAAAAATCATAATTCGTATTGGTGTATTCTTTACCCTTGCGGACGTTTGGCGACATTCCAACCGCATGCAGTATAAAATCCAATTTACCGCCTAATTTTTCCATAGATTGATTGAAGAGGTTTTCAAGGTCTTCCGGTTTAGTGGCATCAGCGGTTATTACCTCAGATTCGCATTGTTCGGCCAGTTCGTTTATTTTACCCATTCTGAGGGCTACCGGCGCATTGGTTAATATGAATCGGGCTCCTTCCTCATAAGCCTTTTTAGCCACCGACCAGGCTATGGATTCTTCATCCAGCGGTCCGAAAATGATACCCTTTTTTCCTTTAAGTAAGTTGTTACCCATATTTTGTGTTATTTTGGTTGGTCAATTAGTTTTACCCATTAGTTCACGCGCATTTTGATAGGTTGTTTCAGTAGCGCCTGCGCCTGCCAGCATATTGGCAATTTCTCCGACCCGCTCTTCTTCATTAAGCACTTTCATGTGGGAAAAGGTTTTTTCTTCCTCTGAAACCTTATAAACCATGAAATGGTGTTGGCCCATGGATGCTACCTGCGGAAGGTGCGTAATGGAAACAACCTGGTGATTTTCAGCCAGTTTTTTGATCAATTTACCGACCTTTATGGCAATGTCTCCCGATATGCCCATGTCAATCTCGTCAAAAATAATGGTAGGCAGGAACAAAGTATTGGCCGTTAAATACTTTATGCATAGCATAAGCCTGGATAATTCTCCACCGGAAGCTACTTGGTTTATGGGTTTTGCAGTAGAACCCTTGTTAGCTGAAAACAGTATTTCTATCTGGTCTTTCCCCTTCCTGTTAAAGGATTCCGGGTCTTCCAATCGGGTAAGCCTAATGGAAAGGGAAGGTTCAGGCATTCCCACAAACTGAAGGTTTTCTATCAAGTTATTTTCAACCTGAGGAATTTGTGCCTCCCTATTTGCGGATAACTGATCCGCCAATTCATGCAGTTTTTCCTCGAGGGTTTTCAATTCCTGATTAACGGATTCAATTTCTTCATTTAAGGACGAAGCAGATTGTACTTTTTCCTGTATTTCCTCATAATAATCCAGCAATTCCCGGATGTTCTGAAAACCATGTTTATTAAGCACCTGGTTAAGGCGCTGAAGCCGGTTGTTGGCTTCTTCTAACCTTTGGTTATCCACGTTGATGTCTTCTTCCAGGTTACTGGTTTCATCTGCTATGTCCTTAGCCTCGATTTCAAGGGAATCAATGCGTTGTTGAAGGTGTTCTATTTTTTCATAATGGCTTGCTACCTGCTGTAATAGATCTTTCACCTCGGCCAATTGCGTTTGAATGGCGTAATCACTGTGGTAGAGTAAATTAATGGCTTCTTGCAGGTTTGTTTTGATGGCATCTGCATTGCTCAGTACGCCAACTTCCTGTTCTAATGTCTCCAATTCCCCTTCCTTTGGATCCAATTCAGCAATCTCACTGGCCTGGAATTGGTAATAATCAAAATCCCTGTTGACCTGTTTTTGTTGTTCTACTAAGCTGTCATACCGGGATTTTAGCTCCCTGTATCGATTAAATGCTTGCTGGTAGGTTTTTAAAAGTTCTCCATGATTAGCAAAGCCATCCAGAATCGAAAGTTGAAATGCTTTATCATTTAGTTTGAGCGTTTGATGCTGGGAATGGATATCCACCAATTGATCACCAATTCGTCTTAAGATATTTAAGGTGACCGGTGTGTCATTGATGAAAGCACGTGATTTCCCTGAAGGACTTATTTCCCGCCTCAATATGGTGGGATTCTCGTAATCCAGGTCATTTTCTTCAAAAAATGCCTGAAGGGGATATCCTTGTATTTGAAAAGTGCCTTCCACTACGCATTTTTTTAGCTCGGAGCTTAGGACACTTGTATCAGCCCTATTCCCAAGTATTAAACCCAGAGCACCTAAAAGAATGGATTTGCCCGTACCCGTTTCGCCGGTAATGACATTCCAATTGGGACCGAATTGGACTTCCAAATCCTTTATTAAAGCATAATTGGATACTTTTAAATGGGAAAGCATAGGGCTATGAGTCCATTTGGCCTAACCCTGCAAAAGTAATTAAGATTTCAAACCTTACCTTGACATTTGAGTAGGATCAATGCTATTGCCTAATAGTCTTCTTGTAATAGCTAAGGTTTGAAGGATCTAATTTTTCAAGCAAGCCAAATACCTGATTCTTCACGTTTTTTTTCCCTTTAGAGAAAACTTTGCCGATTTCATTGCTTTTAGCCTCAAAAAATTGGTTGACCAAATAAGAATTGGGTTCACTTTAGTGAACCTGTTTTAAAGTTTTTAGGATTTTA
>CAZJWK010000030.1:0-5651 GCA_964549595.1 uncultured Sphingobacteriales bacterium | reverse complement strand
GGTTAATCTGCCTTTTTTAGCGTCCTCGTGCATTACATCCAGGCCTTTCCGGTGGTATTTGTACAATGCAACCCGGAATTTCTCAAACCGGGTACCCATGATTTGGTTGATAAAATCATAACGGTTATCATCCTTACCGGTGCTTTTCCAACCTTTAAATGAGCTGGATTGGGCAGTACTTACGATGTTTTCGGCTTTTTGAAAATAAGGGGTACCCCCTTTTTCGGAAAATGTGTCAAAATCAAAACCTATAATGATGTAAGCGTAATAGGCGAGGAGAGAGGATAAATTAGAGCCAAAACTTCCTTCTATGTAGTTCAATTTTTGGTTTTCCCTGTATTTGAAATTGAATTCTTTATCCCGGGTATTGAGGATATTGGTGTTGTAATCAGAACCATAAACCGGCCGGCTGGATTTGATGGATGCCTGGGCTTGAAAATTGTCATCATTTCTTTTGTTTATGCTAATGACCAAGTCACAATTAATCCTTTCCTCAGGTTTAAAATTTTTGTCGGTCCAGGTTTGGCCATTCATGAATTCCTGAATGTCTTTTTCTAAAATACGGAAGATCTGCCTTTTGGTACTTTCCACTTGTTCAGCCCTGACATTTACTTTGCATTGAAGCTCTTGCGCAATTAGGCAGTGAGTGTTAAGCAGGGCTACGGTAATCACTATGAAACAGATAAAATTTTTCATAAGCCAATCAAGTTCTAACGGGTAAATGATCCATATATTGCTTGAGGTAGTTTACTAAATCCTTTGCCAATTCAGACTTTGGTTTTTTTGATAATTCCACCTTGTTATCCCGGTTATCAAACAAAGTAATTTGATTTTTGTCCTTTGCAAAACCGGTTTCTTCCTGGTTAGCTAAATTTAAAGCAATGATGTTGAGGTTTTTTGCCTTCAATTTGCTTAAGGCATTCGCTTCACCGTTTTTCGTTTCCAGGCTAAAGCCTGTTAAAACCTGGTCATCATTTTTTATGGTGCCTAATGATTTTAAAATATCAGGCGTTCTTTCCAGTTCCAAATAAAAATTTTCGGCTTGCCGGTCTTTTTTGAGTTTCTCCGAGGCTATGGCTTTGGGTCTGAAGTCTGCAACGGCTGCGGCCAGAATGCCCCCTTTACAGTCGGGAAAGTATTGGTGACAGGCTTCATACATCTCCTGCGCTGTTTGCACATTTATTACCCTCACATCCGGGTTTTTGGTCGTCAAATGGGTTGGACCGGTTATTAAATACACAAAAGCCCCGTTATCTGCCAATGATTCAGCAATGGCAAAACCCATTTTCCCTGAGCTATAATTCCCTAAAAAACGTATGGGGTCCAATGGCTCATAGGTGGGCCCTGCTGTCACTAAAAAATTGTAACCTTTTAATTCGATGAGAAAAAATGGTTTAAATGTTCGACAATAGCCTCAGGCTCACTCATTCTGCCTTTACCGCTTAAACCGCTTGCTAATTCGCCTTCTTCCGGCCCTATGAGTCTATGTCCCCACTTTGTTACTTGTTCCAGGTTTTTTTGGACAGCCGGGTGGTTATACATAGCGCGGTCCATGGCAGGCGCAAAGAATACAGGACAGGTTGCCGAGAGGTAGGTGGCCAGCAGTAAATTATCACAAAATCCCGAACAAATTTTGGCCAAAGTATTGGCTGTTAGGGGAGCAACCAGGAAGGCATCCGCCCAGTTTGCCAAAGCCACGTGATCCACCCATTCGCCGGTTTGTTCGTCAAAAAAATTCTGGTAAACAGGGTTTTTGGATACCGTTGAAATGGACAGGGGTGTTATAAAATCCTTTGCGTATGAGGTCATAATGGCCTTCACATGTGCATCTTGCTTGACAAGGCCTCTAATTAAAATAGCAGCCTTATAAGCTGCTATTCCGCCGGTAATACCGACTAAAATTTTTTTACCTTCCATAGTAATCAAAATTAACTTCCCCGGTAAATGAAAAGGAAGGCTTTCGTTTTATTCTTCAGAAGATGAGGAGGACGTAATACCCTCTTCGGCTAATTCTTTTTTGGTTTTCTTATCTTGCTCTACAAAATTGAATTCCTGGTTTAAAAATTCTTCAAGTGCAACGATGGAGGGTTTTGGAAGTTTTTCGTAATAGGTGGAAATCTCTATTTGTTCCTTATTTTCGAAAACTTCTTCCAGGTTATCAGAAGCAGGGGCGAATTCCTCCAGCTTTTTGTGTAGTTCTTCTCTTTCTTCTTCCGCAACCTGCCTGGCTCTTCGCCCTATGATGTTAATGCTTTTGTAAATGTTACCCGTAGGTTCTTTCACAATATCGATATTCCTTGCTTCCGCTTCCGTAGGTAAATTTTTCTTCTTTATGGCCATAAGCTGTTTGATTTGTTTATGTGATGTGTTACAAATTTAATTGTTTTAAAGCACTCTTCGTTTGGTCCCGGATATCCTTTGCTTCATCCAGGTATTCCGAGTTAGGGTACTTATCGGCAAACTCTTTGTATGCCCTTAAAGTACGATTATATCGTTCCCTTTTCTTAGATTGAATGCTTTTTTCCGCAACCTTATAACGAGACTTCAATATAAGGAATTCCACCTTTTCCCGCTGTTTTATATCGGGATATTTTTCTAATAAATTGTTAAAAGCGGTTATGGCCGCTTTGAAATCATAAATTTTGTACCATAGGTAAGCCTTCTTATAAGCTTTTTCTTTTATTTTTCCTCTCAGTTCATCAATGAATTGGTTGCATTTAGAAACCTTTTCACTGTTCGGATACCTGGTGATGAAAAGTTTAAAAGCTTTAATGGCTTTACGGGTATTTTTTTGCACAAGCTCAACCCGTGGTGATTGAAGGTAAAGGCAGTAGGCATGCATGTATAAGGCTTCTTCCGCTTTGTCACTTTGCCGGTAAGTCTGGTAATAATTTTTAAACCTAAAAGCGGCCACTTTGTAAGAACCTACTCCGTAATGGCAATTTGCATACCAATAAAGCACCTTTTTACCTTTTTTGGTACCCCGGTAGTAATTGGTCACATCACTGAAAAGGGGCAATGCTTTTTCGTATTCTTCCTCTTTATATAGTTTCTTGGCCAGTTTCAATTTCTTTTCCGGATCGTTGCTCTTTAAAACTTGCTGGTATTCACTGCAACCGCTGACAATAAACAAAAGACCCATTAATAAGGGTAATAACAGTGGCTTAATATAGGTGTTAAGCTTCATAGAAAAGGTGAAAAATTTTAATTCCCCCATAAAACGTTTTGTGCTAAATTTTATTGGGGATAACTAATTTTTATTTTAAGGTGCAAAGTTAAGCCTTTTTTTCGACTTGCCCTAATTTGAGCGGAGTTAGGAAGTTTTTCCGTTTAAAATTAAATTTGACAAAACTTATGCCTGAATAATGGGTTTTGTATTGAGTAATTTTTAGCCATTTTTATTCTATTTGTATTAATCAAGACTTTCAAGACTTGTATTTTTGCAAGGACATTAAAAACCAAATTCAATGGATATTTTTGGAAAAATCCTCAACAATCCTGGTCCTTTAGGTATTTACGCAGAGGAAGCGCATGAATATTTAACCTATCCGAAGCTGGAGGGGCCTATCGCTAACCGAATGGAATTCAGAGGTAAGGAAAAAATTGTGTGGAGTGTGAATAATTACCTGGGGCTTGCCAATCATCCTGAGGTAAGAAAGGCTGATGAGGAGGGTGCCAGAGAATTTGGTTTGGCTTCACCTATGGGTGCAAGGATTATGACGGGAAACACCGATTACCATGATGAGCTGGAAAGAAACCTTTCGGAATTTGTTGGTAAAGAGGACACCTTTTTGTTAAATTATGGCTATCAAGGCGTGTTTTCTATTATTGACGGCCTTACCGATCGTAAGGACATAATCATTTATGATTCTCAATCTCATGCCTGTATTGTTGACGGATTAAGGATGCATCCGGGTAAGCATTTTGCTTTTAAGCATAACGATATTGAACACCTTGAAAAGCAACTGGAAAAGGCTCAAAAATTCCTTAATCCTGATGAAGGAGGCATAATGGTTGTAACAGAAGGGGTTTTTGGTATGTCCGGTGAGCAGGGTAAGTTAAAGGAAATTATTCAATTAAAACATCACTATCATTTCAGATTGTTGGTTGATGATGCGCACGGCTTTGGCACAATGGGACCAAATGGAGCGGGCACGGGTGAAGCACAAGGAGTGCAAGAGGATATTGATTTATACTTCTCCACTTTTGCCAAATCTATGGCGAGTATTGGGGCTTTTGTTTCCGCGGATAAAGATGTGATTCATTACCTCAAATATAATTTACGGTCGCAGATTTTTGCTAAAAGCATGCCTTTGCCTCTGGTTATAGGTAATTTAAAGCGGTTGGAATTATTGAGGAAAGAACACACGCTTAAACAAAACCTTTGGAATAATGTGAGGAATCTTCAAAACGGTTTAAAGGAAGCAGGCTTTAACCTGGGTAATACCTCCAGTCCCGTAACCCCTGTTTTCCTTAACGGAACCGTTCCTGAAGCCACAAATTTGACTACGGATTTGAGAGAAAACTTTGACATTTTTTGTTCTATCGTCATTTATCCGGTTGTACCCAAAGGGGTTATTATGCTTCGGTTAATACCAACAGGTGTGCACAATGAGGAGGATGTGAGTATTACCATAGATGCTTTCAAGGAAATGGCTCAAAACCTGAAAAATAAGAAGTACAATAAAACTCGGTTGTTTGAAATTGTGGAATCTTAAGCGTTTTTTGTGAACAATTAATGGCTTTCTAACATTACTCTATAAATTTCAAACAAAATTAATAAGCTATGGACCGATATGCCGAGTTAAGAGATTTGTTACTTGCTTTGGAAACCGATTTCAAAAAGTTTTACGAGAAGGATAATAAAGCAGCTGGTACTCGCATCCGGAAAGGTTTGCAGGAGCTTAAAAATTTATCGCAAGAAATCAGGGTAGAAATACAGGAAAAGAAAAACAATTCATAGGTGTTAATTGCTGATTAATGACAACGCTTGACCTTGGTAGTCAAAGCAGATTATAAAGCATTTTGTAGTATTTCCCGGTCAAAAATCCATCGAAATATTCATTTTACCTCCCCATCTTTTTTCAATAATCTCCCTTATAAAGTCTTTAAGGTCAAGTTACTTCTATCTTTCTCAACACGGGAATTATAGTTTATTTTACTTTATATCCCTTTATTCTGTTGTTTTTGGGTGATTTTTCTCTTCCTTTGCTTCTTATTTTAATAAGCTATAACCAATTCTTAATTACCACATCCAAAAAAGAAAAGGATAGCTTGGCAGTATCAAATAGCTATCAATATCATGGTAAAGTATTCCTCGCTGCAAGCAAATTTTCATTGTTTTAATAGGATACAATTGTTTGATGTCCGGGATTTTAGAAAATGGGTAGATAGGGTGCTATTTACCGAATTAAGCGATTAAGGTTTAGGAAAATGGACGTTGGAAAGGAAGGAAAGCAGGCGAAACGCTATATACGGCGCTAACAGTTAGCTGCAAAGGTGTTAAAGTATAATTAACCAACTTTTATTTGGCTTTTTGGAAATGTGTGGCCTAAAATGATTGGAAAATTTCCATGTGATATTAAGTGAACTTTTTGCAATTACTCCTAATGATTTGCTACAATGACTTTTTAACCAAAAAATAGGTGAAC
>CAZJWK010000029.1:22664-25390 GCA_964549595.1 uncultured Sphingobacteriales bacterium | reverse complement strand
ATGCTTTTCAATGCCATACTGAAAATTACACCCACTGCTGGAGCATGGCGTACAATTAGATTTACAAACAGGGGTCACATCGGTAACACTTGTAGTTCCTTTTTGCGTGGTAGGAATATTACGCCCGTAGCCACCTGATTTACAATCGGTATAGAAGTTAATATGTTGTAAATCAACCCCGCGACAATCCCGGTAAACGGATAAGGTCACTTCAAAGCTGTCATTGCCCAGACACTTCCAGGTAATATCGGATCCCATGACATGAACAGCCTTTGACTGAACAGGAATTAAAAAGCCAATTAAGGACACAACTATAAAAAGTCTTTGTACAAAAGAACCCATAACATTTAGGTTTTATAAAGTTTGTTACATTTTCATATTATAAATTTAAAATTTTTTCATTGGCTTACATAATTTTTTAACCTATAAAAAAGATTTAAAAAGTAAAGTAGCAGTTTACTTCTGGTTTTAAGCTTTTTTAGCCTGTGGCATTTCTCATGGATCACAATGAAAAATGAATCCGGGTATTAAATAAAATGTTGGTAATGAGCACTTACCATTTATTTACTCCAATAAAATATAGGCATTCATAAATTTGTTTTAAGGTTTCACTTTATGCTGTTTTTAAAACATTTTAACCAATAACCTCAGGCACAAAAATTTCGAAAGCAAAAGAAACCCTTTTGGTAGCTACCATTTACCCCCTTCAGAGACAGATTTGAAAAAGTTTCAGCGGGTAAAAGGGTATTATGGGTTTTCAGGGGTGTTCCATAAAGATAATTTGCACTATATGGGAAGATTTTCAATTAGTCCCCCCTTAAAAAAACTAAATTTGGACATTGAATAAAAAGGAATTATTCCCCAATGTCGGCTTTGCGAAATGTGAAATTTCTTGCATGCTCCATTAGCTTGCTGTTATTTACAGCAACGGCCTTCTGCCAATCCAATGAAAAATTTGAATATTTTCCCTTCAAAAAACCCCAGCATTATTTACAATTTGGCACCGGATGGAACTATTGGTATGGTAGGGATAAAGGGATGTTGACGGAATTAATTCATAAAGGCGGTCATATTAATGGAAACCTGGGATGGGAAAAAATAAGCCCCAAATACGTCACACAGATTAAGCTGTCACCCTATGCAGGCAATATAAGTTCTCAATTTAATTACTACGACATCCCTCAATTTGGATTCAACTTTCATTTTTTTTATCAGCACCGGATCACCCCTATTAAACCAATAAAAACCGGTTGGTATGGCGGGGCCTCATTTGATTTATCAGGTGCATTAAGGAGGCATCCTCAATTCACAAATCATATCGATTACGAATGGATCAACTCATTTTCCCTGGCTTCCTCCATCAAAAGGTCGTTTTATTTTATTCCTGATCACCCGATTGTAGTCGATCTAAAGCTTAGCCTGCCATTAGTTTCCCAAGTGGTGCGTCCCCTTTACACGCAAAGCGTACCGGGTGAAATTGTCTTAAATGATCAATTAGCAAAAGGAATCCAGGAATGGGGGCAAATAACAAGTTGGGGAGATTTGATACGCGTCAATACTGATTTATCCATTACCTACTTTTTAAAGAACAAAAATGGTGTCAGATTAGGATATACCTGGGATTACTATAAGTATGACGCTATTGAGATCAATACGGTAAATGCAGGGCTTCACCAAGTATATTGTGCCATACTCTTCAATTTTTAAATGATTCAATTATGCTTCGCTCTTTTGTGGCTTTAGGCATTTGTTTTTCTTTGTTTTTAGGGGCTTGTGAAAAGCCGTTTATTAAAAAGGATGTTAATAAAAAACCAGTGGCAAACTTTAACAAACTATGGCATCAGGCGAATAAACGCTATGCTTTTTTCAAATATAAACAGATAGATTGGGACTCCATCCGCAGCGTTTACCGGCCGAGGATTGATAATGACATGAGCCAGGAAGCCCTTTTTGATCAGTTAAAAGCCATGCTGGCCTCTTTGGAAGATGGTCACGTAGGCCTTGAATCGGATTTTGATCAATGGCGGTACAGTTTTGAGCTTTCAGCAAAACCCAATTTTAACCGGGACTTGATCGAGCGGCATTATGAAGATAGCACAGCAAGAAAATCGGGGCCATTTCTTAATATAATGATAGACTCCATTGGCTATATTTATTACCCCAGTTTCGCAAATAATTTTGAGACCAAAAACCTGAATTACGTAATACGCCGATTCCAAGGCTTAAAAGGAATCATTTTTGATGTAAGGAATAATACCGGCGGAAGCATAAGATTGGTGGAAAAAATCCTTGCCAGGTTTATCCAAAAAGAGCGGATCTATGGTTATTTAAAGGAGAAAACCGGTTCGGGGCATGATGATTTTTCCGAGCCAAAAGTCAATAAGGTCTCCCCTGCTGATTCTTTGAGATTCAATGGAAAAATGGTTGTACTAACCAACAGGAAGTGCTACAGCTCTGCAAACGTCTTTGCCAGCGCCATAAAAACATTTCCCCGGGCTTACATAATGGGAGATACAACAGGAGGTGGAGGAGGGCAGCCTTATACGGGTAAATTGCCAAACGGATGGCGATACCGGCTATCGATTAACCAGCTATTAAACAAACAAAAAGCACAAACAGAAGACGGCGTAACCCCGGATATCTACCAAACCATGACCATCGGAGATGACAAAAAGGATGAAATGATAGAAAGGGCAGTGAGATTTCTGAAATAATGGGTAAAGTAA
>CAZJWK010000029.1:0-22654 GCA_964549595.1 uncultured Sphingobacteriales bacterium | reverse complement strand
GGACAGGAGCTATTAAAAATCCCAATTAAGTCCAAATATTGATTCATTTAAAGGGGGGAATCGGGCCGGAAATTAAGACTGCCTCCGCTCAATCATTTTCAGTATCCTGTTTGCCTCCTTAGCCAGTTTGGGATACCTTTTTCGCACATTTTGAAGCTTTTGATTGGCCTTTTCCCATTGGCTTTTTCCCAAATAATATTTACCCAGGTTTAAGTGAGCCTTTCCATAATCAGGGCTTAGGGAAATCGCCTTATCAAGGGACTTTTTGGCTTTGGCAAATTTTTGTTTCACAAGATAGAGGAAACCTTGGTTGTTATGCGCAAAGGCCAATTGGGGATTTTCTTTCATAATAAAATCCAGCTGATCTTGAGCTTTACTTAATTGCCGGCGCCTGATGTATACAGAAGCCAATTTATTACGGTAATCCAGGTTATAGGGCTTTTTATTGACAGCCGCTTCAAAATATTCCAGGGCTTTATTCCATTGCTTTTGATCAAAATAAGCCTGGCCTATTTGGTAATGCGGCTTGGCTTCTTTTATCCGGATCGAATCTAACCGATTGACAAAACGGATTAATTCCTCATAATCCTGCCTTAGGAAAAAATATTGGATCCATTCCGCTTGATTTTCTGAAGGGGCTAACCTGTCGAGGTAATATTTGGCGGAATCAAGGAATCGAGGTTTGTTCCGGAATTTCTCAAAATAATAAAGGTACGCTCTGGCTTTGGTTTTTTTACCCGGGCTTGGATTGTTATAACTCTTTAACTTTTTCACAGTTAGCTCCTGCATAGAGGGTTGAGCCAATTTTTTACCGGCTTGGCTATCCCTAACCCGGATTTTATGGTCATTTATGGAGACATGAGGGATATCAGCACTACCGGATTTAGGCATATGGCATTTCACACAATTGTTATCTACTTTGGCCCGCCTTTGCTGCGGAGCCTTGCATTCCACCACCTTTTCCTGTTTTTTCGATTTTTTATTGTGGCATTCCTGACAGGTATTATTGAAATATTGGTCCTCCGTCACCTTCACACTTTTGTGCGGATTATGACAAGTGATACAGTTCAGCGCCTCAAAACTCTTGTTTTCACGGGTAGCCTTGTAACATTCACTTTGTTGTAGCCGCTCAGAATGAGACGCCATTATGAAAGCGCCCTTTTCTTTGAACTGCGGACGGAAAACGGTCATGACCGAAGAAAGCTCCATTCCGGGCTTAAAATCAAAAAAGCTTTTGCCTTCCTTTAAAACGGCATTTCCTTGCAAATGGCATCTTTGACAAACATCATTTTTAAGGTTTGTCGGCAGTTTACTCGGGTTCACAATAGTACGGTCTGCTTGCTTAGCGGTATCAATAATTTCACCCTGCTTTTTGGCTTTCACATGAAGCTCACCCGGTCCGTGGCAACGTTCACAGGCTATACCATTAGGCACTTTGTGGTATTTGTTTACCGAAAGTTCCTCAAATTCAGGGTACATATTATGGCAGGTCATACATTCAGCACCGATTTTCCGGGTAAAACGGGTATTGTTTCCTTTACCAAAACCAGGAGGCAAGTCCCATTTCCCCTTTTGGGTGTAAAAAGTCAGCGGAGCCTGGTATAAATAGCCATTCGCCGAATAAATATGAGAATTGGTATGATGCCCCGAACCAATGACATAATCTATTTCCTGTACCCTTTTATGGACTGTATCACCATTTTCCAGGCGGTACTCCTTTATGAAAAGCGTGCTGTCCCGCCAAAAAGGCGTGTAATACAGGTCCTTGAAAGAATCGTAAACTTTGGGATGGCCTTTAAAATCGGCATCACTAATACCGGGCTTTGCTTTTCCAAAAGACTGGCCCATCCCAGTCTTTTTAAATGACTCATACACATTGGAATGACAGGTTTTGCATTGTTTCATTCCTACGTAATCAACCGTGTCATGAAGGTTTTTGAAACGTAGATCTGCTCCTTGTTTTGCTTGTTCAGAACCGGATTTTTCTTGGTTGCACTGGAACAAAGCAAGGCACACTAAGCCCAGAATCAAAGCCGGATACCCAAATGATACAATACGGTTTATACTCATTTCCCTACCTGAAGGGCATTTTTGACGCTCCTTAGGCTTTGCTAATTTGGGAAAATGGTTGGAAAGTTCAAACGTTACATACGAGCAAATCAGATTTAAAAACCCAATCACCTTATCCAACCTAAACTCAAAAGCCTCTGACCTTTGCAAATTACTAACTTGCCTTGTTGGCTAAATTGAATTACTTTTGACTTTGGCTAAAAAACCTTAAACTTATGGCACCCCACAAATACCAACAAGGAATTATCGGTAATTGTGCATATCTGGCCCATATTAATAATGAAGCGGATATCTCCTGGATGTGCTGGCCGAAATTTGATTCAAGCTTTATCTTCGGCAATTTATTAGACGATGAAAAAGGAGGGCATTTTTACATCAAACCCAATAGTTCCCAATTTGATTGCCATCAATATTACCTAACCAACACCAACATTCTTTGTACGGAATTCAGTGCCCCTGACGGTAAATTTCGGGTAACGGATTTTGCTCCCCGTTTCAGGCAATATGAAAGGCATTTTAAGCCTTTAATGTTATTCAGGAAAATCGAACCCTTAGAGGGGAATCCTGAAATAGTAATATCCTGCGAACCGGTAGGTGATTATGGCAAAACCAAACCCCAATCCTATATAGGCAGTAACCATATCCGGTTTTTAGGCTTGAAAAAGCAAGTAAGACTGACGTCAAGTTTACCGCTTAGTTACATTCTTTCCAAACGCTGTATCTTCCTTAATACCACCAACTATATTTGCCTTAGCTGGGGTATTCCGCTGGAAGCGCCACTGGAATCTACTACAGAGGAATTCTTGCAAAAAACCAAAGAATATTGGCAGGAATTCATCAACCAGGCAGCTATTGCCAATTTCCACCAGGAATCAGTGGCCCGTTCAATTCTCGCATTAAAACTTCACCAATTTGAAGACACCGGAGCCATTATCGCTGCCAGCACCAGCAGTTTACCAGAACATCCCGGTCAAGGCCGCAATTGGGATTATCGTTATTGCTGGCTAAGGGATTCGTTTTATACCTTGATGGCACTAAATAACATAGGCCATTTTTACGAATTGCGGAAATATGCCTTCTTCATCCAAAACCTTACAACCCGGGAGAAAAATTTCAATTTTCAACCGGTGTACACTTTGGTTGGGGATTCAAATAAGTTACCTGAAGAAACGCTTGATCTCAATGGTTACCTGGGCAACCAACCCGTTAGGCGTGGTAATCAAGCCTACACCCATGTTCAGAATGATGTTTACGGGCAGATATTGGTTTCCCTACTCCCCCTTTATTCTGATGCACGCTTTGCGGAAAAAGATGAACGGCTGGGTATTCGCCTTACATCCCTCCTACTGGATAAAATTGAAGAAAAGATTGACGAACCGGATGCCGGTCTTTGGGAATTCCGGGAAACCAATCAATTACATGCTTATTCTTCCCTTTTTCATTGGGCAGGAAGTAATGCAGGCCTGAAGATTGCTAACCATTTCGGGCATCAATCATTGGCCAAAAAGGCAAAAAAGCTTATTAAAAGAGCCGCAGACCATATCGAAGAATGCTATGACGAAGAGGAGCAGGTTTACCGGCAGGCAACCGATACCAAAAATTTGGATGCCAGCTTACTTCAACTTATTACCATGAAGTATCTAAACCCGCATTCCCGGAAAGCCAAAAATCACCTCATAAAACTTGAAAAAGAACTCATGACCGATGAGGGCTTATTTTTCCGTTATAAGCACGAAGATGATTTCGGGAAACCCAAAAGCGCCTTTCTCGTTTGCGCCTTTTGGTACGTAGATGCACTTGCCTGCGTAGGTCGCCTAAAGGATGCCCAAAATGTTTTCGAAAAGCTAATAAGCTATGGCAATCACCTTGGGTTATTAAGTGAAGATGTGGATCCACAGGACGGTAGTCAGTGGGGGAATTTTCCGCAAACCTACAGTCATATGGGATTAGTCAATTCAGCTTTCCGGATTGCCCATCAAATGGATAAGCCTGATTTTCTGCCATGAACCACTTTCGACTCCATTCCAGAGTATGGGTTTGAATGCAAAATTTTCGGAATAAATCGCAAAATAAGCCTTAATTTTGGAGTAAATCCGGTAATTGGTTTGTTAGTTTTTAAAGAAAGGGGAAATAGTTAAATGAAGATTGTGGGCTTAACAGGTGGCATAGGAAGTGGAAAATCTACCGTAGCAAAAATATTTGAAGTTATCGGAATACCGGTTTTTTACGCTGACCAAACAGGCAAAGAGCTACTTCACAATGACCCTGACCTGCGGGAAAATGTGCAAAAAACTTTTGGTGAAGAAGTTTATGCCCGGGATCATGGTTTAGATACCAAGGCTTTGGCCGGTAAAGTATTTCATGATAAAGCAGCTCTACAAAAGCTGAATGCGCTTGTCCATCCGGCGGTAAGGAAGGCTTTTACCGATTGGGTTTACTCGCAGCCATCTTATCTGGCTTACGTCATTCAAGAAGCCGCTTTACTCTTCGAAACAGGAGCAGATGAGCATTTCGATTACATGATCTCAGTAAGTGCACCCGAAAATATTCGGGTTAACCGCATTATGGAAAGGGAGCAAATGGAAAAAAAAGATGTCCTGGCCCGGATGGAAAATCAATTACCCCAGGCAAAAAAGGATGAAAGAAGCGATCAGGTGATTATAAATGACGGTAGGCATTTGGTTATTCCTCAAGTTATGACTTTTCATAAAAAACTAATCAAAACAGGATAAAATGATTTCACATCCCAAAACCCTAAATTCAAATTTTTTTGGCATTAAAATTTCCACAAAGAAGTGGAAAAACTGATCTGATCAAACCTTAGTAACTAATTTATTTTGTAGCAATTCTATCAAAAAGCTTAATCATTTATGGCAGAAAACCCAGAAAATCAAAATTATACCGCAGAAAATATTCAAATTTTAGAGGGCTTGGAAGCCGTCCGGAAAAGGCCGGCTATGTATATTGGTGACATAGGTTACCGTGGCCTTCACCATTTGGTTTACGAGGTGATCGACAACTCCATTGACGAAGCCCTGGGAGGCTATTGTGATTTCATTGAAGTCATTGTGAATGAAGATAACAGTGTTAGCATAAGAGATAATGGAAGGGGAATTCCGACCGAAATTCACCCCAAGGAAAACCGTTCTGCTTTAGAAGTGGTAATGACAGTCCTTCATGCGGGGGGGAAATTTGATAAAGACACTTACAAAGTTTCAGGGGGCCTTCATGGAGTTGGTGTTTCATGCGTAAATGCATTGGCCTCTCACATGAAAGTGGAGGTTCACCGGAATGGAAAAATCAATGTTCAGGAATATGAAAAAGGTTATCCGCAGTATCCTGCGAAAGAAATGGGTGAAACCGAGGATTCCGGAACCATAATGACTTTCAAGCCTGATGAATCCATTTTCCTGGAAACAGAATTCCACTTTGAAAACCTGGCCGCTCGGTTACGTGAATTGGCCTTCCTTAATAAGGGGGTAAAGCTAAGCTTGGTAGACAAAAGGGAAAAATCCGCGGACGGAGAAGAAAAGTCAGATGTATTTTATTCTGACGGTGGATTGAAGGAATTTGTGGAATTATTGGATGAAACTCGCCAACCCATTATTTCCCAACCAATGGCATTTGAAGGCGAAAGAAGCGGTTTCCCCATTGACGTGGCCTTTCAATACAATGATACTTACAATGAAAACCTGCACTCTTACGTCAATAACATCAATACCATTGAAGGGGGAGCCCATATTGCCGGACTTCGCCGTTCCCTTACCAGGACCTTAAAGAATTATGCAGAACGGTCAGGCTTATTGAAAAATGTGAAAGTAGAAATCAGCGGGGACGATTTCCGTGAGGGATTAACCGGTGTTATTGCAGTAAAAGTGGATGAACCCCAATTTGAGGGCCAAACCAAGACAAAACTGGGTAATAAGGATATCATGGGTGCTGTGGATGCCTTTGTTTCCGAACAATTAGCCACCTACCTGGAAGAAAATCCCAAGGATGCCAAAAACATCATCCAAAAAGTGATCCTTTCAGCCCAGGCCAGGAATGCCGCTAAGAAGGCCCGTGAAATGGTTCAGCGAAAAAGCAGTTTCAGTGGTGGGGGTTTACCGGGCAAACTATCCGATTGTTCCTTAAAGGACCCCTCAAAAACGGAAATTTATTTGGTAGAAGGGGATTCTGCGGGCGGAACAGCCAAACAGGGCCGTGACCGTAGGTTTCAGGCTATTCTTCCCTTGCGCGGTAAGATTCTGAATGTGGAGAAGGCCCTCGAGCATAAAATCTATGATAATGAGGAAATTAAGAATATGTTTACGGCCCTTGGTGTTTCTATCGGAACCGAAGAGGATGACAAAGCCCTGGATACCAGCCGCCTTCGTTATCATAAAATCATCATCATGACTGATGCCGATGTGGATGGTAGCCACATTCGTACGTTGATCCTTACTTTGTTTTTCCGTTACATGCCTGAGCTTATTCAGCAAGGATACGTATATATTGCTACACCTCCCCTCTATCAAATAAAAAGAGGCAAACAGGCTGAATATGTATGGTCAGAAGAGGGGCGGGCCGAGACCGTTCAAAGGCTGAGCCCGGATGGCACGGAAAACGGTGTCACCGTACAACGCTATAAAGGGCTTGGCGAAATGAATTCGGAGCAACTTTGGCATACAACCATGGACCCCCAGAATCGTACCTTAAGGAAAGTGAGTATCGAAAGTGCGGCAGAGGCAGACCGTACCTTTTCCATGCTTATGGGGGATGAGGTCCCACCCAGAAGGGATTTCATTGAGAAAAATTCCAAGTATGCCAATATAGATGCCTGATTGGTATAAACTTCGCAAAACACTAACAGAAAAGTGGTAGCCCAATTGCTAACGGTTGCCACTTTTTTATCGGGACAGTTAATTCTTTAAAAAACCAAGTTTAAAACAATTTTTGAAAGGAAGGGTTGACCCCTTAAAAATTATTTTATTTGCAGCATTAATAAGGTCTCAGGTATAGCCATGCCAAAAGAAAAGCGGAATATTGCCGTTTTAGGTTCAACGGGTTCAATGGGTTGCCAAGCCCTGGAAGTGGTCAACGAAAACCCTGATTTTTTTAACATTTCCGTGTTAACGGCGAATACGAATGCCGATCAGCTCATTCAACAAGCCTTGGCCCATAAACCCAATTCGGTGGTGATTTGTGATGAGGATCAATATCAAAAAGTATCAGAAGCCTTACAGAATGAAGGGATTAAAGTTTTTGCCGGCCAGGATTCCCTCGAGCAGATCGTAACCCTGGATGAAATCCAGATAGTACTGACCGCTATGGTAGGTTTTTCCGGCTTAAGACCAACCGTTAAGGCCATTGAATCCGGGAAACATATAGCGCTTGCCAACAAAGAAACGTTGGTGGTAGCCGGCAAAATGGTTACCGAATTGGCCGCCAAAAACCAGGTTTCTATAATCCCGGTTGACTCAGAACATTCAGCCATTTTCCAATGCCTAACCGGAGAATGGCATAACCCGATTGAAAAAATTTATTTAACCGCCTCTGGTGGCCCTTTTCGCGGCATGCAAAGCCAGGACCTGAAAACGGTTACCAAGGACCAGGCCTTAACCCATCCCACCTGGGATATGGGTGCTAAAATCACCATTGATTCAGCCACAATGATGAACAAGGGCTTGGAAGTCATTGAAGCCAAATGGTTATTTAATTTGTCCAATGATCAAATTGATGTGATTGTTCATCCCCAATCGGTTATTCATTCTTTGGTGCAGTTTGAAGATGGGACCATGAAAGCCGAAATGGGACCTGCGGATATGCGCCGCCCCATTCAATACGCACTGGCTTATCCCGACCGCTTACCAAACCGTTTTCCCCGTTTTGGATTTGAAGATTACCAAAATTTGACCTTTGAAAAACCTGACTTCAATACATTCAGGAATCTGGCCCTGGCTTTTAAAGCGCTGAAAAAAGGCGGAAATATGGCCTGCATTTTGAATGCAGCCAATGAAATTACGGTGGATGCCTTTTTAAAGGATGTCATCCGTTTTCCTGAAATTGCAGAAATCAATGAAGCTTGCATGGAAAAAGTAGATTTTCAGGAAGATCCTTCACTGGATGATTTCCTTTTAACGGACGAAAATGCCAGGGCTTCTGCTCGAGCGATGCTAAACCAAAAAAGCTAAAATCAAGGAAGGAGGACTTAATTACTATGGACGTACTCATTATGATAGGCCAGATTCTTTTAGGCCTTAGCATTATAGTGGTTATTCACGAATATGGCCACTATATTGCTGCTCGTATATTCGGTATGCACGTGGAGAAGTTTTACTTATTCTTCGATGGTTGGGGTAAAAAATTGTTTTCCACCACTAAAGGCAATACGGAATACGGAATTGGTTGGATACCCCTGGGTGGTTACGTAAAAATTGCCGGTATGATTGATGAATCCATGGATACCGAGCAGATGAAAAAAGAGCCGGAACCCTGGGAATTTCGCTCTAAACCGGCCTGGCAAAGGTTTATAGTGATGGTGGCTGGGGTCATATTGAACTTTATCCTGGGAATATTGATATTCAGTTTCATGACTTTCTATTACGGAGAAAATTACATTCCCGCAGATAAATTAGAGCATGGCATTGTAGCCAATGAAATCGGCAAAGAAATCAACCTTAAAACGGGGGATAAAATTGTAAAAATCAACGGAGAACCTTTTAAAAAATTCAATGACCTATACAGTACAGAAGTATTCCTAAACGAAAACGCTACCATAACCGTAAAAAGAAATAGTAAAGATACCACCATCCATATTCCTTCCGGTTTTGCCAATAAAATAGCAAGCGGTGGTAAATCCCGGTTCATTCAACCCCGTTTTACTTTTTACGTGAACCGGGTAAGGAATAACTCCCCTGCTGATAAGGCTGGTTTAAAGAAAAATGACAGCATTATTCGTGTTAATGGTCAGGAAACTTTGTTTTTTGATCAATTCAAAGAGGTCCTGGAGAATAAGAAGGGGGAAGAAGTAAGCTTAGCCATAAAAAGGCAGGGAGATACCCTCCAAAAAGAAGCGCAAGTGACGGAAAAGGGAACCTTAGGCTTCTATGTAGGTCAAAACCTGCCCCAGGAAACCAAGGAATACGCTTTTGGAAAATCTTTTGTAAGGGGTACAGAAAGGGCTTATACAAGCATTAAGCAAAATGTTGTTGGGTTGGGTAAGATGATCACCGGGGAAATTGATCCCCGTAAAGGATTGGGTGGCCCCATCAAAATAGCGACTATTTACGGAGGTAATTGGGACTGGTCTCGTTTCTGGGGTATTACGGCTTTGCTGTCCCTGGTAATCGGGTTTTTGAACATTCTGCCCATCCCTGCCCTGGATGGAGGCCATGCGTTACTAACATTATATGAAATGGTTTCGAGAAGACCAGTGCCGGATAATGCTTATAAAGTCATTCAGACCATCGGGGTTATCATTTTATTAACATTAATGGTTTTTGTCTTCTTTAATGACATTTGGCAAGTATTTGTCAACTAATGTACGCTGAAAAGCATTTTGGATCAGGTTAAAAAAGGATGAATTTTTCAATCCGGTAAAGCCATTTACCAAACTGGGCAGAATGAATTTATTCTTTTTAGGGTCAACTTCCTCCAATCAAAAGATTGGGCTAAATAGTGGGTATTTTTTAACTTTGCTTTTCAACCATGCCAAAGTGGCGGAACTGGTAGACGCGCACGACTCAAAATCGTGTTCCCTCCGGGAGTGTGGGTTCGAATCCCACCTTTGGCACCATGCATAATTCCATTTCCCATTTTATTCGCTTAATAACTACTTGTTGTGATCCCTAAGCATTCATTGGGGAAATTAGGCCCTGGCTGTTAAATCATGGGCACAACAGATTTTATAACAGCACCTGGTTCAAAAGGGGAAGCCAAATTCTGGTCCTGACCTTCTCAACCTCCAATAATTACGCAATTTGACCATGTAAATTATTTTAAAAAAACTTTTGTAATCACCCAACCAAAATAGCAACCCTTACGTCTTGAAAAAGGATGGACTCATTTTTTAACATTAAAAAAACCTCTTACCCAATAGGCATTAATTAAAAATTGCTTAAATTTTACAATGAGAGGTTACAATAAATAACGCCAATGGTAGTTTAAAAAAACTCAAATAACCTTTGAAAACATTAAAAAATCCGTTTTTGATTGGGAAAAGTTCATTAAATACCAAGGGCTCTATAAAAATGACCCCCTTTTTGATATGAAGATTTCAAGCAAAATATTACTAAAGGCTACCCTTCTAATTTGTTTCACCCTTTTTTCCCAAAAAATATTTGCTACTCATCTGGTAGGGGGTGATCTAACCTATGAACGGGTTTCCTCCTTAAAATACGAAATTACCCTGAATTACTATTTCGATTGTGATGGAAACAGGAGCGCCTTTGAAGCGAATCCTACTGTTTCTTATTATTCGAACACCTGTGGTTACAGTAATACCATAGATTTAGATACCCTTGACGATACGGGGAAGGATATAGCGCCTTTATGCAACAAATACGAATCAAGTTGTAAAGGGGGTAACAAAAAAGGCATAGAAAAGTGGATCTTCAAAGACACGGTAACTTTGCCTCAAAAGTGTTCAGACTGGGTATTTTCCTGGGATCAAGTAGCGCGGAACAAGGCCATTACAACCATTGACGACCCCGGTTCCGATGCCCTTTACCTGGAAACTCAGCTAAATAATAAAAAATTTCCCAGCAACAGCTCGCCATATTTTACCAATGACCCTGTTGCCTTTATTTGCAACAATCAAGAATATGTGTATAATCACGGGGCTAAAGATCCGGACGGGGATTCATTGGTTTACTCTTTTTACGAACCAAAAACTGATCAATATTCAACGGTTGATTACCTTCCGGGATATTCGTATGATAACCCCCTTAAATCTGTGCCTGATGTATCCATTGATCCGCAGAGCGGAAATATTACCATGAAACCCACTCAAAAAGATGTAACCGTTCTGGGAGTAAAGGTAAAAGAATATGACACAACCGGGGAACTTAAAGGGGTAATTCTTCGGGATATTCAAGTGCTTGTAAAAAATTGTACATCCTCAAATGCTCCCCAATTAACGGGTTTTACTCCCTATAATGACGGGTTTGATACGACAAACACCAACCAGGATACGACCGTTTGTCCCGGCCAACCTTTGGATCTTTATGTAGGAGCCAATGACCCTGATCCTGAAGATTCTTTGTTCATGTCCTGGAACAAGGGCATCAAGGGCGCAAAATTTGAAGTAATAGGCGACAGTACTAAAAAGCCTGTGGGAAAATTAAGTTGGGTCAGCAGGAATCCCAACTCAGGATTTAAAACCAGGCGTTATTCCTATACAGTGAATGTCCGGGATGACAATTGCCCTTATTATACCAACATCGTTAAAGGATATGCCATTGATGTCATTCCTTCTAAAAGGGTGGATTTAGGCGATACCGCTTATGTAGCATGTGATGATTCCCTTAGGTTATCCCCGGACCTTAAAGGTGTGGACTCCAATTATACCATCGTTTGGAACACCGGTCAGACCACAGATTCTATTTGGGTTAAAGAGCCCGGTACTTACTGGGTAAGTGTTTCTGATAGCGGGGAATGTGCTATAACCGATTCCATTGAGGTTTTACCCAGTCTTAATCCGGATTACGATATTTCCCCTTCCTTCTCAGCCAACAGGGGTTGTATCAATGATACCATTCAATTTTACGACTCCTCAAGCAGTGAAAAATCAACCGTCAATTCCTGGTTTTGGCGATTTGGAGATGGGGATTCCGCAAAAATCCAAAATCCACGGCACAAATACCAAGACACCGGTAATTACCTGATCACCCTAATTATACAGGATAAAAATGATTGCCAGGATACTTTGGAAAAGCAAATCGCCATTGATTCAAAACCTGTAGCGGATTTTACATTCAACCTGTCCTGTTCACGGAATCAAACCCAGTTTATTGACCAAACTAAAATCCGGAAAGGTTCCACACCGCTTCATTTCTGGAAATTCGGGGATGGTAGCATGGACACTGCTACGGATCCCACACACATCTACCCAAATAAAGGCCAATACCAGGTAAGGCAAATTGCTGAAAGCGGGGGTGGATGCCGGGATACGGCATACAAAAATATCCGTGTTCATCCTACACCAAGGACTCATTTTTTCACAAAAAACGCCTGCCTTACTCAAAAAACTCAATTTATAGATACGAGCAAAATTTCAGGGTCAGGGTCAATAGCGTCTTATCATTGGCGCTTTAGTCCTAAGGAAACAAGCACCGCACAAAACCCAAAATTTCGTTACCAAGAAACCGGTGCTTATCCAGTAGAATTAATAACAACCAGTCAAAAAGGTTGCAAGGATACTTTAACAAAGTCCATTCGGGTGTTTTTACCTTCAAGGCTTAACATCAAAGCAGATTCCATTTTTTGTAAAGGAGATAGCATTCAGACGAAAACCCAAGTACAGCCAAGGGGTTTCAATATTTTTAAAGATCATTTCGCCAATGATACGTTTTCCCCGAATTGGGATACCATTTACAACGGAGAACCAAGTTTATCATGTGGTTCTGTGCACAAAAAAGCCTTGTACTTTAGTGGTGACGACAGGCGAGAAGCCATTACTCAAAACATTGATACCCGGAAAGGCGACTCTATCTCCTTCTACATAAAATATGGAGATGGTGCTCAACAATGTGACCGCCCGGAAATCGATGAACAAGTCTACCTCGAATACTCCACGGATGGCACCAATTGGAAATTTATCGCCCAATTGGGTACCAATCTGTACAGGCAGTTCACCAAAGTATCCTTCTCCATTCCCGCGGATGCTAAAACACCTGCTACCAAATTTCGCCTGCGGCAAGCAAACTTCACCAATTGTTTCAATGGGGAGTGCTATGATCATTGGGCCATTGATCAGTTCAAAATTTCTGTGAAACCCAGTTTCGAATATTCCTGGAAACCCAAAAAAGGTATTTCCGGGACAAGCCTAAAAGAACCTTCCTTAGCGCCAAGCAAAGCCACAACCTATACCCTTCACTTAAAAGAAAAGAAGAAACAATGTACCGTGACAGACAGTCTTTACATTAAAACGCCCATTGATGTTAAATCAGGCTTTTCTACTTCAGCTCCCGGTTGCTCAGGCACACCCATCCATTTCAAAGATACTTCAAAAATCCGTTATGGAGCACTGGCTAATCGCAAATGGTTTTTAGGTGATGGCACTACAACAGGCAGAAAGGAGTTCAAAGAAAAGTTTGAAAGCCGCGGTAAATACCCCGTTAAATTAACCAAAACTTCCCAAAGGGGATGCAGCGATTCGACAACCAAGGTAATCCAAATAATAGAGAGCCCTACCGCAAAATTTGCCTATGATACGAGTTGCGAGAGTACCTTAACCCATTTTATAAACCAATCAAGCATTCAATCCGGTCCAATAAGCAGTTGGAAATGGCATTTTGGGACGGGTGATACGGCTATTACAAAAAGCCCGGAATACCGGTACAAAACCGATAGCACCTATCCGGTGATGCTCATAGCCGGCTCCAAAAATACTTGCTATGATACGTTTACTAAACCAATAAAAGTCAAAGCCAAACCCAATGCAGAATTTAAAGTCTTTGACAGTTTACAATGCATCAATAATAACATTTTTAATTTTCAAAACCTGACGATTGGGGAAAATCAAAGGGATTATGTTTGGGATTTCGATAACAAGGATAATTCAAGGCAAGAAAATCCCACCTATTCCTATGATGAATATGGAAATTATAAAGTGCAGTTAAGGGCTAATTCCGAAAATGGCTGTAAAGATACGGCCTTCAAAAAGCTAAAAGTAGCACCCAAACCCAAATCGGACTTCAAAAATACCCGCGTTTGTCATGGAGATAAATTGCGATTCAAAGACCAATCGAGCATCCCCGAAGGAAGGATTCGGGAATGGTATTACCGCTTTGGGGATGGATGGGAAGATTTTTCCCAAAATCCTATCCATGAATACCAGGAGCCTGGAAAATATGAGGTTCGTCAGATCACAACTTCTTCCCATGGGTGTCGCGACTCGGTTACAAAGCAAGTGATCGTTTACGGTGATCCGGGTATAAGCAATATCCGGCGGGTTACTGTTAAAAATGACGAAAACATATTGGTAGAATGGGATTCCATTCCAACACCGAATCCGGGCCGTTTTGCCCTTGAAAGGGCGAAAGGCAGGAAAGGATTTAAACCCATAACGAAACAACCAGAAGGCCAAACATCCTACTTAGATGAAGGTGTACAGGTTGATGACACAGTTTATACCTATCGCGTCCAAATCCTGGATAGCTGTGGAAATATCGGAAAATATAGCAAACAAAAAGGCACCTCAATCAAGCTATCGGTAAGCGAAGGATTGGGCGAACCGGTTTTAAACTGGACCCCTTACCGGGGTTGGTCCGTTAATCATTATGCGGTACAGAAACTAAATCCCGTCAATGGAGAATTCAGAACTATTTCTGGCTATGAACAAATTCCTGGTGATAGCCTATCGATTTTAGAGGAGCAAACCAGGAATACCAATAAAAAACGTTGTTACAGGATAATCGGCTATAAACAAGGAGATGAAAAAACCTTCAGCATTTCTAACACGGATTGCTTGGACCGGGAAATGCGACTATATGTGCCCGATGCGTTTTCCCCCAATGATGATGGCATCAATGACCAGTTCGGGGTTAAAGGCACTTATGTGGTAAATTACCAGATCAGCATCTATAACCGATGGGGGCAGAAACTTTATGAAAGCCATTCCATGGAAAATAGCTGGGATGGTAAATTTAAGGGTAAGCCCGTTTCCACCGGAAGATACCTTTACATCATATGGGCTGAAGGCCCCAACGGCGAAACACGTCAGGTAAAAGGCACAATTAAAGTGTTAAAGTAAGACTTCAAAAGCCAACCCAAACCTTAAAACTTAGCCCTTAGCATCACCGACCATTTGCTTGGAAAATCACTACTGAAATTATTGAGCAACCTTTCCCTTCCATCATCCTGCGAATAATCTATGGGGGCATGACCAAAAGATGTTCTTAGCTTCAACCAGTGGTTTAGGTTAAGGTCCAGCCTCACGCCTAAATCATAAGTAAAATTGGGAGCGACTTTCAGACCGGCATAGGGAGACAAATGTAAGTCCCGCATTATATACAGCATTTTGCTTAAGCCAAGTTCCGTATGGTAAATATCTTCCTCGTCAGAAGAAAAGTTTTCAGTGGCATAGCCGATATCCTGGTAGAAATAAATGCCATTGGAAAAACTAAACAAATCGCTTAAACGAAGTTCCCATTGCCCATTCAGGTAATGTCGCCCATGATAGAGCCATCCTAAGGAAAGCCCAATGACGCCCCCTTTGTTTTGTTTGACTAACATTCCTTTTCCCAGGGGTTTGCCGTATGTTTGAACAAACCTGGAAGGTTCCATATCCCCGGATGAAATGGTATCATTTTCGGTTATATTGCTGGTAGCCCTCAAGACCCCTCTTAATTTTTGCTGCTCCTCACCATCAACCATCACATTTTCGTATACATAAAAACGGTCGTCCGGTTTTAAACCTTCCTTCGTACCTATTTTGGAATAACCGTAAAAAAAAGGAAAATAGCCCGTTTTAAAAACGGAGGTTTTAACCTGATCAAACCGTTCGGTTTCGCCGGTCACGTTCATTTTATTTTCAAAATTCCACTTAGCATTGTAAAATGACAATTGAGGAATTCGGAGGAATTTATCTTTTTTGGAAAGCGTATCCTTCTCCACCATCTTCCCTAAACTTTGCCGTGGTTTTTGGTTTCCAAATTGAGTTTGATCCACATAATCAAAATCAAACTCCATATTTTTTCGCGCTTTTAAAGCTTCCTGAAGCTCCTTTTCACTGCTGTTTTCACCTGCCCAACACCTGTTAAAAAATTTATTTCGTATGGTATCATTCATATCCACCCGGTAAATGAAAACATGCCCCTTTGCTGAATAACCTGTATCATCTTCCTCAATTCTGGTATTACCTTCTTCCCTCATGGTTTCAGCAGACTTGATGTGCTTAAACCTGAAAGCAAAAATGTAGTTGGATTTCAAGATCTTGTTGATCCATTTGACATCCCTGGCTCCCTGGTCAAATCCTTTAGCTGTATTTTTTAGCCTTCTAACCTCCCGGTCACTAAGGTCGTACTTAACCCGGTTGATTAATTCATTCATGGAATAACGGCCTTCCTTATCGGCATCAAAAATGGTATCAATAACTTGCCTGACGGTATTTTTCTCCTTTAGGACTTCCTGGACATGATCATGCTTATATCCTTCCCCAAAAACAAAATCCAGGGAAGGAGAAAGGTCTTCATCCACAATAATGCAATCCTGAATCCGGTTATCGTCAACCTTTTCGGGAAGCTCCATTTGTTTAAAAGCAGCCTTAAAAGCTTCTTTTGGCGAATCAAATTCATCCGGATAATCAGAAAACTCCGGCATGATAAAAATCGGGGTAATCCCTTTCCGGGTATAATCAAGCTCCACATTTTGGGCTTGAGAAAGGACTGGCTTAAACAAAGCGAGCATACAGGAAAAAAGCAGTATTGTTAGCAGCCGGTTATACATTTTGCCATTCATAGCGATGATTTTTTTATGGTTTTAAAAAGGTAAATTCAAAAGTTCACCCTGAGCATGATTTCCCATTTGTACCTATCCCGCTTCAGGTAAAAGGGATTGGAATCTCCGGCTTTTAAACCTGGGATTAAAGACCCCATTTCCGGGTTTACGTCTTTTCCATAAAGACTTTCCTTAGTGGAATAACTTAAAGGCGAAAAACCCCATGATCCCCTTATTTTCAACCAATGGGTCAGGTTAAAACCAAACCTCGCACCGGCATCAACCGTCCATTTCTTTTCAACCGGATTAACCGTTAGGTTTTCCTCTAAATAATCGTTAAAAGTGGAATCAGAAAATTTGGCCTTTTCCCTTCGAAGCCCCAAATAAGGCGATATGTGAAACCATTTCAGAAAATAAAATTCTTTGCTTACACCAAACCCAAAGGCACGCACTTCTCCATCCGTTTCGTAAGTGGTTGTGTCATTTCCGGGGTATACGTTCACCTCATCTTTTTCGAATCCGGAAATTTCACTGGCTGCAATGGAATAATCCCCATAGGCGTGCCAGCTCGGAGATAAATTCAATGATTTACTGATCCTTAGTTCTAACCTCGCATTTAAGTAAGGCCTGCCATGGTTCATGTATCCCAGAGCAATACTAATCCCCCGGTCAGGCTTTTGTTCCATTAACATGCCTTTGCCTAAACCCCATCCTGCGGTTTGAATAAATTTAGAAGGCTCAGTATTTCCTGTGGCTAAGGTGTCATTATTGACGACATTAGTAGCCCTCACTACGCCTTTTTGCTTTTTTTTCACACCACTATCCCCACTGACATATTCATAAACAAAATAACGGTCATCCGGCTGAAGGCCTTCTTTTGTCCCGATTTTCGACCAACCAAAAGAAAAAGGAAATGGGTTGTATTCTATCAAAGGAGACTGTACTTTAAAAGCCCTTACTTTTTGCTCTGCTTTTTCAATAGTTTTTTCCAGGCTTTTTTGGGGTAGCTTTTGCAAACGCTTTTGGTAAAAAGTACTGCCTTTATCAGGACCGACATAATCTCTGGAAATTACGGTAAAATGAAAATTACCAGCTTTTTCTAAGGGATATTCCATTTCTTCCCTGGCATCCAAGGCCTCCTTTAAGGATTGCTCATCTGAATTGGCTCCGGCCCAGCATTGGTTGTAAAATACCGCTTGTATGGAATCATTAAAATCAAGCCGATATAAAAAAGCACTTACCAAAGCTTTGTAACCCCGAAATTTCTTTTCTTCCTCTCCATCACCACCATTCTTACCATCTTTTTTATTAAGCCTTTGGATATCGTGGAAATAGAATCCCACCAGGTAATTAGAAGAAAGTATCTTACTAGCCCACTTATAGTCCTCTGAACCTTGCTCAAATCCTTTTGCCGTATTTTTCAGGCGGATTACTTCAGCATCTGTCAGGTTATATTTAGCCCTTTCAATAAGCTTATCCATGGAATACCTGCCGGCACTATCCGCATTATAAAGGCTATCCACTATTTCCTTATTCACACCGTGTTTGCTTAATTGATGGCGAATGATTGAATCATAAAGGGGTTTATTCAATGTCTCAGTGGCCATACTTAAGGCTTTATTATTTGCCTCATTAGTAGCAGCTTCCACCAATTTATTTCCTACCTGCCCCCCACCAGATTTTGTGTCCTCTTCTTTTTTCTCTTCCTTTTCCTCTTTGGGTTCGGGCAATTCATAGGAGGGCAGGGTAACCGGCAAACCAAGGTCATTTATTTTATTATCGTCAAACTTTTTCGGGATTTTTAAATCCTGAAAACCGGGCTTTAAAGAATATTCCAAATCAAGGGAATCATTTTTAAGTAAGACAGGCGTCAAAGCATTCCGGTTGTAATCAGGATTTAAATCATTGCTTTGCCCCAACAAAGAACCAACCGAAACACTAAGTCCAAAAAAAAAGCAAAATAAGAAACGAATCCCCATTTAATCAGCTTTTAGAAACCTTATATCCACTTTTTTATCCGGTTGGTTTTCACCAAAGGTTATGGCAATGTCTTTGGCCGCTTCAACCCTTAATTTTCTTATGTCAGATTCCTTTTCATATTTATCCAATCTTTCCTCCTTCATTTCTGAAGACAATTCCTCAGCTTTTTTACTGCACTCACTACTGGAAGGAATTAGGGCCAAAAACCTGGCAGCTGTTTCCATATCTCCTGCCCCGTAAGCAGCTTTGGCTCGGGATAATAATTTTGAACAGCGGGTTTCCTGGTATTTTTTGAACACCGCCTCCACTTTGTTCATAGCTTTTTCGTAGCATTGAGCCCCGGAAGGAATTTGGTTTAAAAGCCTGAAGGCTTTATTAAAATTTTCGGATTCCGCATTGGCAGAAGCTTTTTTTAGGATTTTGTCACATTGTTCATTGTAGTAGGAAATAATATCTTCCTTGGCACCTTTCACGAAATCTTTAACCTTGTCATCTTCCGTTTCTATTTTACCTATGGCTTCACTCAAAGCTTCATCTTTCGTCTCACCAACACCGGTAGCTTTCATGGAAGCAGTAGAGAAAATGGTTTTCGATTGGGCATTCCCAATTTTCAGAATCACTTCAATTTTGGCCAACGTCCGTGGAGGTGCACTTCCGATGGTTTTATACTCATCAATAACCACATTGGGGACTAAAACAAAATTGGGATTAAAACTGGCCCCACCGATTCCATAGTTAGTAGCCATTTGCTGCAGGCGGGATTCCAAAGTGGACTGGTCGCTCTGGTCAAAATGTTCGCCCAGATTCGGGACAATTATATTCAGGGCAATTCCGGAACCCGAAGATTCAGTATTTTCCTGGGAAATGCCTTTAAAGCCCCAAAATAACAAACCAACAATAAGTAAATATTTTAAGTAACGCATAAAAACAGCATTTTAAAGATTTTATTAACCAACAATTGTCAAAGAGGCTTCTCCTAAACCAATACCGGTAACTTTTATATTTTCTTTTTCAAGGGCATCGCATTTCTTGGCCACCAGCGTTTTAATTTTCTCACTAAAATTTGTAGCATTCATAGCCACCTTGGTCTTTCCCCCGCCAAAAGCGGATTCCCTTTCGTAAAACATCGGTATGCGAATCATTTTAAAATTCAGAGTATTGGTTTTTAGCCCGCCTGTACGAAAGTTCTGGCTAACAGATTCATTTTGCTTTTGAAAATACCTGACAGCGTCTTTAAACATCTGACCTATCTGAAATTGCTCACTGCTACTGCAGTAATCTTTTAACGTGAGGTTACTACTATTGGAGATTTTGATCCGCATTTTGATTTTACGTCCATTTTCATTCAGATCATTGAAATACTCCTGCATTTGAGACTGCAGGTTGGTTACATTTTCCAGGACTGCTTCTTCCAATAACACATCCAGTGAACCCGTATTTTTTGGGCCGGTACCACTTGCCGCACCAACTTGCTCGGCTGTGTATGGGTCAATGGCATCCAACTGAAAAGTCACCCGTTTATAAGGGCCTTGCTTATTAACATCCCAGTTCAGGTAAAGAATTATGTCCGCTTTGGCCTTATTCAGTAATTTTTCTTTTAACGTCTTTTTGGTTCCTCTTCCGCCTTCTTCGACCTCGTCCAAAGCTTTTTCTTCCTCGATATTCTTTAAACGCTGCTCCATGTCTTTTAAGGGAAAACCCCGGTCACTAAAAATTTCTCCGATCTTACTAATGGCCAAACCCACGTCCTGGCTTTCCTGGAAAGCTTCTTTGTAATCAGGTACTTTTTTCTTTTTGCCGGTTTCCGGATTTTCTACCGTATTGTAATACCCTTGTTCAATGCACCAATTATCCTGGGGCATTACCATGATGGAGGGTTGCTTTTTGGAGGCTTGCCCCATTACGTTACTTACAGCAATCCCAAAAATTACCATTAAGGTGATTATAGTTTGTTTTGGTTTCATAGCCTTTTATTTGAGTTTAAACAATAAATTAAAGCTTTTTATAATCCAAATTCTTTTACGATGCCGTCATCTTCAAGACGTTTGCGCAGTTGCTTATGGTTTACGGAAACCATAACCCCAACCTTATAGCCGCCTTCCACTTTGATCCGGTCCCCGGGCTTAATAGAACCATCACTGGATCGTTCTACATAAAGCCTGTAATCAGCACTTTTTTTACCGTAACGTAAACCGCCTTTGCTTCTCATACGCTTTTTGAGCAATTCCACCCCAAAAAATTCCTTAAAATAATCGGAATGCTCTTCCTGGGCTTTCGTAGGGTTTTTTACAAGCGGATCTTCCACGTTAGTACCCGGAACCCCTTTGAACAAAACGGCATGCACGGCATCCATTTTAGCCCTTTTAACGGCCTCTTCCACTGTTTCTCCATAAGAATAAACCTTAAACATTACGTTACCTTGTTGTCCTTGCTCCACACCTTCAGTTTCATACTTATAAGAAAGTTTCTTGGTGTTACATTGCCAACCGACAATGACTACAATGCATAAAATCGCTTTTAACAATAGTTTACGGCTTGTCATAAAACGGCCTTTTTAAAGTTCATCAAAAATTTTTACTACCTATCAAAACGCTAAATATTAATTTTTACGACCCGGCATTTATTCTCATCCTGAAGTTGGATACTACCACTTTTGTAGGATCCGTCAGAATCCTCAATATCGTAGCTATAAACCCTGTTGGGTAATTTTACCGTTATGCAGCCCCTGCTGTGGCAATCAGGCTTGGCATTGTACCGTTCGGTAAAACGACCCAGTAAATCGCCACCACTTGGGAAATAAAGCCAAATGTCTTCCGGCTCGGGATCATCCGTGTAGAACGTTACAATGGTAGAATCATACCGGCATTCACTTGGCTTGCATTCTTCATTTTGCACGTTAAAATTTCTGGCTTCAGGATCACAACATCCTGTCTGACGACAACTCACAAAACCAAGTATTAAAAAAACCAGAGAAAAAATGGTAAGAATTTTCATTCCACTAATTTTAGTTCTAAATTAAGAAAATTATAAAAAATGAAGAAAGACACTTTTCCGCAAAAAAATATTTTGGTTAAATTAAAAAACAAAGGTATTAAATCTGTCCCTCCCGGAATTTCCAAATCCCCTGTTTCAGGGTATAGGGTTCTGTTCAATTCCAATGGTTCCCTCCTTCCTCAACTTTTCCTTTTCCCGGAAACCATCCAGATATAAATCCTTCTTCCATGCCCATACCCTTTGTTCGCCCTAAAAGCATTTCCATTCTACAATATTAAGGGCCTTACCTTATACCTTAATCCATTTTATGGATTTTGGCAAATCAACATCCATTTGCTTTTCCCTTAATATCTTTAAAAACCGATGCGTAAACAGTAAATTGAAATTTTTAGTAAAAATGCTGAAAAACAATATTTTACGTGGTTAAAAATTCTAAACTGTTTGGCTTTGGCCTGCTAAGGAAAAAACCTTCCCAAACGATTATACCGCTTAAACAAATAAGTTTTTAAGGTTAAACAGGAAATCTTCCGTAAACCCAATCCTTAGCTCAATGGATAAAATTTTGGCCACATCTTACCATTTAAACCAATAGAAAACCCTTTTTTCCGTTTTTTTTCGTAAATATTCAGCATAGACAATGCATTTACTTAAGGGTTAAGCTTCTCTTTTCTTCTTTAACTCGATTTCACTCCTCAAGCATCAATATTCATCGACAACTATTAAATGACCTATCTCCTTGAAATTCCTATTCCTGACATATTTAAGCTTTTCCACTGGATCATGGGGTTAATGGGTAGGTAGTTTTTTACCGGTACACCTTTGCTCCAATTCGGTATCCAATAAAGGCTCGGACAATTAAGAAGATTGATAGGCATTGATGTTTCCTTGCTTGGCCCGGGCATCAATTTTCTTATTTAAGGTTCTACCCCATTTTTTGTGGAAATTTAGTGCTGTGGTTTTACATGGGGCC
>CAZJWK010000028.1:0-25536 GCA_964549595.1 uncultured Sphingobacteriales bacterium | reverse complement strand
ATTTCCTCAAATTCTGAAAAAGCGGGATTGCACTTTGTTGGCCTACAGAATACCTGCCAGTGCTAATTATACAATTAGCCGGGGATAATTTTTAAGGAACCTCCAGGTTTTTTTAAATTTCCGCCTTTTTTAGGTAAGACTAAGTAGTAAAAAAAGCACAATTTTTTATTAAAGGCTTTTTAATGCGATCTTATCGCTGAAATCGTTTTTTATTTATGCATCTTGACCGCGGGCTCTTAAAATTAATCATGCTTTCCCTTATTCTTTTATCGGCTTCTGGTTGTGTGAAAAAAAGGGATTTATCCGAAAACGTGGTTGTCACCCATATCAGTTCTGGTCCTAATTCCCTGCATCCAACGAATAGCGGTGGCTCCATCAGAACCTATATCTTCCAATATACCCAAAAAAGGCTGATCAGGCCTGACCTTAGAACACTCAAAACGGTGCCTCAGCTGGTAGAAAGCATGCCAAAGGTTTCAAAAGACGGCCTGGCCTATACATTCCGATTAAAGGAGGGTATAACCTGGGATGATGGCACACCGTTCACAATAGAAGATGTGATTTTCACGGTAAAAGTCAATAAATGCCCTTTAACCAACAATACCAACATCAGGTCTTTTTACCAAAGAATAGATAGCATTAAAACTTACCCGGATAGCCCGAGGAAATTCACCCTGGTCTGTAATGAAAAATATTTTGCCAATCGTTACATTTTTGAAACCGGCCTTTGGATGATGCAAAAATCCAGGAGAGATCCTAATGATGTTTTCGGGAAATTTTCTATAAGAGACTTCAACGACCCTGATTTCAACCCGGAAAAGCATCCGAAACTCCAAACATTTATGAAGGAATTCAATTCCGGGAAGAATGGTCGCCTTCCCGAAAGATTAAATGGGCTCGGTCCTTATAAAGTGGCATCATGGAACGCAGGAAATTCCATCATACTAAAGCGAAAAAAGGATTGGTGGGGAGCTCAGGATGACTTCATTTACAACCAAAATTACCCCGAAAAAATCATTTTCAAGGTCATTCGCGGAGATTTTTCGGCCGGGCTGGCTTTAAGGCGTCAATCCATTGATGTGAGTACCTACATTGATGTGGATGAATTGATCAAAGCCCGTAAAAGGGAGTATTTTCGGGAAAATTATCATTCAGATTTTGTCAAAAAATACGGCTACACCTACATAGGACTAAACATGCGTCCGGATGCTAATCACAAACCTTTTTTCGTGGACCGTAAAGTCAGGCGGGCCATGGCCCATTTAGTACCCGTGGAAGAAATCATGAAAGTGATCTCTCGCGGTAAAGGCATTCGACAAAATTCATTTGTTTCCCCTCTGAAAGAATCCTACAATGATACATTGAAACCGCTCAAAAAGGATATAGAAAAAGCCAAGCGGCTTTTAAGAGAAGCCGGCTGGACTGATAGCGATGGGGATAACATCCGGGATAAAAACATCAACGGCAAAAAGGTTGATTTTAAATTCCAATTCAACTATATGGAGCAACCGGCCTTGAAACAAATGAGTTTGATGATAAAAAACGTGATGTATAAAGCAGGGATTGTTTTAAAACCCAATGGCCTGGACTACTCGGTTTTTTACAAAAAAGCGCGGGAGCATGATTTTGATGCTTTTCTTGGGGTTTGGTCAAGCGGCTTTGGCCCTGTTGACCCCGAACAAATATGGCATACCAGAAATTGGGCAAACAACGGCTATAATTTCGTGGGATTCGGAAACGCCACAACTGATTCCCTGATCGACCTGGCCAACCGAACCATTGATTTGAAAAAGCGCAGGAAAATCATGAAAAATTTACAAGCCATTGTTTATCGGCAACAACCTTATGTATTTTTGTACTCACCAATGCGAAAGATTGCCATCCATAAAAGATTTACCAATGCGGAAATGTTTCAGCAAAGGCCCGGTGTAATTTTGAACAACCTTAAGCTAAAAAATGCCAACAGCAGGATAATCCATTCAACCGCCCCTTTTTAATCCGTATCCCGAAAGTATTTAAGCTTCATTTATGCTAAGTTACATCATAAGACGGATTTTAATTTTCATCCCTACTTTGATAATTATTTCCCTTTTGGGTTTTGTAATAAGCATCAAATCCCCCGGTGACCCGGTTGAAAGGTTGGTAAATACCGCAAAAACCAGTGGCGCTATTGCAAAAGAGGGGGAATCTACCCAGGAATTAAAAGAAAAAGTCCGGAAACGGCTTAACCTTCACCTGCCCATATTTTATTTTAACCTTACCACTTTGGCAGATCCCGATACGCTTTATCGAATTGACGATAAGGATAGGCGGGCAATGCTGGAAGAAATGAGCCAAAAAAACGGCAATTGGGAGCGGGTCAATGCTTATTTCAGGACTCTGAAAAAAGCCCTCAGAAGTCAGGAAAAAATGAATTTAGACCCTGACAGCGTAAAAAAATATTCCGGCAACCAAATTAATGATGCCCTTAATACAAGTCGTTTCACCTTATTAAAATTATTGGAGGAAACCAATGACAAACGGATCAATGCCCATTTCGAGAAGTTGAAAAAACTTTACGCCCGGTTTGGATTTTTTGAACCCATGCAAAAAAGGCTTCAGAAAATTCAGCGTTCCTACATCGAACTAATAAGTAACCCCACTTTATGGAAAACCTATGTGCCATCATTGAATTGGTATGGATTAGACAACCAATACCATGAATGGATAAAGGGTATTTTGCTTGAATTTGATTTTGGCCGGTCCTACAGGAACCAACAACCTGTTATGAAAAGGATCTCTGATCGCTTCATCTGGTCTTTTTCTCTGGCATTGATCTCGATTTTTATTGCCTATATGGTGAGCATACCGACTGGCATTTACGCGGCTTACCGCAGAAACTCCTTTTTTGATCGGGCTTCCGGGGTCACCTTATTTGCATTGATCTCTATCCCTAACTTCTTTGTCGGAACCTTACTGTTATTCCTGTTTGCCAACCCTGATATGCTAGTATTGTTCCCCGAGTCAGGGGTCCAGAATCCTTCCGTCTTCCAGGAAAATTGGCCTCTCTGGAAAAAGCTCCGGCATCACTTGCCTTATTTGGTATTACCCCTGATAACCTATACTTACTCCTCATTTGCTTTCCTTAGCCGGCAAATGCGTGTAGGAATGCTGGATGTCATTAACCAGGATTTTATAAGAACAGCCAGGGCCAAGGGCTTAAGGGAATGGACAGTCGTGATGAAACATGCGTTAAGGAATGGACTTTTACCCATTATTACCCTGTTTTCCAATATTTTTCCTTTGGCTTTAGGCGGATCAGTGATTATAGAAAAGATCTTTTCCATACCGGGAATGGGATTAGAAATATATCAAGCCATTTTGAGTGCAGATTATCCGATGATTGTGGCCATTTTTACATTGGTCGGTTTTTTAACGGTGGTGGGTTACTTGGTGGCCGATATCCTTTACGCTATTGTGGATCCCAGAATTTCTTACCGATAAAATTGGGCTAATGGCTAAACGAATGATAGAACAAATAAAAGAGGATGCGGAACCAACCCGGAGTAAGGGATTTGCGTGGAACCAGTTTAAAAAAAACAAACCCGCCCTCATTTCTTTATGGCTATTAATTTTTCTCGTTTTGGTAGCCATTTTCGCAGATTTCATTGCCAATCATCAACCCCTCTACGTTAAATACCATGACAAAACTTTTTACCCGGCCTTTACGACTGTTTTCAATCCTTCAAAGGTGGACTCGGTCAAACATCCCGAAACCGGTAATACAGAAGAAATCCAATTTGATATTGCCAAATGGAAACAAATGCATTTGGATAAGGTCATATGGGCTCCGGTTCCTTATTCCCCCGAAGAGCCTGATCCTTATAACCGAAATTATGCGGAACCATTTGGTGAACAAATGTTCAAAACCCCAGGTGGAAAGATTGTGCAGATGCCGGACCGGTTTCGCCATTTTTTAGGTACCGACAAAATTGGCAGGGATGTGGCAGCGGGTTTGATCCATGGCACGAGAATTTCATTAACGGTGGGAATTGTGGCAATGGGCATCGCTGCCCTGATAGGGATTGTTTTGGGAGCTTTGGCGGGTTATTACGGGGATAACAGAATGCGTTTATCCAGAGGCCGATTTTTATTAACCCTTCTTGGTATCGTGTTAGGCTATTTCTATGCCTTTAACATAAGGGAGTTTGCCCTTGAAAAAGCTTTTGAAACCAGTACCATGGCCGGCGTAGGGGACTTCTTCATAAGCCTTTTAATTTTCTTAGGGTTTATTATGGTTTTTAATTACTTAGGCAAATTGGCCTCGAGGATCAAAGGATTAAAAGGCTCCGTTTTTGTACCGGTTGATGGTACGGTCTTGCGAATAATGGAAATTTTAAGGGCCATACCGGCTCTGATCCTGCTTATCACCATTAGTGCTGTATTTGAAGAGAAAAGTTTACTCCTTTTAATGACCATAATCGGTTTAATATCCTGGACCGGGATAGCCCGTTTTACCAGGGCTGAATTTTTTCGTACCCGGAGTTTAAATTATGTGGAAGCGGCCAAAGCGTTGGGTTTCCCGGAAAGAAGGGTTATATTCCGGCATGCTTTACCCAATTCCATTGCGCCGGTTTTTGTAGCCATTGCCTTTGGCATTGCAATGGCCATTTTGACCGAATCAGCCCTTTCTTTCCTGGGAATTGGCGTACCAGAGGAAATTGTCACCTGGGGCTCACTATTAAGTGCCGGGCAACAACGGTTTACTGCATGGTGGCTCGTGGTTTTCCCGGGTTTAGCCATTTTCATTACCGTTACCATATTCAATTTAATCGGGGATGCCTTAAGGGATGCCACGGATCCAAAGCTAAAAAATTGACCCCTCTTTTCTCTTCATGCGTTACCTTTAAAACAAAACAGCAGATTCAACGTTAAGTCCTAAATTTGAAAAATCCTTTTAGTTATTTGCGGCTATGACCTCTAAAGTTCATGCTTATAAAGCCCTTCAACAGAAAGTAGAAGATGCCATTAATGACCTGGATTTGGAAAGGCAACCGCCTGAACTTTACGAACCGGTTAAATATGTTTTAAACCTTGGTGGTAAAAGAATCCGGCCGGTAGTGACATTAATGAGCTGCGATCTTTTTGAAGGATCCATTGAAGAAGGGCTTTGGCCCGCCATAGGACTTGAAATTTTCCATAATTTCACCCTCCTTCATGATGATATTATGGACCAGGCCAAAATTAGAAGAGGGCATCCCACAGTGCACGAAAAATGGAATGCAAACAACGCCATTTTATCGGGAGATTTGATGCAGGTTATTGCCAATCAACACATGACTTGTGTAGGCGATGATATCCTCCGCGAAGTATTGACCCTTTACAACCAAACCGCTATCCATGTCTGTGAAGGACAGCAACTGGATATGGAATTTGAAAAAAGGGATGACACCTCACTTAACGATTATTTGAGAATGATTCAATTAAAAACAGCCACACTATTAGCAACCGCTCTGAAATTAGGGGCCATAATTGGCAGGGCTTCTGAAAACAATAAAAAACACATGCACCAATTTGGGGTTAACCTGGGCATTGCTTTCCAGATACAGGATGATTTGCTTGATACATTTGGCGAATCCGAACAATTTGGTAAAACCATAGGCGGAGATATCCGGGCAGGGAAAAAAACATACCTAATCCTAAAAGCCCAGGAAAAAGCCAATAAAGCACAAAAAGCACAGTTGAAAAACCTCCTTGAAAATGCTGAAATGGATGTTCAGGAAAAAGTGAATCAAGTCAAGTCCCTGTTAGACACCCTGAATATTCCGGAAACCACTCAAAACGAAAGGGATCGATATTTCGGGATGGCCTTATCTGAGTTAGAAGAAATATCAGCCCCTACTGAGAGAAAAACTTCTCTTAAAAACCTTGCCGAATACATCATGAAAAGGCAAGCTTAAGCCTAATGGACTAAAATAGGGCAATGCTGGTAATGGTTTTAGTATCCTCCTAAATCCATGTCCTGGTTATTAAAATCTTGGCAGGGAATTCGCAACTTTCCAAGCCAGTAAAGAAGCATGTATTCCAATTCAGGTTTACGTTTCTTTTGGGATACCAAGCAAAACAGGGAGAATCAAAGCATTTTTATGGGTGGATATTTACTAAGGCTTCTTTTAGTAGGCGGATTTATTCTTGGTTTCATGGGGATAAACCGGGGACAGGTTAAGGAGGTTCAGTTTAAAGGTTTAAAGCAGTACATGCAAAAAAGCAATGATACCCTTTATGTGATAAATTTCTGGGCCACATGGTGCAAACCCTGTGTAGCGGAATTGCCTGATTTTGAAAAGATTAACAAAAAGTTTCGCAATGAACCTGTTCAGGTGATTCTGGTTAGTTTGGATTTTTCAAAAAACCTTGAATCTGATGTGATCCCCTTCGTTAAAAAACGTAATCTCAGTAGCCGGGTTTTGTTTTTACATCAACCACGGGGAGATGATTGGATGAATGCCATATCCCCGAATTGGAGTGGTGCAATCCCGGCAACCCTTTTCATCAAAAATGCCGGCGAGCAGAAAGCTTTTTATGAGGAAAAACTGGGGTACCAAAAAATTTACAAAACCGTACAACGCCTAAAATGAAATTGATATGCGTATTTTAATCTATGTTTTACTAATGGGTTTGATTATAAGTTGTTCCAGTGCCCAAAACCAATCAAAAGATGGTTATGAAGTAGGGGATAAAGCCAGGGATTTTAATTTAAAAGGGGTATCGGGAGAAAAAATTTCTATGAAATCGGACTTTCCGGATGCCAAGGGTTACATAGTGACATTTTTTTGCAACCACTGCCCTTATGTCCAGGCTTATGAAGAAAGAATCATTAAGCTCCATAAAGATTATGCGCCAAAAGGTTATCCCGTTATTGCCATTAATCCTAATGATCCCGAAATAGTCCCTGAGGATTCCTATAAAAATATGAAAGAAAAAGCGGAAGAAAAAAACTACCCATTTCCTTATGTGATAGACAAAACCCAAAATGTTGCTAAAACCTATGGGGCCACCAGAACTCCTCATGTATTCCTGCTGGAAAAGAAAAAAGACGAGACATTAAAGGTGGCATACATTGGTACCATTGACGATAACATAGAAAACCCTGGTAAAGTAAAAGCCCAATATGTAAGAAGTGCCATTAAAGCACTTGAAAACGGGAAAGAACCTGATCCCAAGCATACCAAAGCCATTGGCTGTACAATTAAATGGACAAAAGAATAACCTACCGTTAAACAAATCCTTTTTAAGGGTGTTCTTTGGTAAAAAATATGGAACTGTCCGGTAAAAATATTTTGGTAATAGGGGGTTCATCCGGAATTGGACTGGATGTAACCCAAAGATTGATTAATAATGGTGCTAACGTATGGGTAGCCTCACGCGAATCCAATTCCTCGCTGGAAAAACTGAATGTCACCCATTTTCCTGTAGACGTAACCAAAGATGACGTGAAATCAGCTTTAAAAGAGGTGCCTGAAACTTTGCATGGCTTGGTTTATTGTCCCGGCACCATAACCCTCAAACCTTTTCAGGGCTTAAAAGAAGAACAATGGCAAAGTGATTGGGAAATTAATGTAATGGGAGCGGTTCGTTCTGCTCAAGCGGTTTTAAAATCGCTCAAAAAGTCCGGTGACGCCTCAGTCGTTTTATACAGTACTGTTGCAGCGCAGGTAGGTATGCCCTACCATGCTTCCATAGCCACTGCAAAAGCTGCCATTGAAGGACTTGGTAAATCCCTTGCCGCAGAATGGGTTAAAAACAACATTCGGGTAAACGTTGTGGCTCCATCCTTAACCGATTCTCCTTTGGCTGAGCAGTTATTGTCCACTGAAGAAAAACAGGAGGCTTCAAATAAACGGCATCCCATTGGGCGCTATGGAGAAACAAAGGATATTGCCGGTATAACAATCTTTTTGTTATCCGATGAGGCAAATTGGATAACCGGCCAAGTATTTCCTGTAGATGGCGGAATGTCAGGTGTGCGATCAGTTTAAGATGAGTTCCATTCTCCAGGCTCATAATTTTTGGTTTTTAAGCCACTATTTACTTCATAGCTTCCTTAAACCTAATAAATGGCTAAAACCCACATATGGCTGAGCAACAAGAATTGATCAATGTCTTTTGGTTCAGGCGGGATTTGAGGTTACATGATAACGCCGGGCTTTATCAAGCTTTAAAAAGCAACAGACCCGTCCTACCTATCTTTATTTTTGACACCCTTATTCTCGACCATTTAAAGGAGGAAAAGGATGCCCGGATTCACTTTATCCACCAGGAAATAAGTCGCTTGCAAACAGAATTAAAGGAATTAGGTAGTGCCCTGTGGGTATTTCACGGGAAGCCCTTAGAAGCATTTAAACAATTAACCAGCCAATTCCGGATAGCAGAGGTTTTCATCAACCGGGACTATGAACCCTATGCCAAAGAAAGGGAAAAGCAGATCTGGGATTTTCTGGAAAGTAAGGGTATAGGTTTTAAGGGTTTTAAAGACCAGGTGGTGTTTGAAAAACGAGAAGTGATCAAAGATGATGGAGCACCTTATGTCATCTACTCTCCCTACCGAAAAAAATGGGACAAAATATTCAGCGAAAAAGGCATTGATCACTACCCATCTGAAACCCTTAAAGAAAACTTCTTCAACACCTCAGGGTGGCCCATACCGTCTTTGGCCTCAATGGGTTTTAAACCCGCCAATGTTCCTTTTCCCGATAGGTCTGTCAATGATGAAGTAATTCGCGATTATCATAAAAATCGTAATTACCCGGCTAAAAATGGTACTTCCCGGCTAAGCGTTCATCTCAGGTTTGGGACTATCAGTATTCGTAATTTAGTCGAGAAAGCCCAGAGACTGAACAGTGCTTTCTTAAATGAACTGGTCTGGCGGGATTTTTATCAGATGATCCTTTGGCACTTTCCAAGGGTGGTCCATGAATCTTTCAAAAAGGCCTATGATTGGATACCCTGGCGCAATAATGAGGAAGAATTCGATCTTTGGTGCAGAGGGCAAACCGGTTTTCCAATGGTAGATGCGGGCATGCGGCAGTTAAACACCATTGGCTATATGCATAACCGCCTCAGGATGGTAACCGCCAGTTTCCTGACCAAACATTTGCTTATCGATTGGCGATGGGGTGAGGCCTATTTCGGCGAAAAGTTACTGGATTACGAATTGGCCTCAAACAATGGAGGTTGGCAGTGGGCGGCCGGTTCCGGAGTAGATGCTGCTCCCTATTTTCGAATTTTCAATCCCGAAAGGCAAATCCAAAGATTTGATCCGGATTATCGTTTTATTCAACATTGGATTCCTGAATTTGGTACGCCTGAGTATCCAAAACCCATTGTAAACCATAAGGAAGCCAGAGAACGTGCCTTAAAAACCTACAAAGCCGCCCTGAATGAATACTCAACCGGATAAAACCATCGCAGGCGTAGATCTTGGTAAAAAATACCGTGGTAACACGGTTTTATGTGTCGTAAAAAATGAAACCGTTACTTGGTATCAAACCCCTGAAAAAACAGATGACGATCGGTTTTTGTATAGCCATTTGTCCGCGATAAATCCCCAATCGATCTTTATTGATGCTCCCCTCTCTTTACCAGGGGTCTTCCGGTTAGGGGAACCTTTCGATGATTATTTTTTTCGGGAAAGTGACCGGCAAGTTCGTGCCATGTCACCAATGTTCCTGGCCGGGTTATCAGCCCGTGGAATCCAATTGAAAGACCAATTAGCAAAAGCAGGATTGACCTGCTATGAGGCTTATCCCAGCTATTTGGCCAGAGAATTGGGGCTAAAGGATAATGGTTACAAGGAATTAAAATCTTCTTTGCCCACAATGGAAAAATTGATCAAGCAATATTTCTACCTGGATTTCCCGGATTATTCCCTTCAAAACTGGCATCAACTTGACGCCCTATTGACCACCCTGACCGGCATCCGCTTTTACAACAATCAACACCTAACCTTTGGTAACCCCAAAGAAGGTGTCATTCTGGTTTAATCATTTTTTTCCCGGGCATAAAAAATGTAATCGGTTTGTGGGGGTTCATCTCCTTGCTCCCGAAGGGCCTTACTTATTTGAGCACGATGGTGAGTGGAATGATTGACTACGTGCAGAATGACATCCTCCATAGCAGTACTGAAAAGTTGCCCTTTTGAATTGGTGTATTGATGTTCTTCCTGAAAATGGTCCTCATTCATGGTTTCAATGAATTCCGCCCACTCCTCGGAGCTTTCGGGTAGTTTTTCTTTGATGGTCCCCAAAGTAAATTGCGGCCATATCGGTTGATTTTGGAGGTCGGAATTCAAAACCCTACCTAACCAAAGTTCCTGGGAAGCAATAATATGACTAAGCAAATCCAAAATCTGCTGAGGCTTTTGACTGGCTCCTTCTACGGCCTGCAGGGTCTTCAAGTTTGCCCAATGATTGTACTTGAAAAGTTTTTGAAAATAGGATTTCATATAAAAGCTTTTAGTACAAATTTAAATGCATTGCGCTTTTTGACAGGTGCTAAATTCAATAATTTTCTCCTCGCTGTGGCCCTTTCATTCACGAACGATTTGCATAGGCTTCAAGCCCCAGATTTTAATTAACAAATACCCGAAAAGCATTCCGCCCAAGTGCGCAAAGTTTGCCACGTTGCTACTTTTGTCGAAAAAACCCAGGTAAAGTTGAAGCAAGGCTAATATAAGCACAAAGTATTTTGCCCGAATGGGTATTAAAAGGTATAAGTAAACGTAAACATTGGGAAAAAGCAAACCAAAGGCTAATAAAACCCCATAAACAGCTCCGGAGGCGCCAACCGTTGGCATATCTTTGTATAGCGCCAGGTAATCTTTTGCCAAAGTCCTTGATTGGGCAATCAAGTTGGGATTTTTAGGGTCAGCTTTCCATCTTTTAGTAAAGGCTTTAAGGCGATTTTGGAATTCTTTGGGTAACGGGCCCATCTGGTTTTCCTTGTATTGCTGAAAGGCTTGGTAAGAAGGCGCTTTTATGTATTGGTACGTGGCTTCCTCTAATTGATTAATCTGAATGGTCCGCACACCATTGTGAAGTAATGCGGCACCAATACCCGTAACTAAGAAAAAGAAGAGAAACCGTTTCAGACCCCAAACACTTTCAAGCACACTACCAAACATCCAAAGCACAAACATATTCAAAAAAATGTGGAGCCCGCTACCATGCATAAAAAGATGGGTAACAAATTGATAAAAACTAAATTTTTCAGATAAGGGGTGGAAAAGGCCTAAATAATTAACCAGGTTGAATTTAAAGACTCCGTAAAATAAAATGGTAAGTAGAAAAAAGAAAGCATTCAGGATGAGTAAATACTTGATGCCGGTTGGCATCATTTCCATATCCCTAAGGCTTATCTTCCGCGGGTTTTCATCCATGGGATTAAAAAGGGTTATAAGGTTTATTCCTTATTGCAAACTAAGGTATTTTAAAGGAGCTTTTAAAGCCTTTTTCTTAGTATTTGCCAAATAAACGCATCGCCTTAATGAAGCAGATTAAAAGTCCCTTTTTTAGTGCTAATTTCCCCCTCATAAGATCGGGCCTTAACGTAATAGGAATAAGTCCCCATGTTTTGCACTTCTCCTTTGTAACGACCGTCCCAACCTTCATCAATATCATTGCTTTCATAAACCAATTCTCCCCACCGGTTATAAATGCGGAAAGTCAGTAAGGATTCAATACCCCAACCCTTCACGTAAATTTTGTCATTTACCCCATCACCATTAGGAGTAAAAGCCTCGGGTAAAACAATTTTAAACCTGCGATCCACTTTGATTAGTGCATCGTCTTTTTCGACAAAACATCCACTGGTATCTTCCACTTTCAGGGTATAAGCTTGATCATTAAAGGGCCTTGCAAATGGAGAAGGACAATTTACACAACTCAAACTGTCTTTGGGACTCCATTGGTATCCTTTCACCTCGGTTTGAACAATGGACCGCAATTTAACACTGTCACCTTTCACGATGGTGGTATCCGGTAAAGCTCGCAGGCGGGGTTTCCGCTGAACAGTGACTTCCACCCTTCCGGAAGTATCCAGGCAATTGTTTTCATCGCTTACCCGAACCCTGTAATAAGTCGTAGAATCAGGGCCAGCTAACGGATTTCTATTATTAGGCTTTTCTAAGCCCCTCGCGGGTCGCCAGCTATAACTAAAGTCAGGGTCTTCAGTGGCTGCTAATTGGATTTTTTCACCCTCGCAAATAAACCCCCCTCCGGACCCAAAAACTTCTGGTTTGGGATGAATACTGAAACTGTCCTTAGTACTGTCTTTACAACCTCTATAGTTAGTAGTGACCAATTTGAGGTGATATTTGCGGATGCTATCAAAGGTAAAATCCGGAATTTTCGTGGAATCCTCTCTTGGTGGAGAACGCAAGGTCCAATGCCAATCGGTTATGGTTCCTTTACTCGGGTTTTTTAGCTGCACATCTTCATAAATACAATAATCCGATTTGCCGGGATCAATGATGGGTTTTAGCGTATCCACCCGAACCGTGTCCCTGGTAGGAATGGAATATTTACAATCCTTGTCATTTTTAATGATTAAAGAAGGATAAAACAAACCGCCTTCTTCATAGGAATGGGTAACCGTGTCACCAAATTTCGTAACGCCTTTTCCCACATCCCATTGGGTACTGGTTACACCTTTTTTATCATAAGCAAAAAAACGATATTTCAAAGGCTTGCAGCCACTATCAGGTTGAATATTGAATTTGGCCCTCGGCCCTCCTAAAGAAACCGTGTCATAAAGGGTGTCTGTACAACCTGATTCACCTTTTAAGGAAAGTCTTACTTGATAGGTATCAGGTTCTGTGTATAAATGACGGGGGCTGGTTATTAAAGAACGGCTACCATCTCCGAAAAGCCATTCATATCGGAGATTTTTTCCTTTGGAAGAATCCCGGAATTCGACATCCAAAGGCGGACACTGATCATTGGTGTCACTCATCGAAAAATCAGCCACCGGTGATTCAATATTCACAAATTGCTGCCGCTCAAAAGTGTCTGCACAAGCCCCATTCTCAATACCAATGAGTTTTACATCGAAATCCCCATTCTTTTCATACTTATGTTCCGGCTTTTTGGCATAGGAAGTATCTCCATCCCCAAATTGCCAGATTAACGTTAAACTATCTTCCGGCGGAGAAGTATTGGGTAAAAATTCAATTTTTTCTCCGCGGCATACATCCGTATTTTTGGCCGTAAAATAAACATTCGGATTGCCAACTTTGATGACTTTCCTCCCTGTATCTTTACAACCCTGGGCATCCTTAGTTTTAAGTCTTACCGTATAATCCCTTACATTATTGAATGTGCGTTTTGGGGCCTTTTTGGTACTGGTTGTGCCATTATCAAAGTCCCATTGCCAATTGGTAATGGTGGTATCCGCTTTGGTATTGTCACTAAAATTAACGGTAAGGGGTAAACAACCTGCTTCGGGATTAGCGTCAATTTGGGTGTTATGCTGGTAAACCTGAATCGTTTTAAAGGCAGAATCCCGGCAAAAATTTTTATCCGTTACCACAAATACTACTTCATAATCCCCTGCCCTCTTGTAATTCTGAGGTGGTGGGGAAATTAATTGACTGGTATCATCCGTTTTGGTTTTATCCAAAATAACCCCGTTCTTAAAATTCCAGTAATACCGTCTCGGGGGGCCACCTTCTGCCGCACCGGCATCAAATTTTACATTATTGAGGGGAGGGCAGCTTATCGAGTCGCTCATGGAAAAACGCGCCTCCGGTTTTGTGATCAACTCACTATTCATAAGGCTATCCCGGCAACCGGTAGAATCATTGGAAACGCTCAGTTTTACTTGGTATCGCCCCCGCTTGGGAAATTTTACAGTGGGTGTGTCCTTTTGGGTTTTACCAACGGTTTCAATATCCCAAACCGACTTATCGTATCCGATGGAAAAATTGACATATTTTCGAAACAGGGGGGAATCACAATCCAGGCTTGATTTAAACTTGGCGATTGGCGGATTGATGTAAATCGAGTCGCTCAAGAAGGCCGTATCCCCTTTACAGCCTTTGTGATAAGGAATGGCAAAGGGATAAAACCAACCCACCGTATCATCATATTCGTATTCCGGCTGGTTCTTTTTAGGTCGTGTGGTTCCGTAATAATACATGATGGAATCGGCAATACCATAAGCCGTATCAAATTCCACTTTGGAACCCCCACAGAACGTATGGGTATCCACTGAAAATTGCATGGAAGGGGTATCACCTACCAAAACTCTATCCTTGGCGGTGTCGGTACATCCACTTTTGGTCTTTATGGAATGGCTGACGATAAATTTGCCGGTATCTTTGTAAATATGGGCTGGATCAGAGGAGTCCGAAAAACTATTATCTCCAAATGCCCAGGTTTGATCCACAATGGGTTCCGGGGAAGTTGTTACCCGGTTAAGTTTTTTGTTGGTATCACTAAACCCAAAGGTTCTTCCTATACATCCTTTTCCCACTAAGGGGTTTATACTTATGGCAGCTTCCGGTTTTTTAATAAACACTCCTTTATAGGCAGTATCCTGGCAACCGAGCTTGTTTTCTGCCATTAAACGTACGATGAAGGAATCCTCCGTGGAGTAGGTATGGCTTGGATTTTCTTTATTGGAGGTCGTCCCGTCCCCAAACCACCATTTTACATTGGAATCCCTGGTTGAGTGGTTATTAAAATTCACAGTAAAAGGCAATTCACAACTGAAAAGGCTGTCGGCTTTAATACCGGCCTCAACTTGTTGCACCCGGATAGTATCACGAAAAGTATCCTTACATCCCGAAAAACCAGTGATCAACCTTACAGGATAAATGCCTTTTTGGTCATAAATTTTTGTGGGGTTTTTGGCAGAGGAGGTAACCCCATCCCCAAAACTCCATTTACGGAAGGTGCCCGTGGGTGATGAAAGGTCTTTAAATTGAAAGGTATCTGTAATGGGCGAAATACAACCTTGGGTTTTATTAATAGACCATTTACCGGTAAAATTCTGAATCCGTACAAAATCTTTTTTCACTATCGTATCTTTACAGCCATTGGCATCGGAAACAATAAGCGTGACATCATATTTTCCGGATTGCTGATAACGATGAGACGGACTTTTAACGTTTGAAGTACTGCCGTCACCAAATTTCCAGGTATAAGAAATGGGCTTTTTACCGGTTGTTTTATTATCAAAATAAACCCTTAATGGCGGTCTGCAACTTGAATTGGTATTAGAGCTGAAATCAGCATCAGGCTTTTTATCTACGTTTATATAGTTATTTTTGGACTTTAGATCAGAACAACCGTTTTGATCCTTAACAAAAAGAGTGACCTTGAATTTACCACTTTGGAGGTAAGTGTGTTGCGGATTTTGATTTGAAGACGAACCCCCATCCCCAAAATCCCATGTTCGGGAAGTTATAGGGGCATCCCCCTTTTGAGATTGATCCGTGAAATTGACGGTTAACGGTTTGCATCCCTTTTTAGGGCTTGCTTTGAATCCTGTGGCTGGGTTTTCAAATACGGTTATGTAATTGGTCTTAGTGATTGAGTCCACATTATTCCCATTGCTCACTATTAGGGTTACCGTATATTTCCCTGGATCGTTATAAGAAACAGAAGGGTTAACAGAATCGGAAGTCCCCCCATTCCCAAGCCGCCAGGTGTAATCGTTTATATTGCCTGAAGATTGGTCCTGGAAGTTCACCAGAATAGGGTTGCAACCTTGTGTTATGTTTGAGGTGAATTGTGCATTTAACTGAGCATTGCTATAAACCGGGAAAACCAGCAATAACCCCAAATAAAAAAGCCCTGAAAAAATTTTTTGCTTGCTAACCTCCAAATTTTGCACTTTTTTATTTGTTGGTTTTGAAATTGTCAATAAATTAAAACTTTCCTTGTTAGCCTAAAATCAGAATTCGCAAATTGCAAAATATACATTCCCCTGGCAAGGTCTGAAACATTTATTTGGTGATACTTTGAACCCCTGCCATTTAAAGTTTTACTTTTCATTTTTTTACCCTGTAAGCTGTGAATGGAAACCCTGGAAAAAGAATGGGACTCATTCAAACCAATAAAAAGCTTATGGTCTCTCTGTAAGACCCGGGTTTTCAATTTATTTCCCTCCTCAAAACCACTAAACTCAACCCCTTTTCCCCTTACTTTGAATTGGAAGGTATCTTTTGCGGTATCGTTATTCGGGATTTGGATTTTCGCTTTATAAATCCCCGTATCACCGGGACTAAATTCTAAAGAAAAGTCAGTACTTTTACCGATACCAATCTTTGACAATGGTTTATCCCCAACCTTAAATGCATTGGGATTAGGACCGTTCACATGGATCAGCGGATTACCATCCAATTCCAATTCAGTATTGCCATTATTTTCAATCCGGAAGGTATGTTTTTTGGACTTTCCGTTCTTTACCCGGCCGAAATCTGTGTTATTTCCCACCTTAAATGAATCGTTGTGATCAGGAATTTTTTGGCCGTTTCCTTTAGCAAGAAAAAAAGGCTTAACCCCTTTTCCCCTGATTTGAAACCGGTAGGATGCATTGCTGGAATCATTGTTTTTGATAACGACTTTTGTAGCGAATTCACCGGTATCATCCGCATCAAAGGTGATCGCAAACTGAGTACTATCTCCTTGATAAAGGGAAGCAGAAGGCTTCGTGCTCACTTTAAAGGCATTGTTACCTTTCAGTTTCACCTTCGGGGAGCCTGTTAGCTTTAACAAGCCATTCCCGTCATTTTTAATGGTATAATTCTGAGAAACCGGGCCTTTTGATACCTTCACTGTTCCAAAATCCGTATTATCGTTAGCGGAAGGACTTAAATCTCCATTTTTTATAACTTGGCCATTCCCTTTTGCCAGGATAGCAGGTTGGTTCAATAAAGTATCTTTAAAAAGCACAAGCCCCTTTTTAGTCCCTATCCATTTATTACCTTCTTTATCAATGAGGGTTTTATGAACCTCATTAACAGGCAAGCCGGAATTCTGCCGATTGTAATTTTGCCAATTTTTCCCGTCATATACAGTTAAGCCTTCATCAGAGCTTATCCATAAATTGCCATCACCGGATACAATTAAATCCTCGATAAAATTAGCTTTGAGCGGGGAATTAGAACCATTGAAAAATTTCAGCGTATCACCGTTTTTGAATTTGATTACCCAACTATTGTATGAATCATTTGATAGCCATTTGACCCCGTTTTCCTTAATGGCCAAAGTGTTAATGGCATTCTCCGGTATTTTGGAATTGCTGGTATCGTAAACCTTCCAATTCGAGCCATCATACTTAACCAACCCTTTTTCTGTCCCAAGCCAAAGGTTATTGGCCTTATCCATTTCAGCGGTAAGGACATCATTAGTGGGCAGTCCTGTATTAGAAGGTTTGAACCGTTTCCAGTTGCTGCCATTGTATTTTACCAAACCGCCCTCATTAAAATTCAAATAACCACTTATTACCCACAAATCCCCATTATGATCAACCTGAATATCTTTAATTTCATTGGTAGGGAGTTTTGAATTGGCCGTGTTATATTGAACCCATTGATTTCCGGTAAATTTGAAGAGGCCATCTTCACTGGTCCCTACCCATTTATTGCCGGAAAAATCAACCGATAAGGCCAAAATAGCGCTACCGGGCAACCCGGAATTGGCACTGTCAAAAGTAGTCCATTTTTTACCATTTTTCACGGAAATCGTACCCTCATCCATATTTGAAAATTCGGAGCCTGTACCACTCCATAGCCTGCCGGTACTATCTATGGCAAGGGAACCGATATAATCACTTTTCAAAACAAAAGCCTCATTGTAATTCAGCCAATTAGGAGGGTTTATTTTTGCCATTCCTTCTCCGCTGCCCACCCATACGGATGATTGCTCTTTCGCCAAACTTCTTATTACACTTGTCGACATTCCTGCATTTACCGGATCAAAGCTTTGCCAGTTACCGTCAAAACGAACCAAACCCTTATCAGTACCAAGCCACTTTTTGCCTGATGCATCAATAAGTACCTCCGAAACATTATCATCAGGCAATCCGGAGTTTTGCGTGTTATAAACCTGCCAGCTACCTCCGTTAAAGCTTGCCAAACCCTCCGAGAGGGTTCCTATCCATATTGTGCCGTTATCATCAGTCGCAATAGAACGAACCCAGTTTTCCGGGAGTTTAGAATTGCTTCGGTTAAAAACCTTAATACCATTCTTAAGCTTGACTAAGCCGCTAAACCTTGTCCCTATCCACAAGGTATCATTTTTACCTAAAGCCAAAGCAGTAATTTCATTACCGGGTAAACCAGAATTTGAGGGCGTGAAAACCCGCCAGTTTCCGTTTTTGAATTGAGCCACTCCTCCGTTTAACCCTGAACAACCAATCCAAACCGCCCCCTGGCTATTAGTGGCTATATCAGAAACATTGTTATCGGGTAAAGGCGTGTTGGAAGTGTCAAAAACTTTCCATTGGTTACCATCGTATTTAGCCAACCCTGATTGGGTCCCGAACCAGGTATTTCCGGCTCCATCTATTTCAATGGCTTGCACTTGGTTTCCGGGAAGGCCCGAATTTGCTTCCCGAAAGGCAGAATGCTTTCCGGTATTTTTTTCAAACTTCAATGCCCCACTGGCAGTTCCTAACCATAAATAAGAACCTTGATTTATAAGGGCGTTCACTGCAAATACTTTTTCAAAGTTTTCCCATTTTGGGTAATCACTTTGGGCCAAGCCGGGAAAGGCCATAAATGACACCAAAGCAAATGTGATCAGGTACACCCTGTTTTTAAAAATCATTTTTGGCTTTAATTATTTTCATGGATAGATTTTCGGTGATCATTCCCCAACGTTTAGGATTTTTATTATGCAACACAGGCCAATGAATTTATCGTTTCTCTCTTAGTGAAAAAAAGTTAACCTCATATTAAAAAGTCATTTTACACACTATCCCGTACCAATACCATTTTCTCCACCATTTTATAACCTATTTTTTAGGAAAAAAATTACGAAAAATTTTATTCGTTTTGCAAATAAAGACCTAAAATTGAAAATCAAAAAAATTTGGTGCAGACGGGTGAAATGTTAAGCTTAAGAAAATTCTACCCAACATTTATTTTAATAATGCTTTTTTGCCTGTTCAAATGCTTTTCGGCGTTTGGTCAGGATATTCATTTTACGCAGTATAACAAAAGCCCCCTAACCCTAAATCCGGCCTTAACAGGTGATTTTAAAGGAACCATAAGGGCTGGTGGGCTCTACAGAAATCAATGGAATAGCATATCCGTTCATTTTTTCCAAACGGGGCTTATTTACGGGGAATACAAATTCCCTTTCCAATCCGATTACATCAACGGAGGGATTATGATTTCCGGGGACCAATCAGGCCCGGCAACCCTCACCAATCAAATAATCCAATTATCGGGCGCTTATCACAAAAAAATCGGTTCCCACAAGATTATGGGCGGATTACAGGCCGGTTTGGTCACCCGGTCAATCGGGGCCGCTACCTATCCGGTACAATATGACCATCAAAGAGCCATTTTTGACCCGGATTTGCCTAACCAGGAAAAGCGCCTTTCCACGCAATCCAGCAATTTTGATTTGAACGCCGGCCTGGCTTACCGTTACACTTCAGATGATTTGAGTTTTTTGATTGGTCAAGGGATTTTCCATAGCAATCAGCCGGATGTCAGTTTGGTTCAGGATTTCACCTGGCGAATTAAGCCACGGTACGTAACCCATACCAGGGCTAAAATACCAATATCCCCAAAAATCGGTATTTTGCCCTCTGCTTTATACAAAAGGCATAACCAAGCTACCGAATTTATGATTGGTAGCCTGGTTCGGTTGGGATCGCTTGAAAAGCCCCTGAGATTTCGGGCAGGTTCTTATTACCGCAATAACATAAGGGGTTATAAAAGCTCTGATTTAGGCGAGAATGTGGATGCCTTTTCAATCAATTTAGGCATGTACTTTCACCCTTTTGATGTGGCTTTGGCTTATGATTTCAACGTCTCAGATTTACGGGACGCAAGCAATTATAGAGGAGGATTCGAGGTCGCCTTCACCTATACCTATGATTTTCAATTACAACCTGACGAAATAACAGTACCCTGTTACCGCTATTAAACCGGAATTACGGAAATGCTCAGATTCACCACTCAAGTTTGTTTTTTATTTTGCCTCTGGATCCCTTTCCATGCCTTAGCGCAGACACCGGAAAAAGATTTTAATGAGTTAAAGCAAAAAGCCGCGCAAAAAGTAAAGCTGGGGGATTATTACGGAGCCATAAAATGGTACGAAAAAGCAAAATCCCGGGCTAAAGAAAAAGGTATGGCACCGGGTAAACGTTACAAAATGGTTTCAAAGCTGGCATCCCTGAATCGTAAAATCCGGAATTATCGGGTAGCGGCTGAATATTACAAATTGCTTCATCAAAATAGATCCGGTGAATATCCCCAAGCACGCTATTATTGGGGTTTAATGGTGCAACAAAATGGTCAGTACCAAAAAGCCAGATCCTTGCTAAAAAAAGTAGAGACCCATTACAAAGGCCCCAATAGAAGAAAGGTGAAAAAACGGGTTCGGGCTGCCATAGCCGGATGTCAAAAAGCCATTAAAGCCGATAAAGCCTCTCAGCAGGTGAGGGTCACTCATTTGGGAAAAGCCATCAATAGTGCATACACAGAACTTAGCCCTATTTTTATGGATGATAGCACCATGTTGTATGCTTCCCTGAAAAAAGATTCATTAATTAAGGTTAAAAGGGGGGCTCAATCAAGTTCAAAGACCCGCTTTTACATAGCAAAAAAACAAGGAAGTAAATGGAAGCACCATGGCCCCTGGGAAAAGGTTTCCAATGAAAAAATTAATCTGGGCAATGGGACCTTCTCCGAGAATAAAAAACGGTTTTATTTCACCCAATGTCAATTGAACCAGGATAAAGAAATGATCTGCAAGCTTTATGTGAGTGAAAAGCAATCAAAAGGTGATTGGTCAGAGCCGGAAAAGCTTCCGGAACCCATAAACAAACCAGGAGTAACCACTACACACCCAACCACAGGGAAGATTCAAAAAGGAAGGAGAAAAATGCCGGTAATTTATTTTGCCTCAGATCGGGACGGAGGAAGAGGTGGAATGGATATTTGGTACACCGGCTACAACAAAAAGACGGGAAACTATGGAAATCCCAGAAATGCAGGTCGCTATATAAACACATTGAGTGATGAGATGACCCCCTACTTAGCTAACAATTTAGGAAAACTGTACTTTAGTTCGGATGGCTGGCCCGGATATGGGGGGCTGGACATTTTTGAGGTGCCTTTGAAAGGCGGACGCTTCACAAAGGAACCGACAAACCTGAATCGGCCTATTAATTCCCCGGCTGATGACCTTTATTACAATACTAATAACAAAGGCCAAGGTTTCTTAGTATCCAACCGCCGTGGCGTCATAGCCCTGAAGCATAAGACTTGTTGCGATGATATATGGCGGGTTAAATTGCCCAGGGAATTCGTGGACTTCATTGCCGGCAGGGTCATTAAAAAAGGCTTAAAGGACTCCGCTAATGAAAAGCATAATAAAAAAGATGATAAAAAGGAACGCAAGGCCATTGTGTCACTCTACAAAGTGAAAGATTCCGGGAAGGAACGGATTTTAATAGCCAATGACACCCTTCCCCCTAAAGATAGCAGCCGTTACCGTTTTAATCTACAGAATCAAAATAAAGATGATTCATTAATTGTGGATGTGAACAAAAAGGGTTATTTCCGGGATCAAACAGATACCTTTACAAAAAGACAACTAACCCAATCCGGAAACCAAAAGGATCTTATTTTAAAACCCATTAAGAAGAAACCCATTGTCATTCCCAATATTTACTACGCTTTCGATAAAGCCGAATTGAATGCTCAGTCCAGAAGCGCCCTGGATACAACAGTATTTGAATTACTAAAGAAAAACCCAAAACTGATATTGGAAATTAGGTCCCACACGGATAGCATTGGCCGGGATGCCTATAACAAAAAGCTTTCTCAAAAACGAGCCGGAAACATAGTTGAGTACCTTGTCAAAAAAGGTATAAATCGCAAACGGTTACAGCCAAAAGGTTTTGGCGAGGAACGCCCTATTGCCCCTAATACCTTGCCTGATGGCAGTGATAACCCGAAAGGAAGGGAAAAAAACAGAAGGACCGAATTCAGGGTAATTGGCGAGCTTAAGGGAAATAGGAAAGTCATTTACCAGGAGTAAGGCAAAAAGCCAACCGAATTAGCTTTCTCTCAAAAAGTCAGCAATGATTTAAATCATAGGAATTATGGGTGGCCAGGAAGACCTTTGTCCTGTTTTAGGATAAACGCTATGCAAGCAAAACGGCCAAAGGAATCTTTAACCGAAACCACTGAGGTAGTGCTACCCAATGATACCAACCCCTCCGGTCTGTTATTAGGAGGAAAACTCTTACAATGGATGGACCGGGTTTCCGTTATCAGCGCCCAAAGTCACTCCGGAAGTTTAACCGTAACAGCCGGAGTCGATCAAGTATCCTTTAATGAAGGGGTCAAATTGGGTGAGTTTGTTAACCTGAAAGCTTGGGTTACTCGTGCTTTCCGTACCTCAATGGAAGTAAAGGTGACCGTTTACCGTCAAACAAAAAATTATCAACCTTACTTAATCAATCAAGCTTTCTTTACCCACGTAGCCTTAAATGACGGAAACAAACCCCGGCTTGTCCCTCATATTTATCCTGAAACACCCACAGAACAGACCGAATACGAAGAAGCCCTAAAAAGAAGAGAACATCGTTTGGTGGCCCAGGAAAAGCTGGAGCCTATCAAAGGGAATTAAAGCGAATTTTATTCCGGATTTTTAAGTGTTTATCGATAAGTTGAATTTGCCATTATGGAGGGTATTCAAACCACAAATACAAATCAAGAAAAAATCAAAAATTCAATAACGGAGCTAAAAGAAACAAAACAAGTTTTAGTACTGGCCCATTATTACCAAGAGCCGGAAATCCAGGAAATAGCAGATTTCACCGGGGATAGCCTTGGATTGGCCAGGGAAGCTGCGGGGGCGGATGCACCCATGATAGCCTTTGCCGGTGTGCATTTCATGGCAGAAACAGCCAAAATACTCTCCCCGGATAAAAAGGTGGTACTACCGGATGCCAATGCGGGCTGTTCTTTGGCTGACGCTTGTCCGCCAAGAGAATTTAAAGCCTTTGTTGATGAGCATCCGGATCACCTGGTCGTAACGTACGTCAATTGTTCTGCTGAGGTGAAAGCCATGAGTGATATTGTCTGCACCTCCTCCAATGCCAAAGCCATTATTAACAGCATCCCTGAGGACCAACCCATTCTGTTCGCCCCGGACAAAAACCTGGGGCAGTACCTTATTCGGCAGACAGGTAGGGATATGCTTTTATGGCAAGGGGTATGTCAAGTCCATGAAGTTTTTTCAGCAGAAAAACTGGCCGGTTTGGTTGAGCAATATCCCCAAGCGGAAGTGATGGCTCATCCGGAATGCAATGACTTGATACGCCAATTTGCGGACTTCATTGGCTCAACCGGAAAGATGCTTAAGAGAAGCCAAGAAAGCAATAGCACCCAATTCATCGTTTTGACAGAGCCTGGGCTCCTTCATGAAATGGAGAAGCTAAATCCCGAAAAAGTGTTCATACCCGCAGCCCCCATCTTCGATACTACCTGTGCTTGCAGTGAATGTGAATTCATGAAGTTGAATACCCTTGAAAAGTTGGAAGCTTGTATACGTGATGAAACCCCTGAAGTATGCCTGCCACAATCTCTCATAGAAGAAGCCTATGAGCCGATTAAGCGAATGCTGGAAATGAATTAATGCCTGTAAAAATTGGTATTTAAAGATACGCAGCTTTTTAACCTCAATTAACATGGAAAAATATGAAACTACTGATGTATTAATCATTGGAGCTGGAATTGCGGGTTTAACGTTTGCCCTGAAATTGGCTCACCAGCATCCTGAACTTCGAATTGATATAATCAGTAAAGGGGACCTTAAAACTTCTAACACGCAATTGGCTCAGGGGGGCATAGCGGCTGTCATGGAAGAAGATAAGGATTCCTGGGAAAAGCATAGCCGGGATACCCTATTGGCTTCCCATTATACTGCAGATAAAACAATAAGCAGAAAAATCACTAAACAAGCACCAAAAGCTATCCAGGAGTTAATAAAATGGGGCGTTACGTTTGACAAAAATGACAATGGCACCTTTAGCCTTAGCCAGGAAGGTTCCCATTCTTATCCCCGTATTTTACATTGCCAGGACCAAACGGGGGCGGAAATTGTGGAAAAACTTAGCAGGCAGTTAAAGGCTTATTCGAATATCCGGGCGCTTACTTATCACATGGTTTTGGACCTAATCACTATCCAAAATAACCATACCATCACCTGTGCAGGAGCCTATTTGTTTGATACCTGCTCTGAAAGGCCCAAAACCATTTCAGCCACAGCTACTTATTTGGCCACGGGCGGTTCGGGTCAGGTTTTTGCACATTCCACCAATGCAGCAACAGCCACCGGTGACGGGGCTGCATTAGCTTTAAGAGCTGGGTTGGCACTGGAAAAAATGGGATATTACCAATATCACCCTACGGTTCTTTCCGCTGGTCAAGGGCCTTCCACCTTTTTAATATCGGAAGCCATTAGAGGAGCAGGCGCCAAATTACGCAACCCCATAGGAGAAGCTTTTATGCCGAGATACCACACTATGGCGGATTTGGCTCCCCGCGATGTGGTGGTCCAGGCTGAATATGAGGCGATGAAAGCCAACCATACCGATCACCTTTATCTGGACGCTACTGTTATTCCTGAAGTAACGTGGAAAACCCATTTCCCGGCTATTTATAACCAATGTTTATCCTGTGGAATTAATCCCGTAACCCACTGGATACCCGTTGCCCCTGCTGCCCATTACCAATGTGGGGGTGTGCCGATTGATGAACAAGGAAGAACCACCTTGCCAGGCCTATATGCGTGTGGTGAATGTGCTTTTAGTGGTTTCCACGGGAACAATCGCCTGGCCTCTAATTCCCTTTTGGAAGGACTGGTAATGGCGGGCTGGAGTGCTAACCATTGGCATTTTGTACATAGTTCTCAAAAAACCGCTAAACCAAAAGATTTTCGGTGGACATTCCAGAAACCTTCTAACGACTGGATACGAACCCAAAGGGCATTCATTAAGCAAGAAATGGAGCATTTTGCCATGGAAAACGTTAATACACCTCAACTACAAAATGCAGTTTCGAGCTTCACCCGGTTACTTAAAACCTGGTACGCATGGCAATCAGAAAGCTATGTATTAGATAAGGACTTTCAGGAATTGGGGGATTTGCTTTTTGCTGGTAGGGCTATTTTAACAGGTAAATTGGAGCATAAAGAAAAAGCTCCTGAAAAGGCGGTACAATAAGGTTTGGTTTTTAATAGAATTGAAATAGGCGCTTTAACAATACTTCTATTTTGTAAAATTTGTTCATTTCTTACT
>CAZJWK010000027.1:0-25910 GCA_964549595.1 uncultured Sphingobacteriales bacterium | reverse complement strand
CGGATGGCAAACAAGCAGTGGAAAAGGTAGTTGTTGAAACCCACTAAATTTAGTCGAAAGCCCTTGGGTTTACCATTTGTGCATTTACTCAAGCCTTAGCGGGATGCCTTCGAAAACCCGATTATTAAGCCCACGGTAATGAATCTATTACCCCGTAAGCAGAATTTCCAAGGGTAATTATTCTCCAACTAATTCGCAATCTAAATTGGGCCGGTTGTCTTCTCTATCAGAGCAAAGTTCCTCAGCTTCGCTTTTCGTGGTGTTGGTGATGGTTGACCAGTTTACATTACCGCGATCATCTTCACATTTACAGGTCCAATCCTTTTTGCAGGAGGATAAACCTAACACAAATAACAGGACTAAAGGGAAAATAGAAAGCTTTCTCATATTTACCAATTTTGTTAATGTTATTCCCCCACTAACTTACAACTTTCATCATCGCTTTCAATGTCGGAACACAATTCTTCTGCATCACTTTTTGAAGTATTGCTAATGGTGCTCCAATATACGTCTCCGTCATCCTTTTCACATTTACAGGTCCAGTCTTTTTTACAGGAAGAAAGACCAATAGCGAAAAATAAAACCAAAGGGAGTATAATTGCTTTTCTCATATTTAAAATATTTTTTTAATTCAATATTCAAAACTAAGAAAATGATAATACATTGTCAATAAATTTTTAAATTTTTTTGCTAAGCCAAGCAGCGTAATACATTGTTGGGGTTTAATGGCCAGGCTTTTACAGCTTTTGCTAAACTCATTCATGAACCCTGAAAAAAGAGGGCTCACAAATAAAGAATCCGGAAGATCATCTCCCGCATGAGTTCGGGTTGGTCATTATTGGCTTCATTAATGCCCCTTGCCCGTAGGTCATATTCCAGGAGTATTTCAAAAACTTGGTCCAACTTTCCTTTGTAGCGGTTTGCGGCTTTCACATGCTCCTCCAGAACGAAATGGGGAATACCAACTTCCTTGGCCACTTCCTGGTTAGAGACTTTTTTATCCTTATGAATAAGGCTGAAAAGTTTGCTGAAATAACCGTAAAGAATGGCCGTTAACATGGGTAAAGGATTGGCCTTCGGGTTGGCTCGGTAGTAGTTAATGATCTTAGTAGTAGTGACCACATCTTTTTGCCCCAGGGCATTTTGAAGCTCAAAAACATTATAATCCTTACTGATACCGACATTTTTTTCAATGTCGGCTACGTTGATTTTTCGATTGGCTCCCTCATCCAGCATGAGTTTGTCCAATTCATTGGTGATCTTCTTGAGGTCGTTTCCCAGGTACTCCGTTAATAGGTAGGTCGCTTTGGGTTCGATTCCGTAACCTTTGTCGTGGAGGTAATCTTCAATCCACCCGGGGATCTTCCGCTCACCAACCTTTTTGGCTTCTATTACCGTGCTGTATGCTTTCAGGGTTTTGTAGAATTTGGTACGCTTATCAACCCGTTTGTGTTTGTAGCACAATGCCAGGATGGTAGTATTTACAGGGTTTTTCAGATAATTCAGCAAGTGGTCCAGCTTTTTGATCTCCTGGGCTTCCTTAATAATCACCACTTGCCGGGAGGCCATCATGGGGTATTTGTGGACCAGGCTTTTAATGGTATCTATGTCTGCGTCTTTTCCGTAAAGGACGTTAAAATTAAAATCCTTTTCCGATTCATTTAGCGCATAATCGGCTATGGCATCTGCCACTACATCGATGTAATAGGGCTCTTCCCCGTGCAAAAAATAAACAGGGGCAAACCGGTTTGCTTTGATATCCTTAAGGGCTTGATTATAAGTTACTTCCGGCATAAAATAAGTTCCGATGGATTCCTGCAAATCTATTAAAAAGGAAATAGTATTACTTACCCTTTAGGAAGCGTTTGGAAAGCTGAATAATGCCAGGATATAGCCTGAAGAAAGCCATTAAAAAAGGGCCTGCAAACTATGCAAGCCCTTTAGAGCGGAGGCTGAGGGATTCGAACCCCCGGTCCGCCGGCAGGCGGACAGCGGTTTTCAAGACCGCCGCAATCGACCACTCTGCCAAGCCTCCGGTGCAAAATTAAGGATGGTTGGTTTCCTGCGCAAAGCCTAATCAGGATTTCAGTCTCACTTAACCAAAACCCTTTCGATGGGAAAAATTTTATTTATCTTCGCTTTGGTTAAATGTTAGCCTTTATGCGATTCCTTAAACTCACCTTTCCTGTAATGGCTTTGTTGTTCCTGGCTTCCTGTGAACCGCAGGTTACGACCATTACCGAGCATTCACCGGATAGCGAGATTACCGTAGAAATAACCGGCAAAAGGTTTTTTGAGTCCGATCCCTGGGAAGTCACCCTTAATATCAAGGCTTATGACCGGTTTAATGAAACCATATCTTTTCAATACTACAGCAAGGACTTTTCCACGGATAACATCAACCTTAATTGGAAAGCGGATAACCAGTGTGAGGTAAGCATGTTAGAGCAAGACGGGGGCAAACTTCATTTTCGCCTTAATGTCAATGAAAACCGGATCCATTTGCGGAAGATCAATTAAATAGTTCCTCAAGGGCCAATCCTAACGAGCCATTCCTTTTGTAAATTTGAAATCTTACCGGACTTACCCTAAAAAAAGGTTTAATAATGCTTAAACGCAAAAATCCACGGGATAACAGGGCCTGGCGTGAACTGGACAATGATTATCAACGGGTTAAGGACCTGGAAATGAAAACCCTTTTTGACCAGGATCCCGACAGGTCTGAAAAATTTTCTTGCGAATTTGATCAGCTTTTTTTGGATTTTTCCAAAAACCGGCTTGATGACGCTGCTTTTACCAGTCTCATAAATTTGGCTAATGAGATGGAGCTGGAGAAGGGCATTGAAGCCATGTTTTCCGGTGAGCCCATTAATGAAACCGAAAACAGGGCTGTGCTTCATACCGCTTTGCGGGATCAGTCTGAAGAATCCGTGTGGGTAAACGGAAAGGATGTAAAGCCTGAAATCCGGGAAATTTACAGCCGGATCAAACATTTGTGTGATCAAATTAGCAATGGTGATTGGTTGGGTTACACCGGTAAACCCATCCGGCAAATTGTCAATATTGGCATTGGCGGCTCTCATCTGGGCCCCGAGATGGTAACTTCAGCCCTGAAACCTTATTGGCAGCACAATATGGAGGTCCATTACATTGCCAATGTGGATGGGACGGATGCCCATGAAACCTTGAAAAAAGTGGATCCTGAAAGGGCTCTCTTCATTGTGGCCTCTAAATCCTTCACCACGCAGGAAACCCTAACCAATGCCCATATTGCAAGGGAGTGGTTTCTGGCGCAAGCCAATGCTGAAGAGGAAATCCAGCATCATTTTATTGCGGTCTCAGCCAACGAAGAAAAGGCAAAACAATTCGGAATGGCTGAGCATAATGTGTTTCCTTTATGGGACTGGGTAGGGGGTAGGTTTTCCCTTTGGTCTGCGATAGGGTTACCCATAGCAGCTACCCTTGGCTATCATCATTTCGAATCCTTGCTGAAAGGGGCTTATGCCATGGATAAGCACTTCAGGGAAGCCGATTTTGCGAATAACTTACCCGTTATATTGGCTTTGTTAAGCATCTGGTACAACAACTTTTTTGGAGCAAGGGCTGAAGCGGTGTTACCCTATGATGAATATTTGGCCAACTTTCCCAAACACCTGCAGCAATTGACGATGGAGAGCAACGGAAAAAGTGTGGACCGAGAAGGCCAAAGGGTCAATTATCCGACCCAGCCGATTATTTTCGGGGAACCCGGTACCAATGGCCAACACTCCTTTTTTCAATTGCTGCACCAGGGAACCCCCCTTATCCCTTGCGATTTCTTAGCCCCCATTAACCACCAGAATCCCTATGCCGAAAACCATGAAATCCTTTTAGCGAATTGTTTGGCCCAATCTGAAGCCTTGATGACCGGAAAAAGCAGAAAAGCGGTTCAGGAGGAACTCAGGGAAAAAGGTTTTGAATGGGAAAATATCCGTCAGTTAGTGCCTTATAAAGCATTTGAGGGCAACCGGCCTTCCAACACCCTACTTTACCAGCGGTTAACCCCTTATACCCTTGGTCAACTCATTGCCCTTTATGAGCATAAAACTTTTGTCCAGGGTTATATTTGGAATATTTTCAGCTTTGATCAATGGGGCGTAGAGTTGGGAAAAGCCCTTGCAAAAACATTATTGGACGATATCCGTAACCCTGAACAATTTGCTCATCATGATCAATCAACCCGCAAACTCCTTCAGCGAATCAGGTCGGAAAAGGGTTAGCTAAACAGGGGAATTCCTTTTCTAAATCCTTGCTGGAGTTTCCTTAAAAATCATCCTCGGCTAATTGTATAATTAGTAATGGCAGGGATTCTGTAGACCAACAAGGTGCAATCCTTTTTTTAAGAATTTCAGTAAATTTCTTTAAAAAATTAGGTGTGCCACGAGTTTCTTTATTCCATGGGTTACTTCTTGCCCTGATAATCGTGGCATACCTGAGTAAACTGACCAGCCAAAACTACCACTAAAAGAAATTTTCCAGCCATCCTTGAATTTCGACTAACTTTTTGGGGAAACTCCAGAAATCCTTGACTTTTGAGAATTTCCTTATATTTGCGCTTGAAATTAATGTCTAAACATCGCCTTCAATGGGAAGATTCCTTATTTTTGCCGGAATTTTGTCTATCCTGCTTATTACCGGGAACCTAAGGGCTCAGGTTACCGAAGAAAATTCCCAAAACAATACATCAGATTCTCTGAATCAACCATCCGAGAAAAAAGATGCCGGCCCATTTCCTTCTCATTTTACTTTTACGGAAATCAAGAATGGTTTGGATATACTCCTTGTGAGGGATACCACAGTTCCGCTGGTGACCCTGGATATCGCTTTTAAAAGTGGTGCCATTACCGAAGATAGCACCTTGAACGGGCTCAATCATTTTTATGAGCAGTTATTTTTCCAGGCCAACCGGAATTATCCTTCTAAGAAAGCAGTACAAAAAAGGGCCCGTCAAATGGGCACAAAGCTTCATACCCAAACAGGGTTGGAAAGGACCCATTTTCATTTTACGGTTCATAAATCTGATTTGTTTTATGGCCTGAATTTTCTCAATGCGTGCACAAGGCATCCGAAATTGTACGAAGGGGCCATCGAAAAAGAAAAAAATGCGGTTTTGCAAGCATTGAAAAAGATCAGGAAAAAACCGGAATTCCAGTTTTCAAAAAAACTAAAGCATGAGCTTTGGGGCCCACATTCCTCCAGGAAGGAAATTAAAGGTGTAGGCAATACCCTTAATCAATTTTCCCGAAAAGAAATAAAACATCTTAGAGAGCGGTATTTTTATCCCAATAATGCCTTGTTAGTGGTTGCAGGAGATGTTAAAACCCGGAAAACGCTAAGGGCCATCAGAAAAATTTTCGGCAGTTGGGAAAGCTCAGGCTTTAACATCTTTGAAAAATATCCCGTACCTGAGTTCGACCCGCTTGAACGCAACCAATCCTTTTTAGTGGAAAGCGAAAAAGTGGATACCCCCGGTTTAACCTTTGCTTTTCATGGTCCGGATACCAGGGGCAAACTTAAACCCACTTATACAGCCATTTTATTCAAGGAATTGCTTTCCATGGAGCGTACAAAATTCAAACAACATTTAATAGACAGTGGCTTAGTCTACAATGCTTCGTTTTTTTATCAACCCCTTCATCATGTGGGGCGTTTGGGTATCCGGCTTAAGCCAAAATCTGATCAAATAAAGAAAGTCGCTGAACAAGTAACCCATCAAGTAAACCTTTGGGATAGTTTGGGTTATTTTTCCAGGGGTCAGCTCGAAAAGGCCAAACGAAAGTTAACCAATAAATTAATCTATAAGCGGGAAAAAACTTCGCAAAAGGTTCATACCATTACTTATTACTGGGCATCCGCTGATTTACCTTATTATGCCACTTTGGCCGATAGCATTAAAGCGGTGACCCTCTCGGATATCCAGGATTTTGTCCAGAATTATTTGGTTGAAAATTCCTATTCCCGTGGCGCCTTGGTTTCACCCAGGCAAAAGGAAAAATCGGAAGTTAATGAAGTGGCAAGAAACACCAAGCCCATTGAAAAATATGCTGCACTCTATGCCTTAAATTCTGCAGAAATCTCTGACAGTGCCGATATAGCAACGGTAAAAGATATTGAACACATCATGCGGCTAAATCCTGAAGCCCAGTTAACCATTCACGGTTATACGGACTACACCGGTCCAAGTTGGTATAATGAAGCATTATCCCGTAAAAGGGCTAAGTCCGCTAAGGATTTGATTGTGAAATGGGATCGGGTATCTGCTGACCGAATTGAAATTATTGGTCATGGCGAAAGAGAAAAAACTGCTGATAAGGAAGAACGGCAAAAGGACCGAAGTGCGAGGTTTGAAATTACCTTTCCAAAAAAGGCTAATGAATAATAGAAAATGAGAACCATTGCTCCATGCATGATAAAATAAAGGCCATTTTTAACAATCAGTTACTTTTTTTAAGCCTCGGGGTTTTGGTGGCTTGCTCCCAGGATGCGCAAAAGGCTCAAGAAGCGGAAAAGCCTGAGCAACCCAAGCCAAAATCCGTCAAGGTTTTGATGGTAGATAGCCAAAAGCATTTATTAAAACCCCTCAGTGGGGATTTGATCAGCTTTAATGTGTTTGTAAAAGGTGGGGTAGCCAATTATCCAAAAAAAATGGCAGGGATAGAAGCTTTAGCCCTTCAATCCCTTATTGAAAGTGGTCCCAAAGGAACAAAGCCCCGGGAATGGGAAAATAAACTAAAAAAAACCGGGATTAAATTAGATTATAAAACCCAAAGGGATTATAGTGTACTTCAGGTGCAGGTTCCTGAGAAAAATTGGCCCAAAGCATGGAAAATGATCCGGAAATTGATTCAGCGTCCGGATTTTCCCCGAAAAATTTTTAAAGCGGTTAAAAAAGATTTGATTAAAAAAGCTGAAAAGCGTACAAATAGGCCGGAATCATATCTTGCGGACCAAGCAATGGCATTTGCATTTCAATCCGGGGATTATTCCAAGCATCCCATGGGAACGGCTGAAAGCCTCAAAGCATTAAAAAGGAGGGACGTTCTTCTTTATTTCAAGGCTATGATGACAAGTAACAGGGCTATGACCGTGTCCTCAGGAAATCTGGATTCATTTGCTTTGACCAATAAATTGAAAGGTCTTTTGAGGGGATTGCCGGAAAAAGCGTTTAAATACCCCGCAGATACTTTGCTTGAAATCAATCAATCCAGCATAGGGTATTTTGACAAAGATGTTGAGGCCAATCACCTTCGGGGCTTTTTCAGCGTACCGCCCGCAGGTACCAAAGAAAACCTTGCCATGCGCTTTGCTTTAAGCATGCTAAAAACAAAACTGAAAGAAAGGACGAAAAAAGGCGCGGTCCGGGAAGGGGCCTTAAAGCTCGGGGTTTTACCTTTGAGTAAACCGGTAGGGTTTTTTACCGGAAAATCTGAAAACCCCTCTGACCTGGCTGATGCTTTCATCAAAACCATTGAGGAAACAAAAAGAAATGGATTTGATTCTGTAAAACTGGTATTTAAGAAAAAACGGTTTTTAACCGAATATTTTCTGGAAAGGGAAACCACCAAAAAACAAGCTTATCACCTGGGAAAGGCAGAAATGCTCCATTCCTGGGTGAATTCAGAGGTTATGGAAAAATGGATCAAATCGCTCCGTGTCGAAACCATAAATCGGGTTTTTAATCGTTACCTCAACGGTATCCAATGGTTTTACCTTGGTGAACGCTCTGCTGTGGAAGAAGATAAGTTCCTGCAACCCTTTTAAAACCCATCAGCACAATTGGCCTCTTTCTGGATACCTTAGCGTGGCTGTTATTGGGTAAACCTTTTTGCCATTGGCTTTGTATGCAAGATTGTACCCGCCGTTTTTCAATGATTAAAACCCGGAAATAAATCAATGGCTTCCAGCAAAACGCACTTATTTCTCTTGAAGGTGACCCTTTTACTGGCAAGTACTCTTACGGTAATGGTAGGTGCTACGATATCCCCGATATTGCCTAAAATTAGAGAAGCTTTTGACGGCATTGCTTACATCAACATTCTAACCAAGTTAATTTTAACCATTCCGGCCCTTTTTATAGGCATAGGTTCACCACTGGCTGGTTATGTGCTGGACCATTTCGGCAGGATAAGGTTGTTGGTTTTTTCCATTGTTTTATTTGTTGTGGGAGGGACTTCAGGTTCTTATCTGGATTCTATCTACCTTATATTGATGGGCCGTATTTTAGTGGGAATAGCCGTTGCCGGCATCATGACTACCGTTACAACGCTTATCGGTGATTATTTCGCGGGGGAAGACAGAAACAAATTTATGGGTTACCAAGCTTCTTTTATGGCCTATGGCGGTGTGGTCTTTATTTCTTTAAGCGGGTTTTTAGCAGAATTTTCATGGCGCATGCCTTTTTTGTTGTTTAGCATTCCCGTGCTTTATTTACCGTTGGTATTATTCAGCCTTTATGAGCCAGATGTTGGGAAGGAACAGGAAGATTCGGATTATGAACACCTAAATGATCCTTATCCTAAGGGGTTTGTGGCTTTCATTTATGGGATTGCTTTTTTCTTCATGGCCAGTTTCTACATGATACCAACGCAGTTGCCTTTTTACTTAGAAGATGTGGTGCAAGTAAGTAGTACCAAAGTGGGTTTGGCCATTGCTTGTGCAACATTGTCAGGCGGTACGACTTCCTTGTTTTATACGCGTATAAAAGCCAGGGCGACCTACAATTTTATTTACTTTTTAATCTTTCTGGCAATGGGTTCCGGATTTTTGGTCATTTCATTTTCGGAAATATACTTATTAATTATTCTCGGGCTTTTGGTTTGTGGTTTTGGCATGGGAATGTTAATGCCCAATACCAATACTTGCTTATTAAATTTAGCGCCTGAGCATTTGAGAGGCCGGATTATGGGTGGGGTAACCATGTCATTTTTCCTGGGTCAATTTTTTTCACCCATTATTTTTCAACCATTGTATTCTTATTTTGACGTTAGCCAAAGTTTTATCATTGCGGGTTTTATTCTGATGGGTTTAGGCATAGGTTTTTTAGTCAGTGTTTTGTATTACAACTGGCGCCTTAAAAAAATTGGTCATACTGCTTAACAATTGGTCAAAAATTGGGCGCAAAAACCTCCGCTTTTTGTTAAATAATTTATATTATGTTAAATAGATGTATGGAATCTCCAATTCCTTTTAAACCCGAACCCTTTTTACCCCATTTTGAAATGGCTGGATTTTGAAAACTTGTGTTCCCTAACTAATATGAGGTCCATAATAAAAAAAGCGAACCCGTAAAGATTCGCTTTTTTTAATCATTCAGGAATTTCTAAATCCCTTTATTTTACTTGATAAGTAAATGCTTTTTTGTTGGTACTCTTCTGTTCTTCACCCATTTGGTAAATTTTGGTGGTAATCTGTTCATCACCTTCATTGGTTTCCACTTTTACTTTTACCTTATCTCCATAAGGACAAATATCGGTATCCCAACCAATATAAGAACCTTCTTCATCACTGAATGAAATGTTTTGGAATTTGGTGGTTTTTCCACTGTGGGTAATCGTCACAGTGCCTTTTTGCCCGGATTTTCCCTTCACATTGATGGTAACCTGGTTTTGGTCTTCCCTGGCTTCTTCCAGCTTATTAATTTTTTCATTATTACCTGTTCTCCGGTAAACATTTTTCAGGGATTTAAACAGGTTATCATCCGCACAATTTTTATGGAATGCTTTTTCCAGATAAGGAATGGCATTTTCAAATTGTTTTTTACCCGTTTCCTGTAAACGCTTAATTTTTTCATTATCCTCTAAATCCTTACTCTCTTTAAATTTTTCTACCCCGATGTTATAGTACATGATCCCCAGGTTATAATTGGCTTTAAAATTATCCGGGTATTTCTCCAATAGCCTTTCATAGGTTTTTCTCGCTTTATCTTTGTATTTTTGGGCTTTTTCAGGATTGTCGTTTTCCCTCGCTTTTGTTGCCAGCTTTTCATAAGTCCCTGCCAAGACCCGATAAAGCTGCAAATCATTCGGGTTTTCTTTAATAGAAGCTTCAAGGTTTTTGATTAATTTCTCCACATCTCCTTTTTGTTGATAAATCCTCAACATTTTGGTTTGAAGGACTTTATTACCCGGAAGGGCCTTCCTTCCCGAATCAATGATATTTAACGCTTTAGCGGTATCACCGGTGGTTAAATGCACATCCGATAAATATTGGTAAGCCTTTATTTTTTCGGTATCATCCTCCATAAGTTTTCGGAGGTATTTTTTGGCTTTTTGGTATTTACCAGTTTGATATGCGGCATAACCCGCATAAAGATATGGCTTATTGGGGTTTATACCTGCTTTTTTAATATTTTTAGGAATAAAATTACCATATTTGCCACCCAATTCAATGGAAAGGAAATGGTTCTCAAAATGGGTTAAAGCTTTACTGAAATTTTCTTTTAAAGCCATGCTATCTTCCGGGGATAGCCCGGAATCAGCGGGCGTTTTCTTCATAATTTTCAGTGCTTTGTTATAATCCTCAGCACCCGCATTGAAAAGATTAATACCGGTTTTTATCACCTGATTCAGCATTTTGTTTGAATACCTCCCGGCATCATCCAATTCTTTGCATTTTTTGTAAGATTGAATGGCCACATCCTTTGGGTTTTCGCTCAGCTTTTTGAATTCCTCATTTTTAGAAGTATCAATGGAATAATAAACGTGACCCCTGTAAAGCCATGTTTTAGCCTCGTCTTTGGTGTCTTCATGCTTAACGGCTTTGTCAATGTTTTTCTTGGCCTTTTTCAGTTCATTGTACTTAAGGTTATTCCAGGCACTTGTAACGCGATCGGATTGTCCATAGGCCTTAAAAACCAGAAAAAGCATCGGTAAAATGACCAGTAATTTTTTCATAGTAAGTGGTTTTTGAATGGGATTTATTTGTAAGGTTAAACAAAAATTTTACCAAAAGGGCTTATTCATCGGAATCAGGGTTTTCACTTGCTTCTTCACCTTCCTCACTTTGATCTTCCTCCTTTTCATTTTGCTCGACACTGGTTTCCGCAGAAGGTGAATCCTCTTCCCCTGTTTCTTCATCTTCTACTTTGATTTTAGCAACGGCAGCAATTTCATCCTCTTTGTTCAGCTTGATTAATTTCACCCCCTGTGTGGCTCTCCCGGTCGTTTTCACTTCTCCCATGGCCATCCGAAGGGTAATACCGGATTTATTGATGATCATCAAATCATCATCATCTGCCACACTTTTCAGAGCAATGAGTTTACCGGTTTTGTTATTGATGGTCATGGTTTTAACCCCTTTTCCTCCCCGCTTAATTAACCGGTAATTTTCAAGTTCGGTCCGCTTCCCGAATCCTTTTCCGGAAACCGTTAAAATGGTAGTATGAGGATCATTGACACTAACCATACCTATCACTTCAGCGTCCTGGTTGTTGCTCAATCGAATGCCCCTCACACCGGAAGCCATTCGCCCCATAGAACGTACCTCATCTTCCTTGAAGCGAATAGCCTGGCCATAATTGGTCCCAAGCAGGATTTCAGAATGCCCACTTGTCAAGTCTACTTCCAGCAATTCATCATTTTCCTGTATACTGATGGCAATGATTCCACCGGCTCTTGGACGGGAAAAAGCCCTTAGCGGGGTTTTTTTCACCACTCCTTTCTTGGTACAGAAAAATATAAAATTGCTATCCAGGTATTCATCATTATCCAGGTTATCCACGTTCAGATAGGCTTTTACTTTATCATCCTTTTCCAGTTCCAAAATATTCTGGATAGGCCTTCCTTTGGTATTTTTACCTCCTTCCGGAATTTCATACACTTTCAACCAATGGCATTTCCCTTTTTCGGTGAAAAAGAGCATGTAATTATGGGTATTGGCACCCATTAAATATTCCGTAAAATCTTCACTCCGATGGGCTGTTCCTTTGGAACCTTTACCGCCCCTTCCCTGTCTCCGGTAATCCGATAAAGCGGTTCGCTTAATGTAACCATTGTGGCTAATGGTAATGATGACCGCCTCATTGGGAATAATGTCTTCTATATTGATTTCTTCCCCACTGTATACGATTTCCGAACGCCTTTCATCACCGTAATTTTTCTTGACCTCAAGGAGCTCGTCTTTAATCAGGTCCATTCGCATATCCTCATTGTCCAAAAGGTCTTTGAGGTATTTGATCCGTTCCTGAAGTTCCTGGTATTCCTGTTTGACTTTATCCCTTTCTAAACCGGTTAACTTTTGTAAGCGCATGTCCAGGATTGCCTTCGCCTGGACTTCAGAAAGCTCAAATTTGTTCATGAGCTCGTTTTGCGCATCATTCGGGGTTTGAGAATTACGGATCAGTTCAATCACTTCATCCAGGTTATCAATGGCTACCAATAACCCTTCCAGAATGTGGGCCCGTTTTTCAGCCTCAGCAAGCTCGTATTGAGTACGGCGAATCACAACATCGTGCCGGTGGTCCACATAATGCTTCATGAGCTGCTTCATGTTCAGCTGTTCCGGCCGCCCATTCACCAATGCCACGTTATTGACGCTGAAAGAAGTCTGAAGCTGGGTGTATTTGTATAATTTGTTCAGTACAACCTGGGGAATGCTATCCTGTGTCAATTCATAAACAACCCGCAAACCTTCCCGGTCTGATTCATCCCTCACATCCGCTACGCCTTCCAAAATACCATCTTCTACCAACTCAGCCGTTTTGGAAATCATATTCGCCTTGTTGACCATAAAAGGCAATTCATTAACGATGATGCGGTCACGGGACTTGTTATTCTCTTCAATCTCGGCTTTTCCACGAATTACAATTTTTCCCCTTCCGGTCTCATAGGCATCCTTCACCCCGTCATAGCCATAAATTATTCCACCGGTCGGGAAATCAGGCGCTTGAACGTAGTTTAAAATTTCGTTTACCGTAATTTCATTGTTATCAATATAGGCTATAAGTCCATCTATCACTTCAGAGAGGTTATGGGGCGGCATACTGGTAGCCATTCCCACGGCAATCCCCGATGCCCCGTTCACAATCAAATTGGGGAAACTGGCAGGCAAAACGGTCGGTTCCTGTAGAGACTCATCAAAGTTAGGTTGAAAATTAACGGTGTTTTTGTCAATGTCAACCATTAGTTCTTCGGCAATCTTGGTTAACCTGGCTTCCGTGTAACGCATGGCAGCCGGACTGTCTCCGTCCATTGAACCAAAGTTCCCTTGTCCATCTACTAACATGTAACGCATAACCCAGGGTTGGGCCATCCTGACCATCGTTTCGTAAACTGAAGAATCCCCATGCGGATGGTATTTTCCGAGGACTTCACCCACAATTCTGGCTGACTTTTTATAGGGTCGGTTATGCGCAAGGCCTAATTCAGACATTCCGTATAAAACCCGCCGGTGAACAGGCTTCATGCCATCACGTACATCCGGTAAGGCCCTGGAGACAATCACGGACATCGAGTAATCGATGTAAGCCGTTTTCATCTCCTCTTCGATGTTAATGGGAATAATATTCTCCTGGAATTCTTCTTCGCTTGCCATTCACAATATTTTAGTCAATTTAAACGGGGGCGAATTTACTGCTTATTTTGGGATTGATAAAACTTAAATGGGCTTATCGTATAAAATATAATTTAGATGTGACAATGCTTTTGGAAAACCAAACCAATAGTTTACCAAACTTTTTATTGTAGGAAAGGATTTTTTTAAGGAATTTTGGTGGTTAAAAGCATGAAAGATGATTAAACGTTTTAGATTTTATTACGGGCTGTTGTTGACAGCTATTTGCTTGCAGCCTTTTTGGACAGAGGCAGGTGGCGATAAAGAACAACCGGATTTAGATGTTCACCACTATCTTTTAGACCTTCAACCGGATTTCAGTAACAAAACTTTAACCGGCCAAACGGAAATAACCTTTTTGGCACGCAAAAATGGATTAAAAGAGGTTCGACTGGACTTATTGGGCTTTCGGATTGATTCCATTAAAAGCGATGGTCAACCCCTATCCTATCAATACAATGACACCTTACTAACCATTTCCCTGGCTCAATCTTATGACAAGGCGGATACCGGCAAAGTCAACGTTTTTTACAAGGGCAAACCGGCTAAAGATCCTTCCGGCTGGGGCGGTTTTTATTTTAGAAACAATGTGGCATTTAATTTAGGCGTAGGTTTTGAAGCCAAACCCCATAATTTCGGAAGGGCTTGGTTTCCCTGTGTGGATAACTTCACCGACCGTGCCTTTTACGATTTCAAAATCCGGACTCAACCCGGTAAAAAAGCTTTTTGTAATGGCTTGCTAACCAATGTTGACACCCTTCCTAACGGGGACCTGAGCTGGCATTGGTCCATGGATCAGTCCATTCCTTCCTATTTGGCGTCTATGGCAGTGGGGCCTTATACTACCATCAAGGAAATGTATCAGGGAATAAACGGTAAGTTTCCCATTGTTTATGCGGTTAAGCCGGGGGATACCACCAGGTTGAAAAAGGGTTTTCAAAATATTCCTAAAGCCCTTTCGGTTTTTGAGGAATTTTATGGTCCTCACCGGTTTCCCAGAGTAGGTTATGTGTCCGTACCTTTTAACAGTGGTGCCATGGAACATGCCACCAATATTGCATTTCCTTCAAATAGCTTGGGTAAGAGTACCAGCAATGAAAGGCTTTGGGCTCATGAATTATCCCATCATTGGTGGGGTGACCTGGTAACTTGCCATGAAGCCGAAGAAATGTGGATTAACGAGGGGTGGGCCACTTTTTCCGAATTTCTTTACTTAGCCCAGGCCTATGGGGATGAAGCCTATAATAACGCGGTAAGGCAAAATCATTACCGTGTTCTCAACAGTGCCCATATCGATGACAGTGGTTACCGTCCATTGGTACCCGTTCCCCACAGTGTGACCTACGGAACCCATAGCTATAATAAAGGAGCGGATGTGGTGCATACCCTTAGAAGTTACCTCGGGGATAGCTTGTTTAAAGCGGGTATTCGAAAATTCCTACAGGAAAATGCTTTTCAGGCGGTAACCTCAAAAAGGCTCAGGGATTCGTTGAGTGAAACAACCGGGACTGACCTTTCCCATTTTTTCCAAAACTGGGTTTTTAGCCCGGGTTTTCCGCATTTTGCGTTAAGGGATTTAAACACTACTAAAAATGGCAACCTCTATGAAATATCGGGAAGCATCCAGCAAAAACTCCATCAAGCACCGGAATTATACAAGGAAGTGCCCCTAACGATTACTGCCTTTGATAAACAATGGGATACGGTAAATTACCAAAGCCAGGTTACCGGGAAGATAACCGATTTTCGTTTCCGCCTGAATTTTGAACCCGAGATGCTGGTCCTTGATCCGGAAAGCCGGATAAGCGATGCCAAAACCACTTCCAGGGAAAAAATTAAGAACCCAAAAACCATTAATTTCAATCGTTCAGACATTGAATTGGTGGTAGATAAAATAAAGGATTCAGCCTTGATTTTGTTAGAGAAAAGTTGGGTTCAACCGGATCCCTATAACGGGGAAAATCCGGGTTATAAACTTTCAGATAACCATTATTGGACTATTCATGGCATTTTTCCGGATTCTTTCCAGGCAAAAGCTAACCTGGAATACCACAAAAGGAATGATCCGGGTAACCTAAACCTTAATCATGAAGATTCGTTCAGGGTTATGTACAGGCCTGATAGTAAAACCGATTGGCGAGTTCATCCGGATTATGATCTTCAATTCCTGGGTAAAAGAGGTTATATCACCATTAACAAGGTAAAAAAGGGCGAGTATTGTTTTGCGAAAAAAGACCACACTGCTTCCGGACTACCGCAAACGCTTTCAGGAAAAGGCGAAAAAGGCCTGACAATCTATCCCAATCCTTCAAAGGATTTGATCAAAGTTAAATTTTCAAAGCCTGTACAATCCGTAAGAAGGCTTAACATCTATAATATCAATGGTAAGCGCATCAAATCATTAGAAGGAAGATCAAAAAATCCCATCAAGGTTAAGATGAAGGATATAGACTCCGGCCAGTTTATTCTTGAGGTCTACTTTCAAAGCGGAAAAAAGGTAAAGCAAACTTTTATACTCCAAGATTAAAAATCAGAATTCAAAACCCTTATCGCTTAACTTTCTCTGTAGTTTGAGTAGTAGAAACTTTTTAAGCCAATTGCTTTTGGTATAGGGAAGCGCTTCGGTTAATTCATCCATTTTTATCCAGAATAGATCTCGTGGTGGCAGGATAACCCCTCCCCTTTCGTCACGGTAAGCAATGGACAACGCTTTTTGTTTAACGGTAAAGCCTTTTTTATTCCTGTTTTTCCATTTTTCTAAAATCCGATAACGCCGTGTCTCCTCAGGATCGTGTTTTTCGTAAACAACGGTGTCCCTTTTGTAACGGTAATCTGAGGGGTTCGGATGATATTTAATCACCTCCCTATTGGCCCCGCGCATTTTCAGGACAGAGTCCGAATAATAATTTTTCAAACTGTCGTTTTTGAAGCCTTTTACGGAGCCAGCCAAAGCCTTCTCATAAATTTTGAGGTGGGTTTGGTAAAACATGCGTTCGAGGTCACTTGAGGTAGAATCATGAGGATTGGAAAAAGGCAGGGCTCTTTTTGTGAAAGAAACCCCTTTTTGGGTTGGACTGCCCTGGTAACTGAGTTCCCTGTCAACCGCATCGGATTGAGATAATTGGTTGAAAATGCTTTGACGAATACGGGAAAATAAAGTGTCTTGTTGCTTTTCGGAAAGGTGTTTCAAAGCATCCTCGTACCGAATGGCACACAAATGCTGTTTGCCCAAAGAAACCCCTCCTGCTGAAGGAATGTGAATGGGCTTTAAGTTATAGATGCTTATCCCGGCTTTTCCATCCTTAATGTCCCAGTTCCATTTCAGCGTGACATAGTATTGAATAAAACGTTTACGATCAATATTGGCAAGGAAATTTTTACGGACCTTAGGATTTTTCAAGGATTGTTCAGGAGGATCGTAACCGGAAACCCTTGCCCTGTTACGGATTTTTTTTACTGAATAAGCTTCAGCCAGGTTATTCCCCTCATAACCTTTTATTTTTCCGTCCAGCAAAGCTTTGAACAACGATAGATGAATATCGTATAAATTTTGATGGCTTTGGCTTGGGAAATGATTGTTGCTATCTAATAATCTGAGGGAAAAAGTGGTTTTTTGGTAAAAAGGACTTTCTACCCCTTCCACTTGGTCCCGGGTTTGGTTAACCGGGTTGCAACCTTGAATTAAAAAAAGCAATAAGCCGAAAAGGCAAGCAATATTTTGGTTCATTAACCACTACTGTTTTAAAGCTTTCCCTTTCAAACTTAATGGCCCTTTTTCGATTAAGCAATTCTGAATGACTTTTATCGTTCCCACAGGGCGTTGGCATAATAATCGGCTTCATCGGAGAAGACACTTTTTTCACGGAAACCATGCCTGTTAGCCATATCCTGAATTTCTTTCCGGGAAAACTTGAATGAGCTTTCTGTGTGAATGGGTTCCCAGGCATCAAAAGTGAAGGTTTCTCCTAAAGCGGCTATGTAAACAGTTTGTTTTTTTCTGGAAATCAAGCATGCTTCAACGGCCCCATTTAAGGCGTTATAGGCCGCATAAAACCTGAAATTTGCGGGGTCAAAATTTCCGCCCAACTCCCGGTTGATTCTATTTAGTAAATTAAAATTAAAAGCTTCGGTAACGCCGTCTTTATCGTTGTAGGCTTTGTTAATGGTCCGCGGATCTTTTTTAAGGTCAAATCCCATAAATACAAGGTCCCCTGGTTTTAAACTTTGTTTAAGGTCGCTGATAAATTGATCCCTTTCCTGCGGTGGGAAATTACCAATGTTAGAACCCAGGAATAGCACCAGGTTTTTGGCATCATTTTGTTTTTTGATGGCTTTTAGGCCTTCAAAATAATCTGCTACCATGCCCTGAAAATCCAGACCGGGCAATTCGTCCCTCAATTTTGATTTCAGGTTATTAATTGCTAAGTCAGAAATATCAAGGGGCCAAAAACTGAAATTTTTTCCGTATTCCAGAAAATGTTTTAAAAGGATGGTGGTTTTTTCACCATTACCCGCTCCTAATTCTACCAGGTTAACGGGTTTATCAGTGATGTAACCGGCCAGCGCATTTTTATATTTTTCAAAAACCGCTTTTTCACAACGGGTCGGGTAGTACTCCTCGAGCTCCATGATTTGCTCAAAAAGGGCACTTCCTTGATCATCGTAAATGTACTTGGAGTAAAGCTCCTTAGGATTTTTTGAAAGCCCATTTCCCACTTCCCGTGCAAAATGGCTTTTAAATGCTTTGAGGGTATCTTCTTTTTCTTCTGAAAGTCCCATAATCAATGAAATTTTAGGATACTGAGTATGGTGATAAACATGGGGTCTAACAAATTTTACCGGGTAAGGTTTAACGGTCCTCTGCCAAGCGAAAGCCAGAGAATTGAAATTGTTTGTTGGGCGGAAAAAAATTACGGTATGAAATTCTGAAGTGGTTGCTGGGCGTGGCGCAAGAGCCTCCTCTCAACACCATTTGGTTAATCATGAACTTGCCGTTGTATTCCCCTAAGGCCCCGGGAGCAGGCTTAAACCCCGGGTATGGTAAATAGCTGCTGTAGGTCCATTCCCAGTTGTCCCCATAAATTTGTTGGAGTAAATTTTGGCTGTGAGCAGGCTGATTAGCGGGGATAGGATGGAAATACCCGTAATCCACGAAATTTCCGATACTAACATCAGGCGATGTTTGCTTTGCGGCCACTTCCCATTCAAATTCTGTGGGTAACCTTTTACCTGCCCATGAGGCATAAGCCTCCGCCTCATAAAAATTCACATGAGTGACCGGTGCATCTAATTTTAAAGGCTGCCAACCGGCCAAGGTTAATTCATACCATTGGTTATCAAATTTTCGCCAATAAAGCGGACCATCCCACTCGCCATTTTTTAGTTCAGTCCAGCCATCATCAAGCCAATGGTTAAAATCATCGTAACCCCCGTCTTCAAGAAATTCAAGGAATTCGCCATTGGTAACCAAACGGTTTTGAATTTTAAAATCATTCAAATAGACCTTATGCACAGGCTTTTCATTATCCATGTGGAAGCCATTGCCTTCATAGCCAACTTCATGTAAGCCCCCCTCAACATCCAAAAATTCCTGGTTCTTGTAATTCGGGTTTTCAAAACCTTTTTCAAAGGGATTATTCCGGGTATAAGCCGAAAAAACAGGGCTCATAGAAAGGATGTATTTAATATCCGTAGCAAGCAATTCCTGGTGCTGTTGCTCATGGTTACAACCTAAGATGACAAGCTCCTTGAATGATTCCCATTGGCTTTCATGGACTTGTTCAAAAGCCTGTTCCATCCGCTCATTGATAGCTTTACGGAACCTGTACACATCATCAGTAGTCGGCCTGGATAAAAAACCCCTTTGTTGCCGGTCCCATTGGTCCCCTACATTTTGATAATAGGAATTGAATAGGAAATTGTAAAGGGGATGAAAATCCTCATAATCCGGCATAAATTCCCGCAGAATAAACGCTTCAAAAAACCAGCTTGTGTGGGCTAAATGCCACTTGGGCGGGCTAACATCCGTAATGGGCTGCGGTACATAATCTTCTTTATGCAAAGGCAGGCATAAATTTTCTGTTTGCTCCCTTGTTTGGTTGAAATATTGCTTAAGTTGCTCCGGAGTCATAAAATGCAAGCATTTTAGGATGAAAGAATCGAAAAATTTTTTCCAAACAGCTTTTAAAGCTTAGCTACCAAGGTAAAAAGTTCCTTTAATAAACCAAAGGTTTTTGCCATTTTAATTGGGTAAAAGCAGATTTACCTTAAAATGGGGATGGCTGACCCTGTCCAATTTTTTCAAATTCCAGGCTGAAAGACTCCCTCATAAAAAATAAGGCTCAACAATCTTAAGGTTATTAGTCCTTGAATTAATTCGTATCTGAGGTTTTCTCAAGGATATTTTACATTTAAAATTGCGAAATGTTTGCCAGAAACCATTTTTATTCAGCGTCAAGGGTTTTATAATGAACCCTATCGTTTGTTTTGTTAATTTTTACCAGAACCCCTTAACTAAAAGTAAAATGACTTCAATCTAAAAGTTATTTCTCATAGGCTACCTAAAGGAAAATTTGGAAAACATAGTTTTTAAGGTAAAATTATAACTTCTATTTTTGAACTAAAAAGTAATTTATGAACTACTTTTATTTAGTCGTTTCATTGGTTTTAGTCAACTTATTCATAACTAATACTCACGGTCAGGAAAAAGCAGTAACGGAAGGAGGAGACACGGTCATTCTTAAAAACGATGGTACATGGCTTTATTTAGAGGATTACAATCCTTCAGCTTCCTACACTACTCCCCAAAATATCAAAAAGGTTATGAAAAAGCCTTCAAATGCCAACAAAACCACAAGTGCTACACCAAAAGATTATGTTGTATCCTATGATAGCAGATTATGGAAGAAAACCAATCCAAACCAACTTAATCAAGAAGCAGAGCTTGGCTTTGAATTGAAAGAAGGAGATGTGTACGGACTGATCATTTATGAGAATATTGAAATTGACCTGGAGAATCTTCAGAGTGTTGCTCTGGAAAATGCTAAGCGTATTGGAAAAAACATGAGTGTTACCTTAAAAGAGTATCGTGTAGTCAATAAAGACACCATACTTTGTACGCAAATGGAAGGGACACTAAAGGGAATGGACATCATTTACTACACGTATTTTTATTCGGATTCAGATGGTTCAATGCAGTTTCACACCTTTACCAGTCAGAAGATGTTTCCCAAGAGTAAAGGGAAAATGGAAGATTTATTGAATGGCTTACAGATTAAAGAATAAATGAATTAAGCCTTTAAGCAATAGGTTTAGAGTGCTTTTTGGCCGGATAGTTATGGTTATGTTCCTCTCCGAACTCAGGTAAGATAAAAGCCCAATCCGGTCAAAAAAGAATTAAAAATAGATTGCTTAAACGCCTGCTTCCATATATTGATTTGGGCCTTAAGAAGCAGAGTGGCCATTGTGATAGCGGTTTCAGTCAATAACCATGGTTCACCGGCAAAATACGCTGAAACACTTAAGGTCAACAAGCTTTATTGTTTTGGAGAACCAAAAAAAGTCCGTGATAAAACACGGACTTTCTTAATGAAAAATTTAAAAACCTCAGGTTCCCTGTTTTTGGTTTAACGCAAACCGTACCAGGATTCCTGATATTCGAAAGAGCCGTGAATATCCGTTCTGGGCGTAATACACATTACCGGAATATGGGACTTTCCTACAATTCGCTGGGCATAGGAGCCGAAAATGTATTCAGAAAATGACATTTCCTGTTGGGTCATAATCATTATCAGGTCCGCTTCCTTTTCTTTAGCAAAGTTAATGGTCGTATCAGCAAAGTTGCCCTGGGTTTCTGTTAAGGAAGTGGCTGTGGTTTCCACTCCGTTATCATTCAAGATTGATTCCACTTGATTCATATTGTTGTTAACCCGTTTTCTAAGGAATTCATCATCTTCAGAAACAGTCACAATGTGAACGGTTGAATTAAAGTAGTTAGCAACTTTTATGGCAAAATCCGTTTTTTGTTTCGTTTCCTTGGTGAGATCCAATGGAAGAACAATGTTCTTGTAACCTTTTTCATACCCTTTTTCCCTAACAACGACTATGGGACAGGAAGCAATCTGAATTACCCTGGCGGCATTACTAACCAAAAAACCGTGGTAATGTTCAGCCCCTTTAGTGCCCATAATAATGGTATTGGCATCCATTTTTTCAGCCATTTCAGCAACTTGCTTGTATACCTTCCCGCCTGTTACGGCATAATTAACCTCTGCATTGACATTTTTTAAACGTGAATCTATAATTTTTTGAAAACGGCTGATGGCCCCCTCAATCATCAAAGCATGATTTTGGTTATCAGGCAACGGATTGCCTTGCAAATAGGGCTGTTCCAGACTAACTCCTTCCATCACATTAAGAAGGGTTATTTTGTAGTCCTGATGTTCAACAACGTGGGCCATGGCTCCGGCATGATCCAAAGCCACTAAAGAGTCATCCGAGAAATCAATCGGTACAAGGGCTGTGTTTTTGAAGTCTGAAAAATCCATTTTGTCAGTATTTTTTTATTTTTGAATATCTTATAAACGTTTTTGGTACTTTGTTGGCACAAAATTAATGATTTTCCTTACAAAATTAACCACTCAAAGCAAATGCCCAATTTAGAACCTGATGAATTGGTGATGAATTCCGATGGCAGCATCTACCATTTAAATTTGTTCCCGGAAGAAGTAGCCCAAAATATTATCCTGGTAGGCGATCCGAAAAGGGTTTCCAAGGTTTCGGCTTTTTTTGATTCAGTGACGGTAAAGAAAAATAACCGCGAGTTTTATACCCATACGGGCTACTATCAGAGCATGCCCATGACCGTCATTTCTACAGGCATAGGGACGGATAACATTGATATTGTTGTGAATGAATTGGATGCTTTGTTTAATATAGACTTAGCCGCCAAAGTGGAAAAATCCTTCAAAACCAACCTTAGATTGGTAAGGATTGGTACATGTGGTGCGCTGCAACCAGAAATCCATCCGGGTACACCCATCATCAGTGATTTCGGTTTGGGTTTTGATAACCTGGCTCAGTTCTATGACCTACCCGTTTTTCCTGAGGAAGAACACCTTCAGAAACAAATCGGTGATTTTTTCAAGGAAAACGGAGTGCCCTTCCCGTTTTACATTTTCAGCGGTTCGGGGGCATTAAGGTCGCAATTTTCAAACCTTGGCTTTAGCGGTATCACGGCTACTTGTCCCGGGTTTTACGGGCCACAGGGCAGGTCTGTGCGGTTAAATGTTAATCATTCCAATTTTTTAACAACCCTTAAGATTTTTCGCTTAAATGGGATGGGCATCCAAAATTTTGAGATGGAAACCTCTGCCCTTTTTGCCCTATCCAGGGGGCTTGATCACGATTGCTGCTCAATAAACATGGCCTTGGCAAACCGGGAGACCGGAAAGTTTTTGACTGATTACGATGTTGCCATGGATAGGATGATCCAATCTGTATTAGACGCATGGCCGAATTTAGAGAATTAATAAAATTTTAATGCCATTCCGTTTGAAACCATTTTTTAATTGATATTCTATGATTCCGGTCAAAATCCTATATTCGTGATTAAAATTTACCTAAAAGCTGCGCTTATGAAATGCAATCCCATTAAATCGTTTAGGCCTGCCCTATTAATGCTATTTGGATTGGGCATCACCTTGTTTGCTTGCCAGGATAATGAATATGATACGACTATGACTTATCATGACGAAACGTACTGTGAACCCTGGGGTTTGGATTCACTTAGACCAGATACCTCTTTAACAGCCGAAGAAAAGGTTAAAACCAAAGTCAAAAATTTTCTTTGGGGCAGGAATATTCGCTCTGCCAATATAAACATTGCCAATACCCCTGATAGTATTGCGAGCCGGGACTCTTTGAATCCCAATTGTCCGAATTGTAATTGCTTTACAGGCAGGCGCATAGAGGCAGAAGTGTTTTCGAAAGATACTACCAAAATAAAGCGTTTTAATTTCCAGCTGGAGTAAAAAGCGCACTTCTCTTAGCTTTAACAAATTCCTTTATTCTTAAAATTTGTTAAACTTTTTGAAGCCAAAATTGCTTATTTGGTAAAAATCCATTATGTCTGAAAATAAGATTTTCCGTATAGGTGGAGTGCCTGAGCATTTCAATCTGCCTTGGCATTTGGCCATTGAAAATGGAAATTTTAATAAAGCCGGTCTCAATGTAGAATGGGTCGATTACCCGGGAGGCACCGGTGCCATGACAGAAGCCCTGGAAAATGGTTCCCTGGATTTCGCTGTTTCCCTTACCGAAGGCATTGCAGCCAAAATAAGCCAGGGAGGCCATTTTCGTATTCTTCAAAATTTTGTGGTTTCTCCTTTGAATTGGGGTGTTTATGTCGCTAATCGTGCTTCCTACAATTCCCCTTCTGAATTAGAGGGAAAGCAGTTTGCCATCAGCAGAATGGGTTCCGGTTCCCACTTAATGGCATTTGTCTATGCCAGGCAAAATCATTGGACCCTTAAGACGGATCAACTCGTTATTGCTAATGACCTCAAAGGAATGGTCGATGCATTAACCAACGAAGAGGCGGATATCTTACTATGGGAAAAATACACCACCCAACCCTATGTTAGCAATGGCCTCCTGAAACTTATAGATGAAACCACTCCTAATTGGCCGGCTTTTGTGATTGCCGTCAGGGATGACTTAATCAAGGAACAAACGCCTGCCATAAAAACCCTTCAGCAAGTGATTAACAAGGCCAATGAAGATTTTATGCGGGATTCGGATTCCATCAAAAAATTGGCTAAACGGTTTGAAATGTCTGTCAAAGATGCGGAAAACTGGTTTAATCAAACTAAATGGGCCACCGGTAACCAAGTGGATAAGGATAACCTGGACGCTGTAATTGATACGCTTTACCAGTTAAGCCTGATTGATAAGAAACCCGATCCATGGAATCTATGCAGTCCATTAACCGCATTGGAACAAAACGTTTAAGCATCCCGACATTTTTGATTAGCCTTTATTAAAATGTATTTAGCCCAAAATGGTTAGTGAAAGCAGGCGCATTGCCATTTCAGATATTCACGGTTGTGGAGACACATTTGAAAAATTATTGGAGGAAACCATTGGGATAGCCCCAAGTGACACGATTTATTTACTCGGGGATTTCATTGACCGGGGACCAACTTCAAAAAAGGTGATCGACCTTATCCTGTTTTACCAGGCCAATGGTTATTCCTTTTATTGCCTGATGGGAAACCATGAGGACATGTTTTTAAAGGGAATCGATAATCCTTATTACCATGAGTTGTGGGCGTCCGTAAACGGAGGAATCGATACCCTTGATAGTTTTGGTATTCATCATGCGGGTGAAATGCCGGAGGTATACATGAATTTTTTTAAAAACCTGCGTTATTTTTTCAGCTTACCTGATTTATTGCTGGTCCATGCCGGTTTTAATTTTAATGCGCCTGATCCTTTTCAGGATTACGAATCCATGGTTTGGATCCGGAACTTCCCGATTGACCTTAATCAAACCGGAGGAAGAAAAATCATTCATGGCCATACGCCAATTCCCTTCACCCGTATAAAAGAATCTATTCAAAACAATCACTCACACATCAACATTGACAATGGTTGTGCCTACCCTAAGGAAGGACTGCAAGGGTTAATTGCTTTAAACCTTGATACATTCGAACTTTGGCGGCAACCCAATATTGAAAGGTTTGCCTAACCCTGCAGATAAAATGGTAAACTTTTGTTTGAACCTTTTTGACCCATAGCTTTTGATTTTGCCCTCTAAAATACCGAGGGTGAAACCTTCAAAACCTTTCATTGGGCCAATCGGGAAGCCGGCAAGCATAACCAAAAAATCCGGTTAAAAGGCCGTCCCCAGGGTATTTATTTTTACAAGTTCCAAAGCAGGGATTTTAATAAACAGGGAAAATTGATTTATGCCGGAAGGAATTGATAATTCCGGGTTTTAAGTATGCCGTTTGGGCTTAAAAAGGAAGCACCTTATCCCGCTTATTCCACTTCAAGTATTGGAGGATCAGGGATTGGATATCCGGTGTTTCCTGAACTTGTCGAATATGTTGCTTTAATTCACTTGGTTTTATTGGGTCAATCTCTGATTGAGGAACAAAGCCAAATCCCTTAAATTCTTCATTTTCAATGGCAACGACAGACTTTTCAGCCTTATGCCGGCCTTTTCCCAGAATTATGAAATTAGGATGAGGATATTGGAAAGCGTTGAAGATGTTAACCACCTTTTGGTTATAACCTTCCAATCCTAATATTTCTGCCGG